>NZ_QPND01000002.1:0-479383 GCF_003344565.1 Saliphagus sp. LR7 | reverse complement strand
CGTCAGCCTCAGCAGCGGCGACAGCGGGACGCTGGGTGAGGACGCCTCGATGTTCAGCCCCGAACTCAACCTCCTCTCGACCGACCTCGGCGGAGGAGGCGGCGGCAACGGAGGGAACGGAAACGGCGGCGGCAACGGCGGTGGCAACGGCGGCGGAAACGGCGGTGGCAACGGAGGCGGCAACGGCGGTGGCAACGGAGGCGGAAACGGCGGTGGAAACGGGGGCGGTAACTGATGGCGCTCCAGGAGGACGGCAACGTCCTCGTCTTCGCCTACGACTACCACCCGGGACAGAGCTTCGAGGTCGTCGCCCAACTCGAACAGGCCACGACGGTCAACTGCCTTCAGGACGACGACGAGACGGTCTCGGAGATCTCCCAACCCGACGACTACTCGGGCTACGTCATCCGCTACGACATCGGCGACGGCTCCGGAATCACCGCGTTCCTGTTCTCCCGGGACGAAAACCTGAGCGCCGACGATACCGGGAGCCTCGGCGAGGACGCCTCGATGTTCAGCCCCACGCTCAACCTCCTCTCGACCACCCTCGACTGACCGACACCACTTCTCATCCGGATTCTATTTCCGAAGCGAAACGTAATCATGCGACCCGGAGCAGGGAGTAAAGCGGCACGACCGCGAACCAGACGAGATAGGAAAGCGTGAGAGCCATCAGCCGGTCGATCCGGCGTGGCTCCGGCCGCCTGTAGAGTCCGCGAACGGCCCACGCGATCGCGAGCCCGTGGGGTATCGAGAGGGCGACGAGGGGACCGTAGCCCGGAACCCCTCGGAGGATCCAGATGACGCCGGCTCCCGCCGCCGCCAGGGCGGTCCCCGCAGCGACCGCCGCCGCGCCGTCGATGCCGAACCGAACGGCGATCGTCTGCTTTCCGGCGGCGCGGTCGGCATCCCGATCGGGGACGCCCGCGAGCGTGATCGAAGGGAGGACCGACAGCAGGAAGGGGAGCCCGAGCAGCCACGGCAGCGGATCGCTCGAGACTCCGCCCGCGAGCAGGAATCCCACGAGCAGGACGCCGATGCTGTGGGTGACGGCGACGTCGAGTTCGCCGAGCGTCCGGTAGGAAAGCGAGAGCGGCGGCAGGGTGTAGCCGAGCGCGAGCACCGCCAGGACGGCCATCGCCGTGGCCGTCGCGAGCGTCGAGCCGGCCCCGACGGCCAACGCCTCGACTCCGGCGACGGCGGCGAGCGACCCCGTGAGGAGCGCGCCCCGCCGAACCTCCCCGAATCCGAGGTCGCCCTCGACCAGCACCCGGGAACCGCCGGTGAACGGGCCCGCGTACGCGTTCTCGCTGTCGGTTTCGTAGTCCGCGTACTCGTTGGCGAGCACCGTCGTCGCCTCGAGGAAGAAGACGAACGCGAGCCCGAGCCAGATCGCGAGCGCGGAGAACGCGTCCGTGCCGGCGGCGGCGAGCGCGCCGAGGCCGTAGGCGAGCAGCGACATGGGGTAGAACTGCAGGCGAAGCGCCGAGAGCCACGATTTCAGGCGGCGGCGGGCTCTGACCGAACGGGGTTCGGGCCCTGATTCGAGGCTTTCGCCCAGCCGGGTCGCCTCCGCGAGCCACTCTTGGCGATCGCTGGGATCGGACTCCCGGACCGGCCCGAGGTTCGTCACCCGCGTCGTCCGAACCCCGACGAATCCCAGGGTAGCGCGTTTCATCGCGTCGTTGCCGGGCTGGCGGTAGATGAAGCGGTAGACCCACGGCGGCATGTCCATCGTCGAGATCAGTTCGGCGGTCCGACCCGAAAGCAGGGAGTCGTGACCCGGACCCTCCCCTTCGAAGGAGAAGGCGAAACCGGGCGTCAGCACCCGATCGAGAAACCCCTTGAGCCGCGCCGGCATCGTCCCCCACCAGTTCGGGTAGACGAACGCGAGGTGGTCGGCCCACCGGAGCCGGCGCTGGGCGTCGATCAGGTCGGGCTCCATCTCCTGGTTTTCGGGGGAGTCAGCGCGGACGTCGGGGTCGAACTCAAGGTCGGCGACGACGAGTTCCCGGACCTCGGCTCCGGCCTCGCGGGCGCCCTCGCAGTAGGCCTCGGCGAGCGCGCTCCCGAAGCTGTCGGTCCGGGGGTGACCGAGCACGACGAGGACGTTCAGCTCCTCGCCGGCCGGAGGGTCCGACGGGCGGTCGGGACGGTCGGTCACCGTCCCCGGGCGGCCGAAATCGCCTCGCGGCCGAGCGCGACGACGTCATCGTCTACGTCGCTCGCGCGGAGGTCCTCGCGGGTGTACCACCGCCAGCCCTCGACGCCGACCTCGCCGTCCGCAGGGTCGATCTCGCGAGAGGGGACCGTCGCGTAGTAGATATGGTCGACGTGCTGGTGGGCGACCCGGCCGTCGTGGACGTCGATGTCGTAGAGCATCTGGCGGCGGGGTCGCGGGAGCGGGCGACCCGTTTCGGCCTCGATCCGTCGATCCTCGGTCGGGATGATCGTCGCCTCGAGGCCGGTTTCCTCGCGGCACTCCCGGATCGCCGTCTCGTGGGGGAGTTCGTCCCGGTCGACGTGGCCCCCCGGCGGGATCCGGATACCAAGTCGGCGGTGGTCGTGGAGGGCGGTCGCGCCGTCGGCGACGACGTAGACGGTCGCGGTGAAGTGACGCGTCGTCTCCATACCCCGTGGATGATCGACGGCGAAATAGGTCTCCCGCTTGCCCGACGAGCGAACCGCTGCCGGGGAAGAATCAAACCCCCTCGCTGCGATTGCCTCTCCATGGCAGACGACAGCGACCCAGACGAGCACCGATTCGCGACCGACAGCATCCACGCCGGCGCCGACCCCGACCCGACGACCGGCGCGCGGGCGCCCCCGATCCACCAGACGACCTCCTACGTCTTCGAGGACACCGAGCACGCCGCCGCCCTCTTCGGGCTGGAGGAGGCCGGCAACATCTACTCGCGGATCATGAACCCGACGAACGCGATGTTGGAGGAGCGCGTCGCCACCCTGGAAGGCGGCGCGGGCGCCATCGCGACCGCCTCGGGGATGGCCGCGCTGGATCTCGCAACCTTCGTCCTCGCCGACGTCGGCGACAACGTCGTATCGGCGTCCTCGCTCTACGGCGGGACCTACACCTACCTCACCCACACCGTCGAGAAACGCGGCGTCGAGACGACGTTCGTCGATACGCTCGACTACGACGCCTACGAGGAGGCGATCGATTCGGACACGGCGTTCGTCCACTGCGAGACGATCGGCAACCCCGCGCTCGTCACCCCCGACATCGAGCGGTTGGCCGACATCGCACACGAGAACGACGTTCCCCTCTTCGTGGACAACACGTTCGCGACACCGTATCTCTGCCGGCCGCTCGAACACGGCGCGGACCTCGTCTGGCACTCGACGACGAAGTGGATCCACGGCGCCGGCTCGACGATCGGCGGGATGCTCGTCGACGGCGGCTCGTTCCCGTGGGCCGAGGGCGACTACCCCGAGATCACGGAGCCGAACCCCGCCTACCACGGGATCGACTTCCACGAGACCTTCGGCGACGCGGCCTTCCTGGCCGTCGCGCGGACCCGGGGCCTCCGGGACCTGGGCAACCAGCAGTCGCCCTTTGACGCCTGGGTCACCCTCCAGAAACTCGAGAGCCTTCCCCTCCGGATGGAAAAACACTGCGAGAACGCGATGGCCGTCGCGGAGTACCTCGAAGAGCACCCCGCAATCTCGTGGGTCAACTATCCCGGCCTCGAGAGCCACGAGACCCACGACGCGGCCGCGGAGTACCTCGACGGGGGGTACGGCGGAATGATTACCTTCGGGCTCGAGGGCGGCTACGACGCGGCCGAAACCGTCTGCAACGAGGTCTCCCTGGCGAGCCTGCTGGCGAACGTCGGCGACGCGAAGACCCTGATCATCCACCCCGCGAGCACGACTCATCAACAGCTCTCGGAGGAAGAAAAACTCGCGAGCGGCACGACCGACGACATGGTCCGGCTCTCGGTCGGCATTGAGGACGTCGCGGACGTCATCGCCGACCTCGATCGGGCGATCGAAGCGGCGAGCTAAAGCGGGGGAACGGAGCTTCGAGCTACCGAATCACCCGGAAGCCATCTCCCGACAGGAGTCGGCACAGTCGGGGAGGACCTCCGCACACGCCTGGCAGTGGTCGTGGTCGTGCTCCGCACACTCCTCGGCGCACTCCTCGCAGAGGTCGGCACAGACCGCCGCGAGGTCGCCACTGTACGCGGAGTTTCTCGACATCAGCCGGGCGTGCAGCGAGGCGACGTCGGCGACGTCCCGACAGAGGCGAATGCAGCGAGCCATCCCTTCGCCCTCGTCGGCGCAGGCGTCGGCACACCACTCGCAGACCTGGGCGGCCTCCAGGCAGTTTCGAAGACAGTCCTGGCTCCGCTCGTCGAGGTGGTCGATCCGCTCTAGGTCGATCTCCATTGCACCAGTCACGACGAGCGCGTCACACCTCAAACCTCCGCGTGCTCTCGCAAGCGGGGCTCAGACGATTCGGTTTTCCGGCTCCTCGCCCGCGAGAAACGCCTCGAGATTGGTCGCGAAGAGGTCGCCGACCCGGTCGAAGTAGTGGGGCGTCGAGCCTGCCATGTGGGGAGTCACGAGCACGTTCGGGAGGTCCCACAGCGGCGACTCCTGGGAAAGTGGCTCCTCGTCGAAGACGTCGAGTGCGGCGCCGCCGATCCGTCCCTGCTGGAGGGCCGAGACCAGCGCCTCCTCCTCTATCACCTCCCCGCGAGCGATGTTGACGACCACTGCATCGGAGGACAGGCTCTCGAATGCTTCCCGGTCGATCATCCCGCGGGTCTCGTCGGTAAGCGGGCAGGCGACGACAAGGTAGTCGGCCTGCCGGTAGACCTCGGCGACCTCCTCGGGCGGGTAGACCTCGTCCGTGGCCTCGGGGGCGTCGGAGGGATCCCGCTTGGTACCGACCACTCTCGACCCCACCGCCGAGGCGAGTTCGGCGACCCGGCCGCCGATCGCGCCCAGTCCAACCACGCCGACGGTCTTGTGCCCCAACTCGCCGCCTTCGTGGGCGAGCCAGATACCGTCCCGCTGGCGGTCTCTCGCCTCGAGCAGGCCCCGCTCGAAGGCGAGCATCGCGCCCAGAACCTGCTCGCCGATCGGCTGGGCGTGGACCCCCGAGGCGGTCGTCAGCGTGATTCCGCGCGCCTCCAAGGCGTCCACGTCGTAGTGGTCGTAGCCGGCACTGGTCGCCTGGACCCATTCTAGGTTCTCGGCCCGCTCGAGCCACTCCCCGGGAAGCCGCGGCGTCAGCGCGATCGTCGCCGCCTCGAAACCCTCGCGAGTCTCCGCAGGAGTTTCGGCGATCTCGACTGCGAGGCGGTCCCCCGCAGCGTCCTCGAGGGTGGCTTTCGCGTCGGGCGAATAGGGGTGTGGGATCAGGAGCCGGTGGCCGGTCATGGCGGGAGTCGGCGACGGACGGTGTTCGGGCTTTCCGTCCCGGCCCGGGTTGCCGGAGCCAGAGGGGTGGCGATCACTCCCGAAGATCGGCGAGGTCGGGGTGGGAGTCGGAACCGGTTCCGACCGGCTCGCCCGCCCGCAGGCGGTCGCGGACCCGCTGCCAGCCGGCGTGGCGCGCGAGGACGTAGACCGGGATGCGATCGACGCCGAGTAGCTTCGCGATCGAGAGCCGGTGGAGTCCCCGGTGGCGCCAGAGCAAGGCGCCGTCGCGGCCGACGTTGATCCCCACCTCGTTGAGCATGGGGTGGCTTCGCTCGTTGTTCCCCTCCCCGATCCCGTCGATCCCGTCCCGGGTGGCCAGTGTGGCCTGGCTCCGATACCCCTCGCGGGCGATCCGCTCGTAGAGCGCGTCGATCGCCGTCAGCCGGCGGTCGCGTTCGGTCGCGGTGCGACACCGCCGGCGCCAGAGCCCCGACTCCGATCCCGACAGAAGCGCCCCGTACAACACCGTGTCCTCCCAGTCGGCGCCCTCCTCGAAGCGTTTCTCGAGCGAGCGGTGGACGTCGGTCGCGGCGAACGGTTCCCGGTGGCGATCCCAGTCGCCGCCGGCGACCCGGCCGAAGATTCGTGGCGTCTCCTCGCGGTTGACGTGGTGGGTGATCGCCGCGGGATCGACCCACAGCAAGCGGTAGGGGTCGGCGTCGGTGTAGCGGGCCGGCCACACCGCTCGCTGGAGGCGGTGGATCGCCCGCAGCGCGGGCTCCTGGAGGTGCCACTCGAGCCGGGGGACCGCCCCGATCTTGAGGAGGTGTTCGGCGGCAACCGCACGCTCCGTGGCTCCGTCGGCGACTCGCTCGAGCACCCGCGAGGGGGGTGGCGACATGAACGTGGGTTCGCGGGATGTCCGGGCGTCGACTTAGCGGTTGTGTTCGGACGCCTGCGATCGCTCCGACTCCGCCGGGTGCGCGCGGCCCGACGGCCAGTCCGGACCCGCTCGGACCGCAACCCCTAGCGACGACGGCGAGGAGTCGCGAGCCTCGAGGCGGAGACGGCGCAGGCGAGGACCGTCGTCTTTCACCGGCGGCTACGGGGACGGAGGATTCGGCGTGGAGTCCCTACGACGGCCGAGACGACCGGTTCGGTTACCAACGGAGTTCGCAACACCCATATGATGGCTGATCGAACGATCGGCGAGGAATGCCGTCCGAGGGGATCGTCTACGTCGCGACCGGCAGGGAGTACATCGAGGAGGCCTGCCAGTCGGCCCGCAGCGTCGCCGCGGCCGGCGGCGACCTCCACACGACGGTCCTCTCGGACGAACCCTTTTCGGCCCCTCACGTCGACGACGTGCGGCCCCTCGAGGACCCCGCCTACGGCGTCGACGACTCGATCGTCGGCCCCGAGCTCTCGCCGTACGACCGGACCCTCTTTCTGGACACCGACACCCACGTCCGTGAGGACGTCTCGGGAGTCTTCGACCTGCTCGAGCGCTTCGACATCGCGGCGGCCCACAACCCGGGGAGCCGAACCGCCCGAAAGGGCTACTCGCCCGCGGACGTCCCCGAGGCCTTTCCCCAGTACAACACGGGCGTGATCCTCTTTGCGGACCGTCCCGCCGTCGCCGACTGCTTTTCGGCCTGGGAGCGGATCTACCGCGCCAATCGCGCGGAGACGTTTCGCGGGCTGAACCAGCCCGCCTTCCGGGCTGCGCTCTACGACAGCGACCTCGACATCGCGACGCTTCCCCCCGAGTACAACCTCCGGATCAGATACCAGGGCTCGGCGGGCTTTCTCACCGACTCCCCGAAGATCGTCCACGGCCGCCACCCCGCCGGCCTGGCCCGCGTCGGCGACGCGATAGCGGCCGAGGAGGGGATGCGGGTCTACAGCCAGCGCGAGTGGCCGATCTCGGTGACGACCCGCCAGCCCTCGCTGGGCTACTACCTTCGGACGCTCCCGACCGAAGGGGGGCGCCCTCATACCTTCCGCGGACGCTTCCTCGAGTCGATCCGGAAACGGGGACTCCGCGACACCCTCGCTCGCGTCGGCCGGGACATCAAGGGCGCACTGACCTCGTAGCCCCGCCTCGAAACGAGTAAATCGATGGAGGCCCCTCCGGACCGACGGATTTCATCCCGACCTTCGATCGACGCGGACCTCAGGAGCGTCGGACGAGGTCGTCGTACCAGTCGTCGTTGGCACGGTACCACTCGATGAAGTTCTCGACGCCCTCCCGGATCGTCACGTCTGGCTCGTAGCCGATCAGCTCCCCGGCCTTCGAGACGTCGGCGTGGGTGTGTTCGGCGTCGCCCTCGCGGGCGTCGGTGAACTCGATCTCGAGGGTCGGGTCGATCGCGTCCCGGACGACCTCGGCGAGGGTGAGGATGTCGATAGTGTCGGTCGACCCGATGTTCATCACCTCGCCGTCGGCACTATCGTCTTCCATCAGGGCGCGGTTCGCATCGACGATGTCCTCGACGTAGGTGAAATCGCGCGTCTGGGTGCCGTCGCCGTAGATGACGGGTGGTTCGCCGTGGATACACCGGGAGACGAAGTTCGAGATGGCCATGTTCGGGCGCATCCGGGGACCGTAGACCGTGAAGTATCGAAGCGAGACCGACGGCACGTCATACAATTCGTGGTAGACCCGCGCGTAGTGTTCGGCAGAGAGCTTCGACACCCCGTAAGGGCTGACCGGCGTCGTGGGGTGGTCCTCGTCGTAGGGGAGGTAGTCGGGCTTGCCGTAGACCGACGAGGAGGAGGCGTAGACGAACCGCTCGAGGTCCGTGTCGCGGGCGGCATCCAGGAGGTTGAGCGTGCCGTCGACGTTGTATTCGTGGACCTTCAGGGGCTCCTCGACGCTGGCCCGGACGCCGGCCTGGGCGGCCTGGTGGTAGACGGCGTCCGCGTCGGCGACGAGCTCGGCGACGAGTTCCTCGTCGGTGACGTCGCCCTCGACGAAGGCGTACTCGCCCGTGGCGGCCTCGCGGGCGGCCTCGACGTTGTGGCGTTTGATGTCGACGTCGTAGAACGGTTCCAGGTTGTCGAGGACGGTGACGTCGTGGCCCTCGCGGGCGAACGCCTCGGCGAGATGGCCGCCGATGAAGCCGGCGCCGCCCGTGACCAGACAGTGCATGGAGACGGGAGCCCCGCGGCCGATGAAAAAGCCGTCGGAACGCGGTCAGGTCGGCGATCCCGACGATCCGATCGCCTCCCGGACCGTAGCGAGCGAGGGGACGGCGTACCGCCGGGGCGCGACCCGATAGGCGAGCACCCCACAGACCGCAAAGAGATAGCGGTTCTCGTTCAGATCGCCGGTCACCATTGTGTTCGCGAGCATGTACGCGAACAGCGCGAGGAGCACGAGGTGGACCGGCCGGCCGTGGTCGGCCCACTCGCGGATGGCGACCCCGACTCCGACGGCGAACAGCGAAAGGAGCAGCGCCAGCCCGACCAGCCCGAGTTCGAAGGCGACCTCGAGGAGGATGTTGTGGGGGTAGTCCTGGGCGTCGCCGTAGCCGAGGACGACCGGCCAGGAGCCGAGGCCGTGTCCGAACGGAAGCGTCGCGGGCCCGAGCCCCGCGATGGTCTGCTGCCAGTAGGTGAACCGTGCGCCGAGCGACTGACCGGGGCCCTCGAGCAGCCAGAGTAGTCGGGTGATCGTCTCGAGGTGTCTGGCGACCGTGAACGCGACGTAGCCGGCGAGCCCGACCGCCGCGGCGTAGGCCCCGAGGGCCCACCGGCCGTTCGGGAGCCGGCCGATCAGGAGCCCGGCGACGACTAGGAGCCCGATCGCGCCGACAGCCGCGACCAGGGGGCCCCGGGAGCCGATCACGAGCAACGCGTAGGTCGCCGGCGGGAGAACGATCCCCGCGGCGGTCGTCAGGCGCCGATCCGCCCGCGAGAGGACGAGGTAGCCGGTAAGGATCACGATCCCGAGTCCGAGTACGCGGCCCGTGATCAGGTAGTTCGTTCCGAACGGATAGATGGCCGTATCCCCGGACTGGAGGTATCGCACGAACGTCTCGACGACGGCGACGAGGGAGAAGCCGACCGTCGCAAACCCTGTGTAGCGGAGCCGGCGGGCCGAGGAGGCGACGACGAGGGCCCCGAGCCCGAGCGTGAGCCCGGTGACCCCGACCAGGCGAAACGCCTTCGAGAGGTAGTAGTCGGTGCTCGGAGACCAGATCCCGGAGACGACGGCGTAGAGCGCGAACGCCGTAAAGAGGCCGGTGATAACGATCCCGGCCCGGGTGACCCGGAGCCGGCCCCGCAGGGCCAGCCAGCCGGCGACGGCGGCGGCCGCGAGCCCGAAGGCGAGCGTCAGGTCGAGGGGGGCCCAGGCGACGTACCACGCGTCCTTGTAGACGCCCGCGAAGACGAAGGCGACGTAGCAGACGGCGAAGGCCGCGTCGGCACGTCGAGAGGAGTCCATCGCTGTCGGTGTCGACGATGCCATCGGATAAAAACGTCGTGAAACCCGAACGGTCGGTCCGGCGGTCAGTCGGCGTCCTCGACGCTACAGACGAAGTACCGGCTCCGGTTGTCAGCGACGTAGCCGTAGACCCGCTCGCCAACGGCCCGAACCGGCAGGAACGCCATCGCAAGGGCGACCGGCGCGAAGACGCGGAACTGGCGGATCAGCTGTCGGAACGCCTCGTAGCCGCCGTAGGGCTCGCCCTCGCGAAACAGATACATCCGCTCTTCGTAGTCGACGCCCTCCATCTCGCCGTACTCCTCGGGGGCGTTGGACTGGGTATAAAAGTTGACCGAGCGGTTGACGTCGAGCAGTTTGAACGGATACAACGAACGGGCACAGAAGTAACACCGCTCGTCGTAGACCAGGTCGACCCCCTCGGTCGAGTCGCGGGCGATCGCCGCGTAGAGGCGGTCCCAGGCGAGAAAGAGGAGGAGGAAGACGACGTTTCCGAGGAAGTAGAGCCCGAGCATGGCGATGATCGCGAGGTGGAGCCCGATCAACCCCGCCGCGACCGCCGTAATATCCCGTTTCAGAAGGACCGCGGGGAGCAATGCGACCTCGAGGACGATCGTCCCCCAGACGCCGGCGAACAGCAATTCGGGATACTGGACGACGAACTCGCCGGCCGGGTGGGAGACGCCGCCGATCTCCCGGTAGTAGAGGACGTACCGCCCGAGGTTCTCGGCGGTGATCCACTCGAGCCCCGAGACGAGGACCTTCCCCCAGGCGGCGCCGACGTAGATGATCGAGACGATGACGAGCGAGACCGCGAGCCCGGTCATCCGGTACTCCCGGTGGTCGTCGCCCTTGAGGAAGGCGTTGAGTTCGTGGATCGACCGGGTGCGGGTCTCCCGGAGGCCGTCGACCGAGAGCCGGTCGGGTTCGGGGAACAAGGAGAGCACGAGCAGGAAGTACGAGGCGATAAAGAGCGTCTCGACCTGGCCGGAGTAGTAGATCATCGAGCGCATCAGCGCCATCTGTGCGAGCACGAGTGCGCTCGCGAGCCCGACCCACTTCGTCCGGTAGCCCGCGATGAAGACCAAGAGCAGTCCCGCGAGCAGCCACTGCTGGTAGGGAAGGAGGATCCAGAGCAGTTCGTGATCGAAGGCGGTGTAGGCGTCGGCGATGACGAACGGCCACTCCGCGAGAGCCGCCCACTCCAGGGAGAGCACCTTCCAGAGCAGAAAGGCCCCGAGCAGGACCCGAGCGACCGCCCGGTTGATCGGGCTCGCTCGAGCGGGGTCGGCGACGTAGTTGACGAACGCGCCGCGGACGCTCCCGATCATGCCGCGGGCCCCTCGATGCGTTCCTCGTCGGGATCGATCTCGAGGAGTTTGCGTTCGCTGCGGTTCTCGATCGACCCCGCATCGTCGTCATAGCGGACCGTCCGCTCGTAGATCACGAGCCGGTCGAACTCTCCTACGTCCTCGAGTTCGGTGGCCGACCAGCCCTCGACGTGCATGTGACGCGGGTAGCGTACCCGCTCGGAAAACGACGGGCCGGACTCGACGTCCGTGCGGTGCTCTATGGCCTGCTCGAGGAGGAACGCGGCGATCTCGAGGCGTTTCTCGTCGTCGTACTCCTCGACGGTTGCAAGCGCCAGCGAGGCGTGGCGGGTGCCGATGACGGGCGCGGAAGCACGCTGGTCGTACTCGATCTCGGTCCCGCTCTCGTCGGCGATCCGGAACTCGTGGTAGGTCGACTCCTCGTCGACGGTGTCGGCGAACTTGTGCATCGTGACCGCGGGGAACATCGCGACGCCCGTGGCGCTCGCGACGACCAGGACGGCGACGAAGCCGACGACGTACCCCCGCCGGACGAGGGTGTGCTCCGAGAAGTAGAAGGCGACGACCGTGACCGCGACGAACGCGAGAAAGGCCAGCGGTCGCAAAAGCGCCATCGGTGAACCGCTCCCCAGAAAGCCATACACCATTGCCGTGACGTATCAAACGGCACCATATACCGGTTCCGATGACCGATCACGAAAACGGGAGCTCACGACGGTACAGCCGGTTGCCGAGGTCCTTCAGCCGTCGGCTCGCGGCGAACGCGGAGCCCCCGAGCCGGGCGGCGAGATAGAAGTAGTGGTAGCGGGGGTTCGTCGGGTGAAGCGAGAGTGCGGTCCGGAGCTCCCGACGCGTCGCGTCGATCTCGCCGCGGTCGGCGTAGAGAAAGGCGATCAGAAAGCGCTGGTGGGCCCGGCGCCGATCGGAGATGGCGTCGCCGTGTTTCTCGACGATCCGCTCGTAGCCCCGGATCTGGCGGGAGACGTCGTGGCTGATCCGGTCGCCGTCGGTGTGGTGGTCGACGAGGACCTCGCCGATCCCCCGGAGCCGGGAGCCCTCGCTCACCCGGACGTAGAGGTCGTAGTCCTGGGCCGAGGGGAGGTCCTCGTCGAAGCCGCCGACGGCCTCGAGGACCGACCGGCGAAACGTCGTCGCCGACAGCGAGCCGATCGGGTTGCCGTCGAGGATCGCCGCCCGGTCGATGACCCCCTCGGGGACACGCTGGATCGAGCCGACCGCACCCCCGCGGATCCGTGCATAGGAGGTACAGACGCCGTCACAGGTCGCGGGCGCCCTCGAGAGGACGCCCGCCGCCACCTCGAGGTGGCGCGGGCGGAAGGCGTCGTCGGAGTCCAGAAAGGAGACGAACTCGCCGCGGGCGGCCTCGATGCCGGCGTTCCGGGCGGCGTTGGCGCCACGATTCTCCTCGAAGCGCAGATACCTGATCCGGTCGTCGTCGTAGTCCGCGACGACCTCGGGGGTGGCGTCGGTCGAGCCGTCGTCGACGACCAAGAGCTCGAAGTCGTCGTAAGTGCCCGAGAGGACGCTGTCGATGGCCCGCGGGAGCGTCCGACACCGGTTGTGGGTCGGGACGACGACCGAGACGGTGGGACCCTCCATTCGAACGCCCGTTGGGCGAAGGCGACGAAAAACCTGACGACAAGGGTTTTGTGGGATCGGGCGACAGGAGCCGGTATGGTCGGAGGCGGCGCCGGGAGCCGGCAGGGCCGGCGAACGAACGGGAAGCGAGGCGAGAGCCGACAAGCGCGCGCTCGGGACGGGCCGACCGAGCCGGGAGACGACTGGGAGCTCTCGACCCCGGTCGTCCTCCCCATCTACGACCGTCCCGAAACCACCGCCCGGGTCGTAAAGGCGATCGCCGCGGTCGAGCCCCCCACATTCTACATCGTCGCCGACGGGCCCGTCGGCGACGACGCGGCGGCCGAACGCTGTGGGGCCGCCCGCCGGGCCGTCGAGGAGGGAATCGACTGGGAACCCGAGGTTCACCGCCGATATCGCGACCACAATCACGGCGTCGCGAGCGTCGCCGAGGGACTGGACTGGGTCTTCGAACGGGAACCCGAGGCGATAATCGTCGAGGACGACTGCGTTCCCACCCGCGAGTTCTTTCGCTTCTGTGAGACGATGCTCGAGCGCTACCGGGGGGACGAGCGGGTGATGTCGATCAACGGCACCAACCGACTCGGGACCTGGACGGAAGGCGGCGGCGACTACCACTTCGTGACCTACCAGGGCGTCTGGGGGTGGGCGACCTGGCGGAAGGCCTGGGACCGGTACGACCCCGAGATGGGCGGCTGGCCCGATCCGCGGATCCGGCGGCGGATCCGGGAGGCGATCGGCGACGACGAACGGTTTGCCTACCAGCGCGATCGCTTCGAGAAGCGCTACCGGGGGGAGTCCGTCGCCTGGAGCAAGCCCTGGCAGTACGCGATGCTCGTCACCGGCGGGCTCGCGGCCGTCCCCGCCCGCAACCTCGTCTCGAACGTCGGCTTCGGGGAGCGAGCGATCCACACAACCGACCCCGACTCGCCGCTTGCCGACCTCCCCCGGTACGACCTCGAGTTCCCTCTCGAGGACCCCCCAGTGGTCGAACCCGATCGGGCCTACGAACGGGCATGTTTCGAGCGCTTCAAGAAGACCGGGCGGCTCGAGGCGGCTCGTGAGCATCTCGAACGCCGCGGGAAGCACGCGGCGGTCCGGTACCTGCCCGACCCCGTCGTCGAGCGGGTGAAGCGGCTGCGCTAACCCTCGAGGAGCCGGACGTTCCGACGGGCGCGCTCGGAAAGATCGCCGGCCCGCCCCTGGAGACGCTCTTCGAGTCCTTCGCGATCGACGTACTCCGAGAGGAGGGCCACGATCCGGTCGGTCGCGCCCTCGAGGGCGAGCGCGTCGAACGTCGGGCCGTCGAGGCCGACCTGCTCGATCAGCGCCGCGGTCTTGTAGGTATTGGCGGTGAGGGTCACCACCGGGGTTCCGCCGGTCAGCGCGTAGATACTCGGGTGCCAGCGGCCGCCGACGTATCCCGCGGCCTCCCCGAGTACGTCGATGGCCTGTCGAACCGGGGTCGCGGGGCCGACCAGCGGCAGGCCGAGCTCGTCGGCGACCGGCCGGAGGATCTCGGCGTCGGAGCCACAGCAGGCGGTGAGCACGACCGGAGCGACCTCGCGCTCGATGCGCCGACAGAGGTCGGCGAAGGCGGGTGCCGGGTCGTAGGCGGGTCTGTCGGGTCGGTTGTAGATCGAGCTTCCGCCGACGCAGACGTAGGGCTCGCCGGGGTCGAACTCGCCCGCGGAGTCGGGGTAGGCATCGAAGTAGCCCTCGCGGGAGACGACCCGCTCCCAGGCCTCCCGGTCGGCGACGGGCTCGTACGTGAAGGCGGCGTCAGCGCCGCGGGAGCGATCGGCCTCGTCGGGAAGGAACTCGGCACAAGCGTCCGCCGAGAACGGCTCCCGGAAGACGACGTCGGTCAGCCGGGGGTAGACGTTCGCGGCGATCTCGCGGACGACCGGGTCGTGGACGTCGGCGGTGTGGTTGACGAGCGCGCAGTCGGTGTCGAACTCGCGGGCGAGGTAGGCGACGAACAGGGTCATCCGGCCCTTGCGCTGGCGGTCGTAGATGCTCCCCTCGCCGTTGATGAGGACGAGGTCGCTTTCCTCGATCCCGCGGCGGACGTCGGGGAGGAGTTCGCCACGGCGGACCGCCCGCGCGGCCGCTGGGTACTCCTCGTAGGTCACGGGGATCTCGTCCCACCGGCCGACGATCGACTCGTAGTGTTCGTACGCGCCCCGGCGGTTCCCGCCGTGGACGAACGCGAGCGCGCGCAACGTCTTTCCCTCAAGGTCGGCCTTCCGGGACACGAAGCGGGCCAGGCGCGCCGGGAAGGAGCCGGTGCCGGCGACGGCCTCCCCGAGCGTCTGCCGGTCGTCCATCCGCTCCAAGTGAAGGGTATCGGTGATCTCGCCGCCCGCCTCGGCGACCATCCCGCGCAGGGCTCTCGTGGTTCCCCGACAGCCCCAGTTCTCGCTGGTCGTCGTGTCGTTGACGAAGTAGACCGTCCTGCTCACGCCCGCCCACCCAGCTCCCCGGCGGTGGCCTCGAACCCGATCGCTTCGGCGATCGCCTCCAGCAGCGTCAGGTCCTCGGGCGTGTCCACCTCGAAGCTTAGGAGTTCGGGCATCTCGTGGATCCCGACCCGCCCGCCGAGTCGGGCGCTCTCCTCTTGGAGGACCGCCGGCTCGAAGGCGTAGATCGAGCCGTTCTCGCGGTAGCGGTCGGCCATCTCCTGGCGCATCGGCCGGTCGGCGGGGTCGTAGTTGACCGGGCGGGCGCTTTCTCCCTCCTGCTCCCAGAAAAAGGAGTGGTCGGCACAGGCCGAAAGCGCCGAGTCGTACTCCCCCTCGACGAGGTCGACCGTCGCATCGATGTCGGCGGGCCGGCGAAGCGGCGAGGTACACTGGAGGAGCACGGCGACCTCAGGCTCGACTCCGTCGTTTTCGAGGACCTCGAGGGCGTGGGCCAGCGCCGCCTCCGTCGGCGAGCGATCGCCCGCGATCGATTCCGGCCTGTCGATGACGCCGGCGCCGGCCTCGCGGCTGGCGTCGGCGATCTCGTCGTCGTCGGTCGAGACGTAGGTACTCTCGATCGCGTCGGCGGCGTCGGCCTGTGCGATCGTGTGGGCGATCAGCGGGCTCCCCAGGAAGGGCGTGACGTTCTTCCCGGGGATCCCCTTGCTTCCACCGCGTGCAGGGACGAGAGCGACGGCCATGGCGGGAGCCTGCGCCCCGACCGACAAGTAGCCACCGATGCGGCTTACCGGTCGATATAAGAGGATCCGGCGGTCCGTACCGACCGTGACCCTCCTTCGTGACGACCGCGGACGCCGCCCCCGGACGCCGATCGGCGGTGACCGCCCGTGAGCCGACCGCCCGTCTCGGTGATCGTCCCCGTCTACAACGACCCCGAGGGGCTCTCGGCGACCCTCGAGGCGCTCGCCGGACAGACCTACCCCGATTACGAGGTCGTCGTCGCCGACAACGGCTCGACCGACGCCACCCTCGAAGTCGCCCGGGCGTTTCACGAAACCGATCCCAGCCTGTTCACCCTCGTCTCCGAGACCGAGATTCAGGGCTCCTACGCCGCCCGAAACACGGGAATCAGGGCCGCACGGACGGATGCCGAGGTGTTCGCCTTCCTCGACGCCGACAGCACCGTCGAAGCGGACTGGCTCGAGCGCGCGGTCGCGGTGATGGACGAACGCGAGGCGGCGTACGTGGGCTGTCGGGTCGAGATCCCCCGGGAGGAGGGCGAGGGGCTCGTCGCGCGCTACGACCGTCTGACCGGCTTTCCCGTCGCCCGCTACGTCCGCGAGGAGGGGTACGCGCCGACGAACTGCCTGCTGGTCACTCGCGAGACGCTCGCCGACGTCGGCGGCTTCGACCAGCGGCTGGTGTCGGGCGGCGACCTCGAGTTCGGCCGCCGGGTCCGCCGGTCGGGTCGGGACCTCCACTACGCGCCCGACCCCGTCGTCACCCATCCGCCCCGGTCGTCGCTCCGGTCGATGCTCGGCAAGTACGTCCGAATCGGCCGCGGGATCGAGCAGAACCGCCGGCTCCACCCCGAACTCGGCCACGGCCGCGGGCTCGCGAACCCGCGCCAGTACCTCCCGCCGAAACCCTCGACCACAAAGAGGGAACTCGCCGAGGTCTGGGAGGAGCTGTCGATCCAGGAGAAGCTCTCGTTTTACGGACTCCGGTACGCACTCGACCTCGCGAAGCGAACGGGCCAGCTCCGCGAGCGGCTCTCCCCGACGCCGGAGTCGCGCGGGTAGTCGGCTCGTCGCTGACGGCTATCGGCGCTCGCGCTCTCGGACGTCCGCAAGCGCGGCTTCGATGTTGTCGACCGCGTTCGGCACAAAGAAGGGCGTTCGGTCCTCTGGCGGACTCGACTCTCCCGCCTCGAACGCCACGAGGAACGATTCGGGAGAGTCGACTACGGTCGCGTAGCCCCGGTCGACCAGCGGTTTCAGTTGGACGACGCCGGGGCACTCGAGCAGGTAGGTGTCGAGGCCGACCGCCAGCCCCTCGTAGAGCGCCGTCGAGTAGACCCCGATCTGGGCCGCCGACTCCGCAAAGAGGTCGTAGAGGTCGGCGTCGGCGCGGACGTCGACGTCGGCCTCCCGGAGCCAGGGATATGAGTCCGCCCAGCCGTCGTACTCGCCCGGGTGGAGTTTGTAGACAATCTCGCCTGGGAAGCCCTCGGCGAGGGCCGCCGCGAACCGGGAGAGTTCCCGGCCGATGGTTCCCTGGGAGACGACCAGCAACTGCTCTCCGCCCTCGTCGCTCTCGTCGCCCGAGCGGTCGCCGTTTGCGTCCCCGGACCCGCCCTCATTATCCCGCTCGAGTTCGGAGAGCGACGCCTCGAGATGGGGGTAGCCGACCGGATACACCCGATCGCCGGGGATCGGCACCTCGACGGTCTCCCCCCAGAACTCGCCGAAGGTGAAGAGGTAGTCGGGGAACGTCTCCTTGGTGCGGTCGCCGGGAAACGAGTAGCCGACGTGATAGGGATTGATCACACCGTGTTGGAGTTCGACGACCGGGATTCCGAGATCCGAACAGACCTCGATCGCCGTCTCCTTCCCGTAGGAGACGACCAGGACCACGAGGTCGGGATCGAGACGCTCGAACAGCCGCCGGTAGAGCGGCCGTCTACACCGCCGGGTCACGAGGTCCCGGCGGACTCGTCCGGCGACGTCGAGGCCGGTCCCAAACCGCTCGGCGAACGCCGCTTCGACCCGCTCGAGGAAGCGCGCGTCGGCCGGCGTGAGAACACTCGGAGGAAGGAACTTTCGCCGGAGGTTGCCGCCGTACTTCACCAGGTCGAGGTAGCGAACGTCCCCCGTCTTCGCCGGGGTGTGGTGAGCGTGGTCGTGATCGGGTTCGAGGTAGACGGCGTCGAGGTCGAGACCCTCGAGGATCGGGTCGCAGTAGACGTCCCACCAGAGCCCGTCCTCCCGTTGCTTGCGTCGGGGATGGCCGACGAACGCGATGTCGGCGGGCTCTGCGAGGAACGGGTTGCCGACGGCAACGTTCCGGAGCAGACCCCGGAGTTTTCGGAGGCGGGCCCGCTGTAGACCGACCGTCGCGTGGGCCTCGCCCAGCGGCGTCGTCGCCCGGATCGCCTCCCGATGGGTCTCGAAACGGGCCCGCTCCCAGAAGGGGACGCCGTCGATCCGGGCCGAGAAGAGCCCGAGGTCGTCTTCGACGGCCAGAAAGCGTCGGTGGGCCTCCTCGTAAGTAAGTGCGGGGTCGTCAACTGGGCCGTCGTCGGTGGCTCCCGCCACGGCTACTGCATCGCATAGAGGTCGGCGTACCGGCCCTCCTCCTCGAGCAGTTCCTCGTGGTCGCCCTCCTCGACGATCCGGCCGTCCTCGACGGTGTGGATCCGATCCGCTCCCCGTACGGTCGAGAGCCGGTGGGCGATGGCGAGGATCGCGTAGTCCCGGTCCATCTCCTCGATGGCGGTGTGGACCCGGTCCTCGATCCCCGAGTCGAGGTCGCTGGTCGCCTCGTCCAGGACGAGGAGGTCCGCGTCCTTCAGGAGCGCGCGGGCGAGCGCGACCCGCTGGCGCTGGCCTCCCGAGAGGCGGACGCCGTCGTCGCCGAGTTCGGTGTCGTACCCCTCGGGGAGTTCGTCGATGAACTCCGTGACGTGGGCGATCTCGCAGGCGCGTTCGATCTCGGCCTGGGTCGCATTCCGGTTCCCGATCGTGACGTTCTCTCGGAGGGTGGTGTTGAACAGGAACGGGTTCTGGCGGACGACGGCGACCCGCGAGCGCCACTCGGTGAGGTCGTACTCGGCGAGGGAGGTCCCGGCGACCGTCACGTCCCCGGAGTCGGGGTCGTACAGCCGGGCAAGCAGGGACGCGATCGTGGACTTGCCGGCGCCGGAGGGGCCGACGAACGCGACGAACTCGTCGGCCGCGATCCGGAAGGAGACGTCGTGGAGGACCGGCTCGTCGCCGTACGAAAAGGAGACGTTCTCGAAGGCGATCGGGAACGGACTCTCGGGGGAAGATCGGTCGCCGCCGACCGGTTCCTCGTGGTCGCGCAGTTCGTCGATGAACTCCTGGGTCCGGACGAGATGGGGGAGCCGGCCCTCGACCCGGTAGAGGTAGTTGTTCGCCCGGCTCAGTTTCGGGCCGAGCTTGAACATCGCAAAGAGGAACATCCCAAGCGAGGCGAGCGAGAGGCCGGTAAACCCGATCGCGACGTAGATGAGCCCGAACACCGTCGCGGCCGCCGCGAAGTTGTAGACGTTGTCGATGATCGCCTCGTTGCGCCCGAGCTTGATCGAGGAGGAGGTGTAGGTGTCGACGTGGCGTGCGAACCGCTCGAAGAGCTCGTCGGTCAGCGTAAAGAGCTTCGCGTCGCGGATCCCCTGGGTGCCCGCCTGGGCGGCGCCCTGGATCTCCTCGTTAGCCTGGGCGACCCGGTCGCCGATGGTGTATCCCGGCTCGACGACTTTGCGGATGAAGAAGGTCAGCCCACCGAGGATCACGCCCGCAAGCACGGTGAGCACCGGCGAGAGATAGAGCGCGATTCCCAGATAGACCGCACAGAGCATTACCTGTTTCATAAAGCGGATGAAGTCACTGATCACCCGCCCCGCGGCCTCGGCCTGGGTGACGATGGCGTTCAGGATGTCGTCGGAGCCTTCCCGATCGAAGTAGGCGATCTCGGCGTCGAGGGCGTGGTCGAACGACTCGCGCTGGAGGTGGCGGACGTAGCGGTTCTGGAGGGCGATCCGCATCCAGTCGACGACGAAGTTCGTCCCGAACCGGACGCCCATGACGGTGATAACCCCGAGGACGACCGAGCCCAGCGTGAAGGGGATCCCCAGGAAGTCGTAGACGGCGACGAAGACCGCGACCGGACCGCTTGCGTCCTCGCCCGGCGCCCCCGGTGACTGGACGATTTCGACGATCGGAACGATGAAGCTGATCCCGATCCCCTCGAGGAGGGCCGTAAAGACGCTGAAGAAAACGACGGAAGCGGTCAGAACCGGGCGAAAGGTCGCGACCTCGTAGAGGCCGCGGGCCTTCTCCCGGAAGGAGAGGTCCTCTGTACTCATGTACTCACTCGAAAACGGGTTCGCGGTCGGGACACTATAAGATTGTCAATTCGATGTATGCTCCGATACCGCCACGAACGGTCCTCTGGAGAGCCTTCGGGATCGTATCGGTTACCGGGAGGCGAATCCAAAGCCGACCGTGCGAGCGACGAGAAACAATCCTTTTGGCGCCCCGATAAGAGGAGACGATATGTCCGATTCCACCCTCGCCGTCGGCGACCGGTCGATCGGCGGCGATCACCCCGCCTACGTCATCGCCGAGGCCGGCATCAACCACAACGGCAGCCTCCAGCTCGCAAAGAAGTTAGTCGACATCGCGAACGAGGCGGGCGCCGACGCGGTAAAGTTCCAGAAGCGCCGGCTCGAGGAGACCTACCGCGAGGAGGTCGTCACCAACCCCGCCCGCTCGGAGATGGGCGTCGAGTACACCGTCTCGAACCTGAAGCGAGTCTCGCTGTCGGACGCGGAGTTCCGCGAACTGGCCGACTACACCCGCGAGTCGGGCATCGAGTTCCTCTGTTCGCCCTGGGACGACTCGAGCGTCGACTTTCTGGAGAACCTCGACCTCCCGGCGTACAAGATCGGCTCGCCCGACATGACGAACTTCCTCCTGCTCGAGCGGCTCGTCGAGACGGGCAAACCCCTCCTGGTCTCGACTGGGATGGCCGAGGAAGGAGAGATCGAGCGGACTGTCGAGTTCCTGGAGGATCGGGGAGCGGCGTTCGGCCTGCTCCACTGCCGGAGTACGTACCCCGCGCCCTATCACAACCTGAATCTCGCGTTCATGGAAGAACTCGACGAGCGCTACGACGTCCCCGTGGGCTACTCGGGCCACGAACGCGGCATCGCGGTCTCGGGGGCCGCCGTCGCGATGGGTGCCGACGTTCTCGAACGTCACTTCACCGTCTCCCGGGACATGGAGGGGCCGGATCACGCCGCGAGCCTGGAGGCCCCGGGGTTGGAGAAGCTCGTCCGGGACGTCCGCAACATCGAGGAGAGCCAGGGGACCCCCAAACGGTACCTCACCCGCGGGGAGTACAACAACCGCGTCTCGCTTGGCAAGAGCCTCGTCGCCGCCCGCGAGATCCCCGCCGGACGGGAGATCACCCGTGCGGACCTGACCGCGAAGAGCCCGGCGAAGGGCGTCTCCCCCCAGGAACTCGAGACCGTCGTCGGGGCCGAAGCCCGGAGAACGATCGGGGCCGACGAGACGATCCAGTGGGAGGACGTAGACGAGGGGATCGCCGAGGAGTACGACACCGCCCTCGAGAACTGGGGGATCGTCGTCCGCTTTTCGGACATCGCCGACCACGACTGGGGCGACCCCGACGTCTTCGAGTTCCGGGTCAACGGCTCGGGATTGGACGAGGAATTCTCGGTGGGCGACTACGAGAAGGGGCTGGGGATCCACGCCCCCGAGCAGGTCGGCCACGACCTCGTCGATCCGAGCGCGCGAACCGAGGCGACCCGCCGGGAGGCCGTCGACGTCCTCCAGCGGGTGATCGACAAGACCCGCGAGGAGATCGCGCCCCATTTCCCGACCGAGCGGCCGCCGATCGTCGTCCACCCCGGCGGGATCACGACCGACCACATGGATCTCGAGTCGGTCCCGGCAATGAACGAAGCCCTCGACCGGTCGCTCGCCGAACTCGACGAGGAGGGCGTCGAGGTCCTGATGGAGAACATGCCGCCCCTGCCCTGGATCTACGGCGGCCAGCGCTACCACAACAACTTCATGGCCGCCGACGAGATCGCGAAGTTCTGCGAGCGGACCGGCCGGCGGATCTGTTATGACACCTCCCACGCGAAGCTGTGGTGTAACTACGCCGACGAGGACCTCATCGAGCACGCCCGAACCCTCCGACCGTACACCGCCTACCTCCACGTCGCCGACGCCGCGGGCGTCGACGGCGAGGGCCTCCAGATCGGCGAGGGTGAGATCGACTTCGAGCGTCTGCTTCCGCTGTACGACAACTTCGAGGGCCCGATCATCACCGAGATCTGGCGGGGCCACGAGAAGCGCGGCGCGGGGTTCAAACAGGCCGCAGAGCGGCTCGCGGAGCTCCGAAATCGGGTCTAGAGGTAGCCCAGATCCCGGAGCCGGGAGGCGGTGTCGCCGTCGACGTCCGCGGCCGCCCCGTCGGGATCGACGGAGCCGATTTCAGTCGCGAACAGGTCGTGTGCCTCGGGCGGAATTTCGATCCCGTCGGCGACCCGGTTCTGCCAGCAGGGTCGTCCGGCGTCGATGGCGTACTCGTAGCGATTGTCGAGCGAGTCCCACTGGTACTTTCGCTCTCCCTCGTAGACCGCCCGGATGCTCCGCGACCAGTAGTCAGTATCGAGGTCGGCGTCGGCCCGATCCATGCTCGGGAGCCGGGTGCCGACGAGTTCCGCGGGAATCCGTTCCCGGGCGAGGTCGCTGGCCGCGTCGGGGTCGTCGTTGGCCGCGGCACGGACGAGCCGGCCGAGCTCGAGCTGGGAGACGTAGCCGTCGCCGATCCGGAGGCCCTCGGGCGGGTTGATGACGTACAGCGGGACGTGGAGCAGGGCCTCGGTGAGGCTCCCGACGTGTTCGATCAGCCCATCGTCGGCGGCGTACCCCAGGTTCTCGCCGTGGTCTGCGGTGACGATCACCGTCGTCTCGCGGGGGGTCGCCGCGAAGTATTCGAACAGGTCGGCGAGCACGGAGTCGAGGTAGGCGATGTTGGCAGCGTACAGCTCCCGGTAGCGCCGGAGGTAGGTGGGCTCGCGGCGGGAGGGATCTGCGTTGTACGCCCACTTGTTCACCCCCGTCGAGTCCCAGTCGACCGGCGCCGAGTACCGGTCGCGGTCGAGTCTGACGTGGGGACGGTGGGTGTCGTGGCCATCCATGAGGTTGACGTACGCGAAGAAGGGGTCCTCGACCTCGTCCGTCGCTTCCCGCAGCCGGCGGGACACCGTTCCGGCGCCGTCGTCGGTGAGCGCCGGGACCCCGAACCGCGTCGTCCGCGAGCGGACCTTGGCGGCGACGGCGTTGGCGACGCTCTTTGCGGGATGGTCGTGAGCCGCGGCCTCCCGGAGGAGGCGAGCGCCCCGCTGGAGTCCCGCGTCGGGAACCCGGTCGACGAACTCGCGGGCGTCCATCCCCGCCGAGAAGAGCGTCCCATAGTCGGCGTACTCGAAGCGGTCGAACAGGGAGTCGAAGCCAAACGTCGAGGAGAGCCAGGGGTTGGCGCTCACGCCGATCGTCGTGTGGTCGGAAAGCACCGAGAGGAACGTGTCTCCCTCGAGCGTCCCGAAATCGACATCGGGGTCGTAGATCCCCGTTTCGCTGGGGAGCCGGCCCGTGAACGCGCTCCCGTGGCTCGGAACCGTCCACGGGCTCGCGGCCCGGCAGCCATCGATGGCGAGGTCGGCGGCCGCACGGGTCCGGGGGGCGTTGCGGTCGAAGTAGTCCTTCCTGACCGCGTCGAGACAGATCAGGACGACGTTGCGGGACACGCCCACTCATTCGTGATCGGGAAGATATAGGTGGTGGCTTCGCGCCGGAGACCGGCCGATCGGCCGGGAGAACGGGCCCGAAAGCGACACGTATAATCGCGCCACGCCGGAAGCCAAAGTATGGATCTACTCTACGTTGGGGACAACCGCAACCGGGAGAACTGGGGCTGTCGGGGCACCAGCATCAGTCTCTATGGCGTCCTCGACGAGGAGTTCTCGATCGGCGGCGTCGTCGACGGCGAGTACGCCGCCGGGGAGACCCCGATCCGGTCGAAGCTGCTCTCGCCCGAGTGGTTCCGGAAGATAACTAGGCGCCGGGACCGCCATCCCGTCTTTGGCTACTACGTCGCCACCGAGGAACTGCTTGGCGCCGAGACCGACTTCGTCTCCGAGGACCCCCGGAGGAGCGCCCGGACGATCTACGACCGCCGCGAGGAGAACGCCCGCCTCGGCGAGCTCTACGACGCGGTTGCCGACAGCGATGGCGTCGTGATCAACGGCGAGGGCGACATGATCTTTACGACTCCGCCCCGGCGCAAGCTGCTGTTCCTGCTCTCGGTGGTCGAACTGGCCGACGCGCTGGGGAAGCCGGTCTACTACCTCAACGCGATGATCTCGGACTGCCCGGTTGACGGCCGAAACGAGCGGACGGCCGCACAGGCCGCCCGGACCCTCCGGAAGTGCAACGCCGTCACGCTCCGGGACCCCCGGTCGCTCGAGCTCTTGGAGGAGCTCGCTCCCGGGGCCGAGGGCTACTTCGTCCCCGACGCGCTCTTTTCGTGGCACGACCGCTACGCCGGCGACGTCTCCAGACAGCTTCCCGACGACGGCGACTTCATCGTTCCTTTCCCCGAAGACGAGAAGTATCTGAACGGGTTCGACCTCTCGGCGCCCTACGTCTGCGTCGGCGGGAGCTCGCTCGCCCAGCGCGAGCCCGAGCGGGCGATCCCCGCCTACGAGGGGCTGGTCGGGGAGCTTCGGGAGGGCCTCGACCGCGAGGTGTTGCTCGTCCAGACCTCTCCTTCCGATCGCTTTCTCGAGGCGGTCGCCGACCGGACCGGGACGCCGATCCTTCCGGTGGAGACGCCGGTGCTCGCGGCGGGAGGGGTGCTGGCCAACGCCGACGCGCTGGTCTCGGGGCGGTATCACCCCTCTATCTTCGCCTCGCTGGGCGGGACCCGCTGTGTCTTTTTGGGATCGAACTCCCACAAGACCCGGAGCCTCCAGAAGGTGCTGGGCTACGAGGATCGCCGCGAGTTTGGGGGATTCCCGTCGGCCGACGAGCGACGGGAGATCGTCGTGGCGACCGAGGACGCCATCGAGAAGTCGGGCGACCCGGCCCTCCGGGAGACCGTCGAAGAGCGCGCGGCGGAGGTCCGGGAGCTTCCCGGGATCGTCGCCGACCACTGGGGCTAACGCCGCGAGTCCTCCGGGACCCGAGCTGTTTTGTCGGTGACCGCCCCTCGTAGCGCCATGGTACGGAAGAGCGAGGGGGCGACGCCAGGAGTATCGACCGACGGATGCAGGGACGGCCCGTGTTTCCCGGCCGACGGCGGTGCCGTGGGGGCGAGCCGATGAAGCCCGTCGATTTCGACGGTGCCGAGACCTACGAGCCCGACGAGGGCTGGCGCCGCGTCGCGATGGCCGGCAGCGACCGCTTTTCGTTCGAGTGGTTCGAGAAGCCCCCCGGCCACAGCTCCCCGATGCACGACCACGAGAACGAGCAGGTCTGTCTCTGTCTCGAGGGCGAGCTGACCGTCGAAACCGAGGACGACGCGGTCACCCTGGAGCGCTTCGACTCAGTCTGGCTCGACGCCTGGGAGAGCCACGCTGTCGAGAACACGGGCGACGAGCGCGCGGTCGGGCTCGACGTCTTCGCGCCCGGGCGCTCCTTCGACTTCTGGACCGACCGGGAGGACGAATGACTCGCCTCGCCAGAACCCCCGACGGGCGTGCGTGGCTCGGCGGCGAAACTGGGTTCGTTCCGCTTGCGTCGGCCGACCCCTCCCTGTCGGGAATCGAGAGCGCGTTCCGGGTCGCCGCCGAGGGGAGCCTGCCCGATCCGGAGGCGGCGACGGCCGATCCCGTCCCGGCCGACCATCTCGCGTTCGACCGCGTGGTTCCCGGCGACGGGAAGCTCTGGGGGATTGGCCTGAACTACGCCGACCACGCGAGCGACCTGGACGAGGAGTCGCCCGAGGAGCCCGCGAGTTTCCTCCAGCCGACCACGTCGCTCGCGGGTCCCGGCGGCCCGATCCGGCTTCCCGACCCCGCGCTCGCCGACCGAATCACCGTCGAGGCCGAACTCGGCGTCGTGATCGGCCGGACCTGCCGCGACCTCGATGAAGGGGAGGTCGACGGCGTGATCGCCGGCTTCGTCCCCCTGCTCGACGCCACCGCCGAGGATGTCCTCGAACGCAACCCCCGATTCCTGACGCGGGCGAAGGCGTTCGACTCCTTTCTGGTCTATGGCTCGGAGCTGTACGTTCCCGACGCAGGGGAAGCGATCGAGGGGATCGAGGTTCGAACCGAGCGAAACGGGGAGACGGTCGCCGCCGCGCCGATCGCGGACATGCATTTCCCGCCACGGGAGCTCGTGGCGTTTCACTCACAGGTGGCAACGCTCGAGCCCGGCGACGTGATCAACACCGGGACGCCGGGGGCCGACGTGGTTTCGGCGGGCGATTCGGTCCGGGCGAGCGTCGATCGGGTCGGACACGTCTCAGCTGACGTCGTTCGTTGAGAGGAATCGAAGTCCGATCGTGATGCTCTCGGGGATGTCTCGACAGGAACTGCCTGCAAGTCAGCAGTAACAGTAGGTTCCGATTCAGCCTCCGGTCGAGATCGATAACATACACACTCGTAATTCGCCTGGAACGGAGCGAGTTCGCCAAGAACTGGACATACACACTCGTAGTTCCGCTGGAAGCCTGCTCGGGCGCCCCCATCGAGGAGAGTTCCGAGTGAAAGATCGTACTCGAGAGTCTCGTTGGGAGAGAGGCGGAGTAACAGTGTTGTGACGCCCACTGAACGAGTGGTGTGACGCGCCAGCGGATTTCATTTCTTGCTTTTGTTCCACGTGGAAAAGGAGTGGCGTAACACCCCACGATAGCCGACCAAAGAATACGCTGCACCGCGAACCGGAGCGAGGGGTGCTTGGGTGGGCACAAAAGACGACCGGGAGGATCTCGGCCCAGTGGTGTCACACCCACCCTCTCGGGAGCGTCACAACGCCGTTACATTCCACCCCCGTCGCTGCTCGTTCGGGTCGCGTCCTCCGGATGATCGAGCGCGGTTTCCATCTCGGTGCGATCACTGTCGTCGCCGGTCGTGTGCGTCCCCGACTGGGCCGCATCGGTTAGCGTCTCTGTATAGGCGAGCCAGTCTCCCCGATCGATCACGATCTCGTTGGTGTTCCGTCCGGTGTGTTTCGCGCGCTGTAGTTCGAAGATATGCGTGCCGAAGCGGTCGATGAACTCCATCACTCGCGCGACGGTTTCCCGGGAGGGGCTCTCGACTTCGGGAAGGCGGCGCGCCAGCGCCGGCGTGGCTACCTTCCGCTCGATCACGTCACGGACGTTCGGCGAGGTGAGGACGAGTTCCCCGTCGCCGCGTGGAACGGCCTGATCGGCCAGAAATGGGAAGGAACGGGCTGCGATCTCCTGGTTGGACGTGAGGTCGTGATCGTGGGCCTCGAGCGTCGTCGCCCGAAGGTAGTGGCGGTGAAGCGAGAGCAGTTCCGAACGGTCCGGCCCGCTAGACTGGGCGACGAGTTCGTTCGGATCGACTTCGCCGCGTTCGACGCGCTCGAGACGCTCTGCGAGCGTTTCGATCGATGTCTGTAGGTCCCGCGTCCGGTCTTTCGTGTTCTCCGCGAGTTTCCCAACCGGAAGGCCGCAGATCCAGACGTCGCCGATCTCGCGTCCGGTGTCGCCCTCGTCGACCCGGAGTTCGACGGCGGGGCGAGACTGGTGGTCGCGATCGAGTTCGGCGAGCCGGCGTTCGTACCCCTGGCGGCGTCCCCGTTCGGCGTCGAGGTCGGCGACGAGTCGCCCGATTGTGGCCTCCTGCCGGTCGAGCCGCTCGCGAAGGCGACCGACCGCGTCCGCGAGGTGCGCGACGGTCGGTGCCCCGTCGTCGGTTACCTCGTTTTGCGGATCGGAGGCCACGGCTATCGATCACCTCGAGGCGTCTCCTCGGAGGTGCGTCCCTCGGGGAGGGTCGCCGGATCGGACTTCGTTTCGGTCCCCGGTCGGGAGTCCGCGACTTGGCGACAGGCCCCGGCAGTCGCCATGAGTTCCCGTCGCGTCTCCTCGAGCGTTAGCGGGGCCGGCAGGTGGGCCTCGAGGTCACGGAGATCGACAGTGATCGTCTCCAGCCGCCGCGCGAGCTCCGTCGGTGAGCCACGCTCGGGCGCGTTATCGTTCATCGGATGCCTCCGGACCCGTTCGTCGCTCTCCGCTCGAGTCGGGAGAGTCGACGATCGAACGCGGTGGTTCGTGTTCGATGGGGGCACCCGAAGCGGTGATCCTGGCGTTCGAGGCGTCGGTATCTGCACCCATCTGTGGCTCGCTCTCTGCGGGCGGGCTACTCGTCAGAACGACCGGTTCGAGGACGACGAGTCGAGTCCGCTGGGTCGCCCCGTCGGCGAGAGTTCCGAGTCGACACCGTACCAGCAGTTCGGTCCACCCGAGGGTCGGTTGACGGATCGCGCTCGGGGTACACTCCTGACAGCGGACCCGCTGGAGCAGCCACGTGATCGTGCCGGCGGGTCGAGCGGCAATCACGCTGACGGGCTCGCCTTCGTACAGTTCGTTGCCACAGTGCTGGCAACGGAGGTCTCCCTGAGATCCCAGCGGCAGGCCGGCGAGCAGCTGTCGAGGGGCGGCGGTGATCGTCTCCCCCCTCATCGGCTCTCCCCGCGGGGACCGTGGGTAGTGTGCTCGAGTCTGCTGTGGTGGGCCGTCGTGTGTTCGGCCCACTGCTGGAGGGCGTCGGCCGCTCGACGGTCGAGCGACCGGAGTAGCCAGCCGCGGCGATCGGCGACGTACTTCAGGTATGTACTGATCGGGTGACCATCGAGGCACTCGTGGTAGGCGACGGCAGTGCCCTCAATCGTGTAGACGCTCTCGCTGAATACGTGGTGGACGTGTGAGCCGCCTTCGATGTCGACGCCCAGATGGATGTACGCCGGTCGTGGGTCGGTGCGCTTTTCTTTCGTGCGGGTATATCTGGTCATTGCCTGATCACAGGCACGGGGTCGGTGTCTCAGCACCGGTCCCAGAGGTTTTCTGAGACGTTCCGTGCGCAGTTACGACTGCGATCTACTTCCCCTTATAATTTGCTTATTCGCAAATGTTTCATCATTTGGAAATGGTGTGCGCATATGCGAGAGCAAATGTGATATCGGATATGGCGAGGACGAGAGCATTGATAACGGAAACGGAGCGCCAGTATATTTCGGGGGAAAAAGATCCTGGACCGGACGAGAACAAACGATATCAAGCGATTTCTCGTGTTCGAGACCGGTTTGATGAGCTAGAAACAGATGTTGAGGTTCTTGAAACCCATCACCCAGAGTTGCTTGAAGAACTCAAAGATGTGGTTTGTGAAAACAACACATCTGGGGAATAGCTATGTAATCCGGAAGAATTGGAATCCGTTATCTTTGTCAGTATCAACCATGCTTAGGAGGGGATCATTCATTCCCGACTACTGTAGGAGTTTCGTAGCCCGACTCTAATGTCTGTGAGAGAGGGGAGCGGTGGAACAGTCCCAGCGTCGACCCGATAACAGAGTAGGCCGATCGCGGCGAACAGGAACCGATTGTCGTTAAAATTTCCCGTTACGAGGGCGTTGAGGAACGTATAACAAAGGATAGCGAACACGGCGACGTACTCGGGCTCGAGGGTTGTGAGGTATCCCTCGATAGTGAAGTAGAGGCCGATCAGTACGAGGAAGAAAAAGAGGCCGGTTCCGACGAGGCCGAGTTCGACCAGGAGTTCGATGACGATGTTGTGTGGCCAATGGGCTCGGTGTCCGGAGACTGCGGGCCAGCTCCCGAGTCCGTGGCCGACAACGGTATTTCCGGAGAGCCAGACGTCGATTCCCGTAGCGATGTAATCAATGCGATTGGCGTACGATGGGTCAGTGTTCCTTGCGAATATCGATTCAAACTTCTCGACGAGTCGGAGCGTATCCCTGAAATAGTAGAGGAGTGCTCCGATACTCCCGATCGCACCGACCACGGGGACCAGTCGAATCGGCCAGTATCGAAGCGGCGTGACGACGAGAGCAAGTGGAATGAGCAATCCGACCGTAATGATGGCTGCGGCGAACGGGCCACGTCCGTCGAGTACGGAAAGAGCCACTAACAGCGGTACGAACAGCGACACCCCGACGAGCGAGCGCCAGATCGACCTCGAGACGAAGAGAAGATACGTCCCGACAATCACGACTCCGAACCCGATCATCCGACCGGTGGTGAGATAGACCGTGTTGAACGGTTCGATGCGAACCGGTCCGTGAAGATAGAGGATCCGCAGTGCTGCGACCGCCGTGATCGTCGCCAAGACGAGGGTCACGGCGAGAAACCGTCGGAGGCGAACGCGGCTCTGACTGACGACGAACGCACAGCCGAGGAAGGAGAGCGTCGTGACGCTTACGAGCCTGAACGCCTTTTCAGTCGCATAGCCGTCGCCCGGCGACCACCGAAGCGAGAACAGCGCGTAGGCGACGAACATGGCGAGGAGGCTCGCCAGCAGAAGCGGCTCGATCCGGAAATCGACACGGCCCGTAAGAAACAAGAAAACTGCAGCAAGAGACACAAGGGCGGCGAACGTCGCCGTCAGGTCGTACGGTGCCCAGTCGAGATGTGGAGACGCCTTGTAGACGCCCGCAAAGAGAAAGAGTGCGAAGACAACCTCGAAGCTCGCGAAATGGCGGAGGGAAAAGAGTCGTCGCAAGAAGGGGGACGACACCATGTTGAATACCCGTTGAGATCCCATGTATATAATGGATAGGATCTTGATCTAAATGCTGAGACAGGCGCTGTTAATAGTGAGCGATTGAGTGTATTGAGAGAAATTATTTATTTCTAGAGTGATTGTAGTAGCCGGCGTAGAAAGTCATCTAAAGAGAGTAGTAGCCTGGTTAACGATGTAGATACGTCAGTTTCATCACGATAGAAGAAGTTGTGGCGTCTATAAGATGTTATCAAAGATAGCCAATTTGATTAAGTTTCCCGGTGCAGCGCGTCGACGACTTAAAGTTCAACTGGTGCGTCCTTTTGTTGATTACCCATATAATACGATTTCCTATACTGAGGAAGACTGGGATAATCTCATTATATTAGATGCATGCAGATTTGATACTTTTTACAATAATAATATCTATGACGAAGAACCGAAACAAGTGCATTCAAATTCGTGTCATACCACAGAGTTTCTTGAGAATAATTTCTCCAAACAAAACCACGATACTGTCTATGTAACCGCCAGCCCACAGGTCGTTGGATATGAGGAAAACTTCCACCGAGTATATCATGTATGGGACACTCATTGGGATGAAGAGCATGCGACGGTGTTACCCCAGGATGTAAACCAGGTGGCGATAGACGCTGCAGAGACACATCCAAACAAGCGGTTAATTATCCACTATATGCAACCACACTATCCGTTTATTGGGCCAACAGCCGACCAGATCGGAGTGCATGGCACATTTACCGGGGGTCAGCGGCAACAACAATATGCTTCCGTCTGGGATCTCTTGTCCGCGGGTAAAGTCGATAGTGAAACCGTTAAGAAGGCTTATGAAGAGAACTTACAGATTATTCTCCCTTACGTTCAAGAGTTAACTGATACACTGATAGGAAAGACAGTTGTTACAAGTGATCATGGAAATCTGTTCGGAAAACGGGTAACGAGACTACCAATTAAGATCGAGGCACACCCACCAGGAGTACCCGATCCAGAGCTCACTGCGGTGCCGTGGCTTGAATTGCCGTATTCCTCTCGAAAGGAAATAGTTGCAGAAAGCCCAGATTCAATCGAAAAAACAGCAAGAAATGTGACAGAGAGGCTGAGAGATCTCGGGTATATGGAATAGCAATGGTTCGTATTTGCGTCTTACTTAGTTCCATTCGACATACAACAATTCCTTATGAACTCTCCAAGAAACTCAATCAAGAGCCAGACCTAAACATTACTATAGTTAGTTATACAGATAAATCGATCAAAGAAATCGAGATTTCACCCGATACCACTTCTATCGCGATTAAACCATTAGGAGCCAACAGTCGTTTCGATCCAATCGCAATACGGGACCTCCGTGAACTGCTCGCAACCGGAGAATTCGACCTACTACACACACATCACAACTTTGTCGGGGCTCTCGGCCGAGCGCTTGCTCCTCGAGAGATGACGATAGTTAATACCGAACATGCAGATCATCGGATTCACTTTTCTACCCTTCAAAATGCGGTTAATGGAACGACCCTCAGACGATCCGATTGTGTTGTCGCGAACTCACGGGCAACGCTCGATTCGTTTTATCGTTATGAGCGATTACTAGTCCCGGCAAGAAAGCGCCGCGTGATCTACAACGGGGTCGACCTCGATAAGATTGACACTGCGCTCGCCAAACCTAACCCATGGCTCACGAATCGGCCGCGAATCACCACGGTCGGGCGACTGATCCCAACGAAGAACCACCGGACGCTCGTCACTGCGTTCGAAACCGTACGAGAGACAGTTCCGGATGTAGAACTGGTGATTGTAGGGGATGGACCCGAACGTGCTTCGCTTGAGGACATGGTTGACAACCGTGGGCTCGGTGACCAGATCCGTTTCACCGGCACCGTCCCTCGAGTAGATGTTTTCCGTATTCTCGATGCTAGCGACGTATTTGCTCTATCGTCACGATCCGAAGGATTCTGTGTTGCATTGGTTGAGGCGATGGCTTGTGGTGTTGCACCAGTCGTAAGCGACATTCCTGTTCTTCATGAAGTAGCAGATGAGACCACTCTGTATGCCTCCCCTGACGAACCTCGGGAGTTCGCCAGCGCCATATCACGGCTACTGAACGATCGTTCTATGCGGGAACAATGGGCAGCCGACGCGAAAAAGCGAGCCCGAACGATTTTCCCTCTCGATCGGACTGTCGAGAAATATCGGTCGTTATATAAAAAACTTCTCTCGGAATCGCAATCTGTCTAGAGGGTTGCATTGCGTCTTCGCGTAGCATGTTGTTGATGAACCCCTTTCTATCAATTTGTGGTTGGTTGGGAAAGTAGTTACAAATCAACATCACCGCTGCTGAACGCAGTGAGTTGGGAGACTCCCTTGGAACTGGCGACCATATCAATAATCTCCTACGGAAGAGAGTTACGTATTGAAGGAATTGTGGAATGATTGGTATGGTTTTCCAGTATCGGGTGAGAAATCTCCAAGCACTAGTTTTGAAAACCAGAGAATACCTACTTCGCAGGCGGATGTTCCACGGGCAGCTACTGAGGTGTGTGAAGAGTTCTATAACACCCTATTCGTATTCAGCGTTGCACGTTGGAGGAGGAGCGTGACATAGGGGGTAGCAGATGGATAATGCGAATATAGGTCACCAGAGCAACGGTATCACGCGAAAACCCACGCCACAATCCTTGTTGCAGCCAACAACAAGATCATGATAGGAATTGCATGCTAAGTTATTCCAGCCAATAACAATGTAATCTCAATGAATCTCTAACTGAAATGTAATTATATCAATTCAATAATATTGATGATTTATTGGTGTCTTCAGAACTACGGTGAAACGCACTGGTCACAAGATGGCTTAATCATCCTTGGCCGCTACGTTTTCCCAGCGACAACGCTCTCCGATCGACAATCTGCTTCCAAAGAGTGAACCACAAGGGTTTATATCAATAAGACTAATCGGGCCGCATGAAAAGGTGGAGGGTGGATGACGTTAGCGGCAGGTGGGGGCCAACTGCACTCGCAGCACTCCTCCTCGGCTGCATCCTCAGCCTCTCGGTGCTCGCTCGTGAGGTGGGTGGGCGTCTGTTCTCCCTTGCCGGCTTCGGCGTGTTTGCGGCCCTCCTCAGCGTCGGGGCACTGCAGTATCGGGATCCGCGCACTGTCCTTGCCCTGATCCGGGAGCGATCCCATCCCCTTATCGTGGGCCCGTTACTCGTCCTCTGGGCCGTCTTTACCCTCCACGCTCTCCGGGCCCCCTCACTCCAGACCGCGTTGCACACGGCCGCGTACATCGCTTTTTCCGGGGCAGCGATGCTCGTCGTCCCTGTTGTCGTGTCCCGTCGAGCGGCCTTTTCAGTCATCGCCGCTGTCGGGGCCGGGCTCATGGCGATCGGCCTGCCGTCGGTCGTCGTCGGGGATATTGCCATCAATGGAGTGACAGTCACGAACACGATCGGCGTCACGCAGACGTTTTTCGGCGTTGATCTCCGTCCACCTGCCTCGATCTTCACCGGACGGAATTATCTGCGGATGGTCTGTGTCTTTGGGGTGGTCTGCTCGGCGGGCCTCCTCGAAGACGGCGGATGGCGGCAGCCGTGGCTCTGGGTTGCGCTCGCGCTCAATCTCTTTGGAGTGGTCGCAACGCAGGGACGTTCCCCGCTGCTCGCGCTCCTTGCCGTGACGCTCCTCCTGCTGGCATACGAAATCGGAGGGCGCCGCGCCCTCGCTGGGGCGACTATTCTCGGATCCCTTGCTGCCGTGGTCGGTTTTGGGGTCGCGCTCGGCCATCTCCCCGGCCCGACTGAGGTACTCCAAACACGGCTTGGAACTCGTGTGGATGATTGGACCGCGGGGTATCACGCCTTTCTCGAGCGACCGATTCTCGGCTGGGGGATTCTCGACGGGCACGCCGCCGCCGAAGCCCATTTCCTCCCCGAGGACTTCACTGGCGTTCATTCTTCGTATGTTAGACCGTTCGTCCTTGGTGGCATTGTTGCTGGCCTCTCGTATCTTGCACTCCTCGGCGGGGCCCTATGGAACGCGTTCAAAACAGTCGATACAGGCCCACTCCACGTGACGGCGTTTGCGCTCGTGGTGATGGTGTTCGTGTTTTCGGTATTCGACGGCGCAACGGTCCTCGGGGCCAACATTACCTCCGTTCTCTGGGCGGTGGCGGTTGGCTATTCCCAACCGGCTTAATAGTATAGAATACTTAGGTTTCTTTTATTATGTAAACACTTCCCTTTCATTTGCTTATTCGATGACTCTTTGATACGCTCTACTACTTTTTGTTGGCTTTGTTAAGGTAGTAACGATCATAGATCACTGATCTGGTCGTGAGATTCCCAGTCCGATGAATAGCGCTAAGGCCAGCGATGCAATTGAGAGGCCGCCGAGCGTGGCGGTCTCCGTGAGCAACGTCAAATAAACGAACGCTAGGGACGTGAGGACGTAGTGATCCCACAGACTGCCAGAGAGAGCGCGGCGGAGAGCAGTGAACCCCGCCACGACCAGTCCCAGAGAGTAGCACACGCCACCAATCACCCCTGAATTGACAAAAATCGAGAGATAGCTGTTGTGAGTTGATGTTTTACCAGTGAATCCCTCACCGATTAATGGAGATGACGTGATTGAAGCTGTAGCTGCCGACCACATGTCCAGTCGCCGCTGTAAGCTCACAACCGCGTGCGCAAGGAAGTCAGACACGAGAAAGAAGAAGACAGACATGAGGACACTAACACCGATCAGGGTGGCGATATATCCTGTCGAGAGCGTTGAGGTTCCTAAACCGTCCGGATTGAGTTGAAGGACAGCAAAGACCACGCCAACAGCCAGAAACGTGAGCATTGCCATCCGGGAATTGGAAAAGAGAAGGCCAACAAATAGAAGAGTTCCGACTAGCGCCCAGCGGCGTGCGCCGACTTGGAGGTAGAGATAGAGTGCCGATAGTGTTGCCAGCCCAGCAACGAATCCGAGCGAGTTTGAGTTGTTGTAAATCGAAGAGATTCGAAAGCGGAACTCGCCGAACAGTAGCCGGCCAGTCATCCCCAGACTCTCACCGCCGAGTAGCCAGAGAACGAGAAAAACGAATCCAAGCGCAACCATTACGGCCCCAATCAGGGCAACAATCGCAGTGAACGCCTCGCGGTGAACTTCAATAAGCGGTGGGGCAACTCCGACAAAGGCTACGAAGACGAGGGGTGTGAGAAAGAGATAAGGGAGAGTTGCCCTCTCCAATGTGACGAAAAACTGGAGAACAAGGACAAGATAGTAGGCTCCAAACAACGTGAGGGTGGCCATGGCAGCAGGCGACCAGTCCCGAAAGATCCCAGATCGGTAGACACCCCCAGCGGCTGCGAGGGCGAGGACAAACATGCCGGCGATCAAATAGCCGACACGGGCAGAGAACAGGAAGGACACCGGAGCCGATCCAGCGATTATGAACAATGCTGCGAAAACTGCCCCATGGCTGTTGTTAGTAGACGGCCCCGACTGCCCGTAGAATCCTATCATTCTTATATCAGAAGGGTGCTCTATTGCCAACAGTTTTGCCGCGGAGGGAGCCTTGTGAAAGGCCCTTCCGATCTGGGCCTCCCTGGATCGCTTCTTGGGACCGCCACCAGGTCAATGACCGTGGCTGCGATAAGATTATACCCGAAACTCTGAATTTGTTGATCATTTTCTCTGAGGGACTATCGCTCGCCGACTTGAGCGACTCATAATCAGGGGTTCCTGAAGGATTAGTATGTCCATACATAGATATCGTCTGTTGCCCTCTTAGTATATTCCCTTGCTGTCCTTATCAAGGATACGGTCATTCATCTTGATGGTGAGTAATTGTCGGATGAGTTTATCTAGATCGGCAAGGAGATCATGACTGCCAAGACCATAGCAGGGACTCAGATCGTTGGCGAACAGGCAGCATCGGCCCCTCTCTCCTGCAAATGTCTTCGCCGTGGATCTCAATGCGTTCACAGCAGGCGCTCACTCGACAGACCGAACGGCGACGACATCGAATTCCTCGGACTTGTAAAGGGGAGTGAATTCATCACTAGCCGCGGCCTCTCCGGGCGTGACCACGGCATATGCAGTTTCATTAGTACTCGTGATCTCGTTGGGACTGGCGATTGATTGGGGCCGGTCAAGGTAGAACGAGAATACCCACCATCGATGTCCGTCAGCTGCATCATCAGTGAAGTAGATTCTCTCCGACTCGGGTGCCTCCCTGAAACTTTCTGCTAACGCCTGTTGGTCGTGATCTTCACCGGTCGCCTGGTGTGGGACGGCAACGTGGAGTGCCGCGATCGTAATTACCACGAAGACGAGACAGCCGACAACGTACACTACTGGTGTAATTGAAAGTGGAGTTGTTTCGAGCCAAGTATCGATAGACGCTACAATCTCCGACGCGAATAAACCGAGACCGATCGCCAGCGGGACGACCATCGGGAGGACATACCAGGAATTGTTCCCGCCGACAACGGCGAAAACCACTGAGGGGCTAAACAACCACCAGACCAAGAATAACTCCGTCCCTGAGCCGCTCCACCCTCGGCGAGCGATTCGGACGGCGAGAAAAACTGTTGCGGCAATCATGACTGGGCCATACCGCAGACTCGTAAAAATAAACGAAAAGTAGGGATAGTTCATAAAGGGAAGGAGGCCACCGGAGACAGTCGCCAACTCGCCGGATGACCGGCCAAGAACCTGCGAGACGACATATTGGTTGATGAACTCTGTAGGGCGGGCCAGATAGGCATAGAGGTGCCAGGGAAGCGCAACGGCGACTGCGGCCGTAGCGCCAAAGATGGCCTCTCGCCGGGCGTACGATCGCCAGTAGAGGCCAGCAAGGGGGAGCGCAATTATGACAAAGACGCCAGCAGCAACACCTTTCGTGAGGACCGCAAGGCCAGCTGCGATCCCACCAGGGATCAGCCATTTGGGATCAGACGTGCCCTTCCAGACCCACCACACGAACAGACTGCCGAAGAGAACGAGCGGCGCATCGGTGTCTCCCGTCCGAGCAGAGTGCCCGAGAAGATAGACAGTCGGAAGAACGAGTAGGATGCACGCAGCTGCAAAGCCTGCCCGCCGATCGAATCGATCACGCCCGATCGAATAACAGAGCCAGGCCAAGCCGATCGCGGCCATCGCGGACGGAAGTCGTCCGGAAAACTTAGAGACGCCAAAGACTCTCATCGAGATTGCCTGGAGCCAGTAGGTCAACGGCGGCTTCTCGAGAAACGGTGTCAGTGCTTCGGGGGTCCAATATATGTGAGGGATAAGCCAATTACCGTCTTGAACCATGTGACGGGCAGCATTCATATATATTGATTCATCCCACGTACGAAGCGGCGGGTTTCCGAGGCCAACGATATAGACGACAGCCCCAATGAGCCCGATCAGCACCAGCAGCGTGCTATCGAGCCCGATACGGCTTGAGAGGAGTGATATCTTGTCACGCACCCGTCTGAACACCCCAGGTGAACAAGCTTTCGGCAGTGTAGTTGACAATGAACCCGACGCCGACCCCAAAGATATTAGCTACCAGATACCATACCCCTAACTGCGTGTGAAGGACATACAGCACGCCGATAGCGACGAGGACGCCTCCAGCCCGGACAGCATTTGACTTGATAAAGCGGCGGAGCAGGGGACCGATCCCAGCCCGCCCGAAGGCCGCGAACGTCCAGCGCTCGTTGATCGCGAACATGACGATGATTGATAGCTCGGCAGCGATCACCTTGGCCAAGAGTGGATCCAACGCGATCAGTTCGACAAACGCAGCAAGCGTACCGTTGTCGACGAGCGCCCCGAGGATCCCGACGCTCAGAAACTGTGAGAAGCGAGTCTCCGATACGATCGACCCAATATATTTGATCACCCCCATCAGTCGTCCCTTACGAGAGTCTCTGATCGACTCGCTGGCAACCGGGAGTGGATCAGGTGTCCATCAAGGGCTTGGGCGCGGTGGCGAACCGAAAGAAGTGCGCGAATCATTCCGGCAGTCGTCGATACGGGATCAACAGTCGAGCCAGGTTTGTCTTCCCACGTAATCGGGATTTCAGCGATCGACAACCCGAGTGCCTCCGCAATCGAGACGAGTTCCAGATCCCAGGCGAACCCCTCTTCGTAGAGGTGAGTGCGAACCTGCGCCCATGCATTCGCAGTAATTGCCTTCGCACCGCACTGGTAGTCGTAGAGAGAGACCGGGAGGGTTGCGCGTGCGACTGTCGCAAATGTGTCTCCGAGGCGACGCCGTAGGCGTGTCTGGTGGGAGGTAACCGTCGCCGCCGGATGACGGCGCGACCCTACCCCGACGTCGGCCGAGCCGTCCTGAAGCGGTCGGAGGATGGCAGCAGCCGACGTAACTGGTGTCGACCCGTCGCCATCCAGAAAGAGCATGAGATCAGTATCTAACGCCTCAAACCCCGCTGTGATCGCGGACCCCTTTCCCCGACGGCTCGACGAGATCGACACGGTGGCTCCGGTCTCCGAAATCGGTGTAATACTTTCCGATGAGATAGGAGCATCGAGTTCCACTCGGATCGTTTCGGGTCGGAGACTATCGACGATGGCTCGAACATAGGAGGTGAGTTGGCGAGTATCTGGCCGGAATGTCGGGATAACGATCCCAATTGATGTGTCGGCGGAAGTATCTAGATTGGCCATAGAACGGAAAGTAGCTTTGATAACCGATTTGAGGAATCATTATTCAATCTATCGGAATCGCTCTTGTGATGGAGATTGTTGATGGCAGGAGTTGTGGTTGAAGGTCGAAGAGGGCATGGCACCGCGTTAGGGTCTAGCGTAAGCTATTGACGTCGAGGAACTGGTCGAGCCCGGCAGCAGCGAAGCTGAGTTGCTGTGTCAGATCGAGGAACGTTTCTTCGACGAGAGCGCGGACCACTTCCGCGCTCTCGGTTGAGACTGGCGAGAGATCATGTTTGAGTTTCACCCAAACCGGTTCGATTGGCTGGAGATGCGGTGACGCAACGGGCAGAACACTAAGACGATACCGAGTTCAGCAGCCTTCTCACGTGAATATGCGCAGATGCATCCGTCTTTAGTTAGGAGACGAACCGCGTGACAGCGGCGGCTTATCGAGACTTCTTTGCGAGAGGAATGAGGAGGCGACGGCTGTGCACACCAAAGCTTCCTCATCTCGGCTTATGCGTAGATCCACGATGTCGTGGACGATCTCCACCGCGAGTACATCGACGTGGAGGCCGAAGCGGAATTCAAGCGAGGGCCGTACGAGGGAACGCGGTCGCTGGATACGAAGCGGTTCCGCGTCGTCGGCGTCCGCACCGATGACGCCGACGACTACCATCTCTACATCACGAATCTGCCCAGAGAGGAGTTCTTGCCGGCTGATCTTGCAACGCTGTACCAGTGTCGGTGGGAGGTGGAGTTGCTGTTCCGTGAACTGGCCGCAGTACGAACTCGACGAGTTCGACACGAGCAACCCGGAGGTTGTCGAGATTTTGCTGTATGCGGCGTTGCTGTCACTGCTGGTAAGCCGTGATCTGCTGGCTCTGGTCACCGAGGAGGCTGACGATGAGATCGTGTTTCCGCCGGAACGCTGGGCGTGCGACCTTCCGTTCACACGCCTATCTCATCCTCCACGAACTCGGCGAATACCTCGGCTATTCGCCACCGCCGCTGCTGGAGCGATTGATCGAGGACGCCCAGAAGATTCACCAAGAACGATTGATCCTCCAAGAGACGCTCACTACCGCTACGTAACCGAGGTCTGAGGGCTAACTAAAGACGGATGATTCGCAGATGTGTGACGAGAAATTGTCTAAGACGAGCAGAATCCGACCGGTCGGATTCTGCTCGCGAACCGCTTCGAACATCTCCCCAATCCGTTCTTGTTCGAGCGAGTTAAGCGATCTGAGAACGCTTGTCCCGTTGACTGCGTAAAAGCCAGCAGCTGTGGTTTTGACATCTGGCGTGTTCTTACGAAGGCGTGGAGTGCCGAAGCCCCAGAGTCGGTGTTTGTTGTCGGTCGGAATCGGCCAGGGGTCACCGAAAGAAGCCGAGTACCGTCTCGCCGTGATCAGCGGCTTCCAACTGTTCGGTCCGTGACGATCTCTTCTGCGTCGTCTGATTGGCTTGGTGTCTCTGGTCATAGAATTGCGTAGGACATCCCGTAGGTGTGCCGAAGTAACCGGGAGACGTGGCCCGAGTGACACCTGACGTCGAACTCATCTTCGATGGACTCAACGACCTCGATAGTCGTCCAGGGTTGGCCGTCTTCGAGTAATCGCTGGAGATCTCGGGATTGTTGATGGGACAGCTTCGGGGGCCGGCCGCCCCCGAAGCGTGGAATCAATCCATCGGAGCCATACTTGTTCTATGGTAGTCGTTATAACTTTTTGCCCAGAGAGTGTTGCTGACTGTAGTGGATTATCTCGACGAGATCTCTGTCGAGGAATTGCAACATGCCCTCGATAATGTGGACGGAAAGAAGCCGACGCAACGGCTCTTAGCTGCAATCGCGTACAAAAACGGCGTCACGCAGACTGAACTTTCCGAGTGGTACGACGGTTAACGGCGGTCAATCTATAGCTGGCTCAAGCGACTCGACACCGACGAGTCGCTTTAGCAGACTATCACTGATGCTCATTGGTCTGGACGAAAGCGAAAGCTCTCAAAATCAGAGCGAGCAGAGTTCAACGAAGCAGTCCACGAATCACCCGAAAACGTTGGTAATTGACGCACCGGCGTGGACGCCGGCGCTCGCTCAGCGGTATCTCGAAGAATCCTACGATGTCGAATACTCGATCCCGAGCTGCCGGCGGTTGCTCAAAGAAACGAGATTGAGCTATCAAAAACCACGCCGAACAGCCGCCGAATCTGATGCTGAGGAGTAAGACACGTTTCACGAGGAGCTCAAAAAAAAGAGGCGGGAAATGGACGCCACAGTAGTCTGTATCGACCAAACCAAGAAGTCCGGCCAGGTCGAGCCGCGTGCCGCGTGGTTTCCGCGCGGCACGCGGCCAGCTGTCGAATTATCCGGTCAACGGGACTGGACGTGCCTCTTAGGCGCAATCACCGAGAACGGTGATCGCTTTTTCTCTCGGTTCGAAGAGTACGTAACCGCTGATCACGCGAAACATTTCATCCTCGCGTTATGCAAAGAGTTCGAAGATGATCTGATTGTCGTGCTGGACGAACGCCGTACTTCCAGGCGTCGGCCGTCACGGACCTAGCGGCCCGTGACGACCTCGCGTTCGTCACATTACCGGCGTACTCTCCCGAACTCAATCCGGTCGAGGAGTGCTGGAGACAACTCCAAGCCGCTCTCAGCAACCAGTTCTTTGAGTCCCTCACTGAACTCACGGCAGCGATCGACACCGCTCTCGATCAACTCTCAGTTCCTCAAACGAGCAATTATTTCTAATGTATACTATAGCGTTCGAGCCACTGGCTCCCGATACTCCTGCTTGCACCGATATGACGTGTCGCCTCCTTGAGCGTGGGAGGACAGAAAGACATGGAACAAAGAATGAGTGGGCTTATATGCGATCCACGTGCCTTTCTGCATACCCGAATCTAATTCCCACACATGTCAAATAGTGATACGCAGGACGCTTCGCGGCGCGAGAAGGTCGATGCGTTGATCCACGTCGCTAAGTACAATCCCCGACTCACCGCCGGAGTTATTGGCTTCGGCATTTTCGCCGCCACACTAGAGGGGATCGGACTGAGTTTTATCCTTCCGATCATCGAACTGGTACAGTCGTCAGGTTCCGTCGCAAACACCGGCGGGCTCGCGGGCGCGTTTGCAAGCGCCTACCAGGTGGTCGGCGTACCCTTGACTCTCGGGACCGCCGTGGTGGGGGTGGCGTTCGTGATGACAGCTCGATACGTGTCGAGTTTCCTTGTAGACTGGTTTCGGGCGGCTCTCCAAACTTACTACATTCGTGACCTCCAGACAGAGGCGTTCGGGAGCGCGCTGAGCGCACGGGTCTCGTACTACGACGAGGAAGGGTCCGACGACATCCTGAACGCGATCATCACTCAGACATTCTACGCGGGACGAGTGATCAGTCGTGTTGTCAAGCTACTCGAACAGTCCTTTCTCGCACTCGTGTACGGTCTGATCGCTCTGATAATCTCGCCCGTGCTTATGCTCATCACGGCAGTCGTCCTCGGTGGCGTGACGTATCTATTGCGAAGCGTCATCGAACCTGGATACGAGATCGGGGACGAGGTCGCGGACGCGAACGAGCGCCGTCAGGAGACCGCACAGGCCGGGACCCAGGGAATTCGTGACATTCGGATTTTCGGCGTCGCCGACGAACTCTTCAGCGACTTCCGAGATGCGGTTCAGCAGTACACTACCTCGCAGATCACGCTACGGCGCAACGAGGCTGCCCTCCAGAATGCCTACCAGCTTACGGTCGCGGTGTCGGTGTTCGTGTTGATCTACTTGTCGCTCACCCTGGTGAATCTCGAACTCGGTGCCCTCGGATTGTTCCTGTTCGCCATGTTCCGGCTTGGTCCACGACTGAGCAACGTCAATCGGTTGTTCTACAAGGTCGAGAACGACTTGCCACACCTCGTTCGAACCCAGCAGTTCATCGACGAGTTGAGTCAATACGAAGAGCCGGACGACGGAGCCCGATCGACCCCGGAAAGCGTGGAGTCCGTCGCGTTCGAGGACGTACGGTTTTCCTATGACGGTGACGAGGAGGTCCTTCGGGGAATCGACTTCAAGGCCAACGAGGGCGAGTTCATCGCGTTCGTGGGGCAGTCGGGAGCTGGGAAATCTACGATCGTCTCGCTGCTCTCGCGGTTGTACGAGCCGACCGACGGCGAGATCCGTGCCAACGGGATCTCGATCGACGAGATGGACATCCGGGAGTGGCGCGAGCACATCGCGGTCGTGCGCCAGGACCCCTACATCTTCAACGATACTCTGCGGTACAACCTCACGATCGCCGACCGGGAGGCATCCCAAGGAGAGATCGAGCGGGTCTGCGAGATCGCGCGGGTGGACGAGTTCATCAAGGACCTCCCGAACGGCTACGACACGTTCCTCGGCGACGACGGCGTGCGCCTCTCGGGTGGGCAACAACAGCGCGTCGCGCTCGCGCGGGCGCTGCTAGAGGACGCCGACCTTCTCCTCCTGGACGAGGCGACCAGCGACCTCGACTCGAACCTCGAAAAGGAGGTCCAGCGCGCGATCGAAACGATGGACCGCGAGTATATCATCGTCACTATCGCCCACCGGCTCTCGACGGTGAAGAACGCTGACCGCATCTACACCGTGGACAACGGCGAGATATCCGAGGTCGGCGACCACGACGAACTGGTCAAGAACGACGGGAAGTACGCGGAGTTGTACGCAATCCAGGCGAGTGGGTGATCGCTGACCACTACCGATAGCCGAGCGCTTCGAGTTGGCGCTTTCGCTGGGCGTCGGCGACGCCCTTGACGTCATTCGATTGGGTGCGGACCGCTGGGAAGGTCGCGTCTTCGAGTATCTCGCATCCCAGAGCCGAGAGATTATCGATATTCTCGTCGGTCCCGTCGCGTCGCCTGATCGCCGTACCGTCGGCTTCGGTCAGGCGGATCGACGTGTTGGACTTCGAGATGACGTGGCGCTCCGCAGTCGCCGCGAGCGGGTGGGCGTTCTCCGGAAGTCCCTCCGGGTTCGCTCCGATCGTTTCCGCGATGGTGGGGATGATATCGGCGTGCTGGACGAGGTGTTCGAACGAGGTGCCCGCATATTCGCCGTCAGGATACTTCACAAGCAGCGGCGTTTCGATGAGTTCGTCCGGCGGGTCGATGTCCATCGGATGGAACATACAGCCGTGTTCACCGAACAGCTCACCGTGGTCGGCCACGAGAACGATCAACGTCTCGTCGTACCAGCGTTTCGTCCGTAGTTCCTGGAGTAACCGAGCGAGTTCGCGATCGAAATATCGGATATTGGCGTCGTACAGCGCTTCGAGGAAAGCCATATCGTCGGGATCGATCGGGTCCTTCTCGTGTTCATAGTCGTTGAGCCACGCGATCTCCTCGTCGGTGCGATCAATCTTGGGGCCATCAACCGCCATAGAGGGGATAAACGGCTTGTGGGGGTCCATGTAGTGTCCCCACACGAACGCGTCGTCGGCTACGAGGCGGCGGAGCACGAAATCGGTCACTCGATCCGCCGACCATGTCGGTTTTTCAAGGGCATTCGAATCCTCGTCGGTCCCGTTTCGCCCGGCGGCCAATTTCTTCACTGCGCGGTAGCTCTTGACTACCAATTCCGACTCTCGAAGTCGGGTGATCTGTTTTACGCGGTCGATTCCGGAGGGGGACCAATCCGGGGCGTGCTGGTCGTGGAAAGCATCGAACCCGTGATCGTAGCCCCGCTCGGCCGTCAGGTGCCCGTTGTTCGAGAAGCCGGTGGTCGGCTCGTCGAACAGGTCCGCGATGGTCGGGACCGTATCCGGGAAGCGTCCATCGCCTACGACCGGATGACCCGCAATGATGCCGGGAAATGCAAAGGGCGTCGCGTTGCCGTGCGAATAAGCGTTGGTGAACTGCGCGAAGTCGTCTTTGAGGATCGGCATCGACTCAGGGAAACACGCCTCGGTGAAGCGGTCCGCGCGGAGCGTGTCCACCGAGAGGAGTACGACCGGACTGTAAGTATCCATCATTGACATATTCTTGTGGTCCTTCGTCAAATCGTTTTCGACATAAACGACCGATTACTGGCAGGCCTACTGACACCGAAATCTCGTGCCACCAAGACCTCAAGTTATATCTGTTCTCCTGTACTCGCCACCATAGTGCAGATTCTTATTACCGACTATCACTGCGCTTCAAACCGCGGTGACGCAGCGATTCTCGAAGGTGAGTTAGCGGCACTACGGAAACAGTTCCCCGACGCAAAGTTTACAGTTGTCACGCAGTATCCGGAGGCAGCACAGACGATCAACGGCGTGGATGCGGTCCGACAGCGTGCAGTACCGTTCAACTGGCTTCCCTTGCGTAAAAATGCCGCTATGGCCTATTTGCTTGCGACCGCACCGTTACGTAGATTCGGGCTGATACCACCCAAAACGCGTGCGATCGTTGACCGGCTCGGGTTGCAGCCGTATCTTGAAGCCGATATCGTAGTCAGTACTGGCGGAATGTTTCTCACCGAGATTTATTTTCCTAATAAATACGGTGTGCTCTGGGAGTTGCTATTCGCTACGGCACTCGGAACGCCAACCGTCGTGTACGCCCAGACACTTGGCCCCTTTGAGGACGAATCGCTGCGCTCACGTGTGTCATGGGTACTTAACCGAATCGATCTTATTACCACCCGCGATGCACGTTCGAAGAAGATTCTCGAAGACATCGGCGTCACGGACACGCCAGTCCAGCACACGGCAGACGCCGCCTTTGCGATGCCTGAGACTCCGCCGAAACCGAAGCCCATCCAGCGAGGCAGCAACGCGCAGAGTGGCGGAGACCTCAGTACCTCTGGAAACCTTGATGTCAGCATCTCGACGCGTGAGTGGTCGCACTTCGAATCTGAGGATGGGGCAAAAACCTACAAACAGGCACTCGCGGCGACGGCTGACTGGCTCATTGAGGAGCACGACGCGAGCGTGACGTTTCTATCGACGTGTACTGGCTGGGATAGCTATCACAAGGACGATCGGATCATCACATACGATATCGTCGATCGGATGTCTCACAGCAACTCCGAGCGTATTACTATCGACAAGGGCGAGTACACGCCCTATGAACTCCGTAATCGCTACGGGTGGATGGACCTGCACATTGGCACCCGAATGCACTCGAACATCCTCGCCATGCTAGCTGAAACGCCTGTGGTAGCAATCGGCTATCAGTTCAAGACGGCTGATCTGATGGAGCAGTTCGGACTTACCGAGTGGGTAATCGATATTGAAGATGTGACAACTGAGTCAATGATCGAACTGGTTGATTCGATGGTAAAGGACAAAGAAGCGACACGGCAGCAGATCCGCGAACGACTGCCAGAGGTGAAGAGTCAAGCGGAGCGAAATGCCGAACTAGTCGCGGAATACTATCGGGCCGTCAGCCCTTCTCCTTTTGGAACTGGATGAGGGAAACTCCATAAAAACCCTGATGTATTTGGAGCGTGAAGTACATCATGGAGTCACTCTCTACGACTAGAACAGAAACTGCTTTCCCACGATCCTATCAGGAGTTCTGAGCAGCGATGTCTCGTACCCTTTTTCGAGCACGGTAGGCTATTGGATATAGCGATTCAGGGATGAAATCTCGCTTTGTGCGCGGAGAACGTCCGTCGCTTTTAAATGACCCGATATCCGCATCAGAGAGCCACTCTACAAATTCTTGTGCGCCGTTTATCGGGTACTCTGATTCCGGATCAGCAGCTGCTTTGAGCTCGCGCCACAGACCGACATGCACAGATTTGAATGTCCACACCCCTCTAATGAGTTTTCGTCGGATATCTTCAAGAGTCGTTGCGTCGAGAGGATAGCCGTGTTCACATGGATCAACCCCAGTAAAGAGAAGTCCGAGGGCCGTCCGTGAGCATTTCTCGCACTCCATACAGTTCTGTGCGTCGTGGTGACGAAAGCACGAACGAATGTGGATAGGGCGGTCATCGGAGCGGATATACTCACTGATCTGTTCGAGTTTGTCTTGTCGAGTAATCCCCTCACCGACGAGTTCGGCGTGAGCGTTCGCCCACTCAAGTTGCTCGATAAGTCTCGGATGTATTGCAGGTTCGAGTTCAAAGTCTTGATGACCTGACGAGACATATACCGTATCGATTTCGTCCGTTCCTACGAGGGGAGCACAGAGCCCTATCATGCCGAGACCGTACTGCAAGGTAGCCCACCACCCTCGAGAAACGTTCGAGCGGTAGTAGTGATCAAGAAGCGGGTACTCAAGAATCTCGCGGTGATTGGAGGCGATTGACAGCTGGTCAAGCCCGCGAGGGGTAGCGAACTCCTCGACATGATTCTTGACTTGATTGAACTCCTCGGGACTGTCAAGCGAAATATCTGAGCCGTGTATCGTGACAAGTAGTGGATCCTCTTGGCGGTGCTCTACATAGGAGTAATGTGAGTCGACACCACCGGAAAACAGCAATGCACTCTTGCTACCAGCTTCAGGTTGGTGGTTTTCGACGAGGTTCCCGAAATAAATATCACCTGTGGGCCCAAACTTCGTTGGAACCTCTTTCCACGCTGCCTGAAGCGCATATAGCGTGTAGTAGAACGTCCGGTCAAGCTCAGATACGTATATATCCGCACTCTCTGCCCATGCCACCGGAACAAGGGTTGTCAGAGCAGGGATCACGAGGATATTATCAGGGAGTGAACTTACATCACAGCCATAAGATACCCAGAACGTGTTACCAGTGAATAGGTGGTCAAATGTTGACCGGAAATTAACCTCACATGTATAGTTATCGATTGTTGACACATCTTCGATCACGAGTTTATTGGCCATGTAAAGTGTTCGTCGATCCGTCAGTTGTGCGTTTAGTCTCTTCGGTTCTCTGATCTGCTGTGTTGAATTGCCATAGGACGCGGTGATCAAAGTGATTCACAAAGATGCTCGATGTTCGAGACGGCGAACTTGAGAACGATTTCGCGGAACTCTCGATACCAAAAGTGCGCTCGCACGGCGGAGCCGAGCGAGCGCTTGACTGACGAGTACGATGTCTCAGCCATCCAGCGCTGCGAGTATCCGGCAGCCCGGATCAGAGCGTTGTGACCGACAAAATCTGGCGTCGATCCCTGGCTGAGAACGAGCGGATCGACATCAAGCGTGTAGAATCGAACCTGTTAATCCAGCTGTGGGACGCTTTGTCGGCGGCGACCGACAGTAGGTCGTCCACATTCCGGCGGACGACCTGCGGGCCAGCCTTCACATCGTGCTTCCAGTGGATCGAACACTGAACATCCACGACAGCGAGCGATTCCATATTGGTAAGTGTCGTCACCTTCAGCTTCTGTATGTCCCGATCCAATCGTTGGAGATTATATTGTGAGGCGTGACCACGTTCGAAGAACGTACTATCGAGAGAAACATGGCCGGATTGCGGGTGTTGTTCCGCTGAAACGCGGAGCAACGCCCGTCAGACAACCATATTGAATCGATCGAACGGCTGGTAGATGGTACTGTAGTCGGGGACATTAATAAGGAAAGAGCGTGTCATACAATAGTTCTCAGCAGATATCATCCACAGAGAGTGGTCTGAATAGAACTCCCTACTGCCGAGATCAACGGAGCCAGGCACGATATGGAGACCGTATAATCCCCGGGTAGAGGATGTGAGACGAATTCTATGACACGGTGAAGGAAAAGGTTGAGAATCTCGCGGAACTCGGCGAAACACCGAGGATTCTCGGTTTCGCGGTAGCTATAGCGCTCTTGGCGGCGATAACAGTGGATAACGACGTGCTTCCAGCGGGCAGCCCGCCGAAGGTGGGCTTGCCCGCTCGGTTCCTCAACGCTTGTTTGGTTAGCCGCTTACAGATTCTGATGAAGTCGAGGAAATCGACCTCTACCATATCGGTCTTCCTCGGCCTTATCCTTGCTGATGTGACAGTCTACCCCGACGCCCTGCCTCTATTCAACACTACCACTCATACAACATTCAAAGCCGAGTAGAGTGAGCCGCCTCGTTCGCGTCAATTGCTGCCTGAAATGATTTCACCAATTCATCAACCGCTGTTTCGAGACCGAACTTCGTAATGACCGATTCACGTGCCTGCCGCCCCATCGCCTGCCGATTATCGTCGTCGGCCAGCAAACCCGCAAGCGCCTCAGTAAGTTCTTTGACGTTTCGTGGTTCGACCAACCGCCCATCGGACCCATCCGTAACGATCTCGGGGATCCCCGCGACGGTCGTAGAGACACACGGGGTAGCCATTGCCATTGCTTCTTTGAGCGCCACCGGCGAACTGTCACGATCCCCGTCGCCGGTAATCACCGAGGGAAGCACGAAAATCGTAGCGTCATCGAGTTCCTGGTACAGCCGTTCGTCGCTCACACGCCCGAGAAACGTCACACGATCTTCGACACCGAGTTCTGCCGCCCGTTGACGAAGCATCTCCTCGCGCTCGCCAGTACCGACGATATGATACTCGATCTCCGGATACGTCTCAGCGAGTCGCGCAATCGCCTCGATAGCGTAGATAACACCTTTCTTCTCGACTAGCCGAGCCACCGTCAGGATACGTCCGGGCACTTCTTGATCTGTGGGTTCGAACTTCGATACTTGGGTGGTTGCCGGAACCACATCGATAGGCTTCTCAATGTCGAAGTGCTCGCGGAGATATGAGCGGTTATACCGGGACGGGACGATCACCCGATCGATCCGGTCAAACAATATATGGAGCATTCTGACGTTCGGTTCCTGGAAGATCTCGTAAGCGTGGGCAGTTACGGTGCAGGGGATTCCATAATATGCAGCGACGTAGGTTGCGGGGAGCTTGTTCGGATGGGCGAAATGGCTATGTATGAGATCGAGTTCCCATCCGAGTTCGTCAACATATTCTATACATTGCCGAGCGAGATGGAGATTTTTGGCGTGGTTTTTTAGATGAGCACGATACAGAGACCGGTGTAGGACACGGCGATTGATAATCTCGGGAGCCAATAGATCGGATCCATCAGCTATCGTCGGTCTTTCGGCGTAGCGAACTGAAACATCGAGTTCGTCGTACTCATCATGTTGTATGTCTTCACCGGGGTCCTGTCGAGCGAACACGGCAATATTGTGACCTCGGCGTTTTAGTTCGCTGATCTCGTTTAGCACGAAGCTTTGTGAGAGCTTTGGATAATTCTTTAGATAATAGAGGATGTTCATCTGGTATCCCATGTGGAGTTGCCCCTCCCCTTGAAAGACTCGAATATAGTTTCTCCACTCCCCACCTGCCAAATGTTATTTATTTCATCACACGCCCTTGAACCGATGGCCGCTCATCTCGGTGAATTTCGTCATTGAGGACCTCAACGACCGCTCAAAGCGTTATTCGCAGAGTTGGTGTAACTTGCACGGCGGCGGAGATTCCAAGGAAGCCGCACGGAATGTCACCGTTTCGCTCCACGGAGATGTTTCAACTGCCAATCGACGGCTTTAGGCGAGCGGGTATGACTTCTCTACGAAAATGAGCCAAACGGACGAATCACCTTCGGCAGACCCGGCCCTCTCGGTCGTTATTCCAGTGTACAACGATCCCTACGGGATTCGGACGACGCTCGAATCGCTTACTTCTCAGACGTATCCCATACATTCTTATGAAATCCTTGTTGTAGATAACGACTCTGAAGACGACACTTGTAAGGTAGTTCAAGAATACTGTGAACGCTACCCTGAATTGGTTACCCTCCTAACTGAAGACGAGATCCAAAGTTCATACGCCGCACGCAATAGAGGTATTGAGCACGCGAACGGATCGCTCATTTCCTTTATTGATGCCGATATGACTGTTGAGCCAACCTGGGCCAAATCGGTGGTTGACTCCTACACTGAACACGGGTGGGACTACATGGGTTGTGAGATGATCGTATACACTGAGGATTGCGAATCACTTGCTACGATATATGAACAGTATTTGTCTGGATTTCCAATACGGCGATATATGGAAGAACAATATTTCACTGTAACTGCCTGTCTTACCGTCCATCGAAAGGTGTTTGAAATCGTTGGCCGCTTTGATGCTCGGGTCATTTCTGGAGGGGACATGGAGTTCGGCAAACGTGTTCACAATGCGGGATTCAAGCAGTATTTCGAGTCAGATATTATAGTGTATCATCCGGCTCGGGCGACCCTCTGGGAGCAACTTTCGAAGAATCTCCGGATCGGACGGGGTACGGCACAACTTGCGTACCATTACCCAGACCGGTTCGAAATACGGAGCTTCCTTGATCCGCGACGATACCTACCTCCCAATCCAGGTCACATTGCGGAAAAGATTACCGACAGATCATCGCTGCGTCCGAACAAGATCATTGCTATATTTGCTATCGCCTATCTTTGCAAGTTATTTAGGTCTTTTGGAGCGCTTATTCAATATATTAATAGAGAAGGTACACATCCTATTTCAATTAGTGTATGAAGGATATCGCCTCATTGTCTGACTAACACCTGACTCAATGGAGACCTCCGAGAACCGGCCGTCAAGGAATCCGACCACTGATTGGCCTCATTTCGGCTTTTATCAATTTATTAACTATAATGCATGGAGAGTATCACATAGCGATCAATTCTACAATTGTTCCTAAATACGACATGTATGCCGAATGTGACCAATATATTTCATTAATTGTATACGAACTATCTACGAGAATTGTCGTACTAGCCATCGTTTGATCGTCTGGGACGTCCGATAAGTGCACCTCCCGCCAAGAGCTGAGAACCAGTATACGTAACTTTCAAAATTGGTTGGATTGTATAGGATTGACTTTGTTAGAAACTCTCGTGCAAGCGCGTATTGGTTATTTGAGAGCGCGGCATATCCAAGATGAAATAGAAGACAACCACGCCGACGCCGCCTGAACCATTGACCGTACTCTGCTGCACAATCATCGAATTTTTTATACAGGAGAGGATACGTCTCTGTTATTTTCGTTTCAAGATCGTCGCTAATCTGTTCGTGATCCGCGTTGTAACGGACAACCAATGGTTCTGGAACCGCGGCAAAATGGGCTTCCTTGGACAACCGGATATAATATTCCCAGTCTTGCCAGCTCGGGAATCGTTCGTCAAGAAGACCAGTTGAATTGATAGTCCCAGAGTCTACTAATAACGCCGAAAATGATCCGATGAAATTTTCTAATAATAGTTCTTTCGTTACCTCTCCTTCGATTTTTGGAGTTTTTACTGAATTCGTCCGCCCCTTGCTATCGACATTTTTAATTCCAGAATAGACCACACCAACACTCTCATGCGCCTCATTATATGTCTTGAGTTGAGCCTCAATCTTTCGAGGATGCCACTCGTCATCATCGTCAAGAAATGCAACAAACGCGCCCTTTGCCGCTTTGAGGCCAGTATTCCGAGCGGCACTTCCACCGGAATTCTTCTTATGAGAAATATACCTGATTCGGGGATCCTCATACCCCTTAACTATTGATTTAGTAGCATCGGTAGAAGCATCGTCCACAACCACCAACTCAATATTATTATAAGTCTGTTCCAATACACTATCGAGAGTTCTCGGTAAGACATCTGCTCTGTTATATGTTGGTATTACCACACTTATAGTAGGCGCATCATCACTAGATAGTGAAATCGGCTGTGCGTCATTTACCATACATAGATCGCCTTACGCATATATAATTATATATCGGTTCGATATATTGATTCAATACATTCTTCATCTTAATCTGGACAGGGTCTTTTTAGATCGTAGATAGCGTATACCTATCAATCTAATCATTATCTTATTGGTTTCTCGTCCATGGTGGTACGAATCGACTATCACAAGCGGTAAAACGATGACGATAGAACCCTCTCCCAAGTGAGACCCCGATGGAACAGCCGAACGTAATCGTTCTCGTGATGGACACGGCGAAAGCGGCTGCCCTCGGGGAGGTACGCGACCGAAGGGAGACGGCCATCTCCGGGATCGCGAGCGAGGGAGTCGAGTACACGAACGCCACCGCCGCCGCCCCGTGGTCGCTTCCGTCCCACGCGTCGCTGCTCTCGGGCACGTATCCCAGCAAGCACGGCGCCCATGCTGGCTACAAGAAGTTGGAGTCGGACGTCCCTTATTTACCATCGCTGTTCGAACGCCACGGCTACGAGACGGTCGGCATCTCGAACAACACCTGGATCAGCGAGGAGTTCGGCTTCGCCGAGGGGTTCGAAACCTTCTACAAGACCTGGCAGTACGTCCAGTCCGAAACCGACCTCGGCGAGATCGCACGGACCGAGGAGGGGACCGACAAGCTGCGTGCGGTCGCCCGCCGGATGATCGACGGCAACCCGATCACGAACGTCGCGAACGCCGTCTACGGCCAGTTCCTCCGCAAACAAGAGGACGACGGTGCGAAACGAACCAACGAATGGGTCGACGGCTGGCTGGACGACCGAGACGACACCCGGCCGTTCTTCCTGTTCATCAACTACCTCGAGCCCCATCTCGAGTACAGACCACCCGAGACGTTCGCCGACCCCTTTCTCCCGTCGGACGTCTCCTTCGAGGAAGCGATGGACGTCTCCCAGGACGCCTGGGGCTATATCGCCGGAAAAAACGAGATCTCCGAACGCGAACTCGACGCCCTCCGTGGACTGTATCGAGGTGAACTCGCGTATCTCGATCACCGTATCGGGGAGTTACGGCAGCTCCTGAAAGCGGCAGGCGAGTGGGAGGAGACGGTCCTCGTAATCACCGGCGACCACGGCGAGAACATCGGCGATCACGACCTGATGGACCACCAGTACTGTCTCTACGAGACGCTGCTCCACGTCCCCCTGATCGTCCGTGGCAGTGCCTTCACGGGCGGTATCGAGAACGACCGGCTCGTTCAGCTCACCGATCTCCCGCCGACCCTGCTCGACGCGGCCGGGATCGACGCCGAGGACGCCCGCGAGGCGTTCCAGGGGCGTTCCTTCCACCCCGACGCGGGAACGGATCCCCGCTCGAGAGCCGTAGCGGAGTACCTCGCCCCACAGCCCTCGATGGATGCGTTCGAGAAACGCGTGGGTGAACTGCCGGACCACGTCTCCAAGTACGATCGATCGCTCCGGTCGATCCGATCGAACGGCGACAAGCTCGTTCGAGGGTCCGACGGCTCTCGCGAGCTGTATCATCTCCCCGACGACCCCGAGGAACGGACCAATCTCGCCGAGGAACGGCCCGAAACCGTCGCCGATCTCGAATCCGAACTGGACGACTGGCTCGAGTCGTTCGACCACGCCGAGAGGGCGGGCTCGGTGTCGATGACCGACTCGACGAAGGATCGCCTCGAGGACCTCGGCTACTTGCAGTAGTTATCGAGCTAAGCGATCAACTGGTCGTACTTCGCCGGCCGATCTCCGCCAACTCCGCCGTCGTCTCCTCGACCGTTCGATGCCAGCTGAACTCCTCACCCAGCGAGGGACTGCGCGAATTGGATAGCTCGGCTAACAACTGACTCCCGAACGTCGAGGAGTCGTCCGTGGGGGCGTACGCCACAGTATCGCTGAACGCCGATCGGACCTGGGGCAGATCGGAACTCACGACCCGTACGCCGGCCGAGAGTGCTTCCATGATCGTCCGCGGAACGCCTTCCGCCCGACTCGGCAACACCAGCGCGTCAGCACCGCGAAACACTGCCGGCATCTCGTCGTAGGGAACCTGACCCAGAAAGGTGATCGCATCGGCGATGCCCAGATTGGCGGCTCGAGCCTCGAGTTCCTCCTGCTTCGGTCCCTCACCACAAATATGCAACTGGGCGTCGGGATATTCCTCGCGAACTACTGCGAACGCCTCGAGGGCGACTAGCGGGCGTTTTCCCTCGACCAACCGACCGACGAACAGGACGGACGGGTCGTCGCCCGTGACCGATCCATGTTCGTGCCCCTCGGACGTGAACCGCTCGGTGTCGATCCCGTTCGGGACGACCGAGATCCGACTCGACACGCCGAGGTCCCGCACGCGCCCGCGATCCGTTTCGGTATAACAGAAGACGACGTCGGCCCGATTGAACGTCCACCGGCCGACCGTCCGGAGATAGAAATCGAATACCGGTTTCGACACGTTCTGACTGTAGAGTCCGTGGTTCGTAATGGCCAGCGGCGGCCCGCCGACCCGCCGGCGAAGCGCCGCCAGGTTCGTCGAGAAATAGAGGTGCGAGTGGGCGTGCATCACGTCGAACTCCGCAACCGACACGAGATACCTGGCGACACCGGCGCTGATATCGTTTCCCAGCGCCGAAACGGTCGGATCGTATCGCAACACGGTGTACCCCTCGCGCTCCTCTCTGGCCGGTAACTCCGGATCGTTTCGAACCGTTATCACGGTGACGTCGTGGCCCATCTCCGCCTGGTCGCGGCTCATCGCGTGGGCGTGATACGCGCCCCCGCCGTTGACGTCCGGATACAGTTTCTGTGCGACCCGCAGGATTCGCATCTACCGGTCCTCCGGGAGGGGCGTCTCCGACCGCGATTCGACCACCCGTTCGAGCCCGGTCGCAAGCGAGACGGTCGGCTCGTATCCGAGCCGCGACTCGAGCGCGGAGATGTCGGCACGGCTCCGGTCGATATCCCCGGAACGGGCGTCGGTGTGGACGATCTCCGACTCCGAGTCGGCAGCGTCGCGAACGATCTCCGCCAGCTCGAGGATCGAAACGCTCTCGCCGGTTCCGACGTTGAAGGCGCCGGACGCTTCGGAACCCGCCGCCAGGACGTTCGCTCGAACGATGTCGTCGATATGGACGAAGTCGCGGGTCTGGGCGCCGTCTCCCTCGACCGTGATAGGCGCTCCGTTCATCGCCTGTTCGACGAACGTACTGATGACGGCGCTGTAGTCGCCGCCGAGCTGTCCCGGACCGTAGACGTTGAAATAGCGCAGCGAGACGGTAGACAGGTCGTACAGCTCGCCGTAGAGCCGAACATATTGCTCGGCTGCGAGCTTCGAGAGTCCGTACGGCGAGAGCGGATCGGTGGGCGAGTCCTCGGCGATCGGCACCGACGTCGGGTGACCGTAGACGGCCGCGCTCGAGGCGAACACGACGCGCGCCGATTCCCGACGCGCATGCTCGAGGACTTTAACGGTCCCGTTGAGGTTGATGTCGTGGGTCGTTTCGGGGCGGCGCATGGACTCGTCGACGTCGACCAACGCCGCTTGATGGAAGACGATGTCGACGCCGTCGGTCGCCCGTTCGAGATCGTCGTCGTTTCTGATGTCGCCCTCGAAGAAGGTGGCCTCGTCAGGAACGTTCGATCGGGATCCGCCCGAGAGATCGTCGAGAACGCGAACGTCGTTGTCCGGGACGAGAGCGTCGACGATGTTGCTCCCGATGAACCCGGCACCGCCAGTTACGAGGATTCGGTTCCCGAAAACGGGAACATAATCGTCTTCGATACTCATTCATCGGAACCGTATCGAACGAGGTCGGATAATACTTTCCAGATTTGCCGGAGAACGATCTGCATATCGAACCAGAACGACTGACGGCGGACGTAGTCGAGGTCGTATCGGAGTTTCTTTCCGGGTTCGTGGCCGGTCACGTCGTTGATCTGAGCGAGGCCGGTCAGGCCGGGCTTGACGAACCAGCGCTTGCTCCAGTCGATCCCCTCGCGCTGGATCCGCGTGTCGAGTTCGGGGCGTTCCGGTCGGGGGCCGACGACGCTCATGTCGCCGGCGAGAATCGACCACAGCTGGGGGATTTCGTCCAGATGGGTTTGCCGAAGGAACCGTCCGACCCGCGTGACGCGGGGGTCTACGTCGCCGGCGTCCTCCTCGCTGATCTTCGCGCCGGTTTCGTCCTCGACGTTCTCGATCATGCTCCGGAACTTGTAGACGGGGAACGACTCGCCGAACACGGCGGTCCGTTCCTGGCGGTACAGTACCGACCCACCGTCCTCAAGCTTGATCGCGGCCGATATCACGGCGATCATCGGAACGAGCACGGTGAGAGTCGAGACAGCGAACAGGACGTCGAACGCCCGCTTCCAGACGTGATCCAACGGATCCCACGGCTCGATGTCGACGTTGACGAGGTCGCCGGCACCGCCCTCCGAGATCAGAACGCTGTCGGCGTACGATCGGTGCACCTTCGCGTTGACGCCGTGTTCGTGGAGCACCTCGAGCGCGCCGAAGAACTCCGCACGATCGGCCTCGCTGAAGGCGAGAACGACCGTGTCGATGTTACAATCGACGATGACGTCCTCGAGCCGGGAGAGCCCACCCAGCCGGTTGATCGTCTCGATCCGGTCACGCTGGTCGGCGTCGCTTCCGACCCGCTCGATCCCCTGCCAGTCGCCGACCGTGCCGCCACCGTCGGCGACGGCGACGGCTTCCGCCGGGTCGTCTTTCGGGACGCTACTGACGACGGTCGGGCAGAGATAGCCAATGACGGAGGCGTCGACGTCGGGCGCGATCCGCCGGATCTGTTCTATATCGTCGCCGACGATCAGGGTCCGGCCGTCTTCCCTGCCGGTTCCGTGGCGGATCCAGACGAACCAGAGGGGAAGTACGACGAAGAGGAGGGCAACGGCCATCGTGAGCGTCGCCCGCGGAATCCGGTAGGTCCAGTTGTAGTAACCGAGCGTCGCAAGAGCGAACCCGCCGACGAGGAGGCGCTTGTGGGTGAGAAAGACCGTATCGAGGATACGCTGGGGACGAGGCTTGTACAGGGGCAGGAGGCTGCCGCCGATCACTCCGATCGAAAGTAAGATCGCGAGGGCGAGTGCCCCTCCGCTGACGACCTCGGGTTCCAGTCTGTTGAAGACGGGGACGTAGGTCGTGAATACCGACTGCGAGACCGGGTGATTGGCGACGAGGACCGCGGCCGCGACTAGGGCTACCACCCCGCCTGCCCCGACGACGCGGTATCGCCACCCGGTTAGCATAGCTTAACAGGACACCTCGGCTACCATAAACGCTTTGAAAATACGGATCCCGACGTGGAATAATGGACAGAGCGGTTGACGTATTCACTCCGAAATCCTCCGACGTCGGGAGTGAAACCGGAAGACGGGAACGGGAGCATCGGGGTATCAGGTGTCCCCTACACCAGCGTCGCGAGCCCGCCGCCGACGATCGCCAGCCCGCCGAGGCCATAACAGATCGCCCAGAACGGGACCCGTTCGACGATCCGGAGCAAGGCGTCGATCGCGGCGTAGCCGACGACGACGCTCGCGACCAGCGCACCGGCGGCCGCGGTCGGCCCGACCGCCGGAAGCCCCCCGGCGTCAACCGCGGTGAGGACGCCCGCACCGATCCCGGCGGGAATCGACAGCAGGAAGGACAGCCGGAACGCCGAGGGGCCGTCGTACCCCCGGAAGAGCAGGGCGCTGGTTGTCGTCCCCGACCGGGAGACCCCGGGCAGGATCGAGAACCCCTGGAGCGCCCCGACGAAGACGGCGTCGAGCAGCGTCGGCAGCTCCCGGTTACCGAGCCCGACCGCCGAGGAGGTCTGCTGGAGGATGCCGGTGATCACGAGCAAGACGCCGATGACGGCGACGAACGCCCCGCCGGTCAGCTCGCTGGCGACGTCCATCAGCAGGACGTAGATCGGGATCCCGACGAGCCCGGTCATCGCCGTCGCGACGACGACGAACGTCGTCTCGGCGTTGTTTCCCTCGAAGGCCTCGCGGGGCCGCCAGCCGGGGGCGTCGGCGATCGCCCGCCCGATGTCCTCGCGGTAGTAGACCGCCGCCGACAGCGTCGTTCCCAGCTGCAAGAACAGGGAGAGCTGCACCGCGACCTCGGGGGACTCGCCGGCCAGCGAGAGGAAGATCGAGAGGTTCCCCTGGCTCGAGACGGGCAACCACTCGAGGAGCCCCTGGAGGGCGCCGGCGAGGACCGTGATCAGGAGTTCGCGCCACGACATTCGTTCGGGAAACGACGACGGAACCGCATAAGTGGGACGATACACCGTTCGGAGCGCTCCAACGGGTCGTCCGCATCGGGACAGATATTTAGTGGTCACCCGTAATTGGTAGAGTCGTGAGTACCGTCGAGCGGGAACCGGCGACGCTTTTGGTTCACGACTGGAGTGCCGACAACGTCGTCAACGGCGTCGTCTACGGGCTGTTTGGCATCCACCTGGTGTTGGTCTTTCTCGCACACACGACGGGATCGGTGCTGGCCTGGCAACTGGCCGCCTCCGCGATCCTGCTCGGCGCGGTGCTGGGCTGTCGGCTCGCCGCGGGGACCTACGAGGAGATCGAACAGCTCCAGACCGCCTTTCTCGGAGTTCTCGGCTTCACGTTCGTCGTCCTCGGGGTGCTCTACCAGAGCTCCTCGCCGGGCCTCGGGCTCGGTCCGAACCGCCCGTTCGCGGTCACGATCGTCTTCGTCCTCACCCTTTCGTTCCTGCTGGTCGTCACCGACGCCAGGCGATACACCCTCATCCAGTGGGGCGCGGTCGCCTGTTTCGCCGTTCTCACCGGGGTCTATCTTGCCAACTCCCTCGCGTTTGTTCCCTCGAGCACGCAGTCGCGGTGGCCGCTGTGGGCCGCGATCGTGATGGGAAGCAACCTGTTGGTGATCCCCCGGCTCGTCCCCGAGGAGGTCTTCCTCTGGTTTCTCCCCCGGCTGGCGGCGGTGACGGTCCTGCTCGGGCTGTTCACGTACGTCATCGGCGATTACGCGCTGTGGATCTTCGAGGTCCGCCAGTACTCCTCCGGGCCGACGCCCCAAATCCCGGGCTTCGATCCCGGCGTGACGACGCTACAGTCGGCCTTCCCGAACCCGAACTCCTTCGGGATGGTGACGTTCGCCGGCGTCGTCGCCGCGTTCGTCGAGTTCCATCGCTCGGTCGTCGCGCGCCGGCCGCTCGGCGCGAGCGTCGCCGCCGTCCTGATGGGGCTCTGTGGGCTCGGTCTCTTTCTCTCGAACGCACGTGCGGCGATGCTCGCGGCGGCCGTCGCCGTCGGGATCTACGGCGTCTACGCCGTCGGCGGCCGGCTCACCGTCCCCGTGACGGTCGTCGCCAGCGTCCTCGGGGTCGCCGGCCTGCTCGCGGGGATGTACGTCGGCGTCATCGACATCTCTGCGACCAACCGCTTCGAGCTCTGGTCGGCAAGCCTCGGGGCGATCCGTGACGGTCCCCTGCTCTTTGGCTACGGGAACGGCTCCACGGCCGAGGTGATCGATGCCTACCACACGGGGGATTCCTTCTCCCCGCACAACTCCTATCTCCGAGTGTTCATCCAGGCAGGGTTCGTCGGCGGCCTCGCCTACGCCGGCCTCGTCGTCGGCACCATCGTCGCCGGCATGGTCGACTACCGCGAGGTCGACGTCGCGATGCTCGCGTTCGCGGTCGGCTGGGCCACCCACCAGATGTTCGAGTCCTACACCATGTTTCAGTGGGGGATCGGCTCCGTTCTCGCGGCACTCGTCGTCGGCTATCTCCTCCTCAGGGAGTGATCGGGAAGGGGCCCGGCTTTATGGCCGGTCGTCCCGTCACGCCGGGCGTGATCGAATACTGCCTGAGCAACGTCGGCGAGGAGGCCCGACGGCGGCTCCGTGCCCGCGAGGACGCCGTCGAGGCGCCCTGTCTCGAGCACTGCGGGATCTGTCGCCGGGAGCCGTTCCTGGTTGTCAACGGCGACCTGCTCCGTGGCGACGGCCTCGAGGGACAGGCCGGGACCGCTGGAACGGACGAGAGGTCGAAATGAACGTCCTCCAGATCTCTATCGACAGCCTCCGGCGGGACTTCCTCTCGGCGTACAGCGCGGTTCCGACGGTCGTCGACTACGAGGTCGAGACCGACAACCTGGATCGGTTCGCCGAGCGCGCGGCCGTCTTCGACACCCACTACGCCGGGAGCCTCCCCTGTATGCCCGCGCGTCGGGAGTGGACCGCCGGGGTCCAGGAGTTCCTCTGGCGTCCGTGGGGCCCCATCGAACCGTTCGACGAGACGCTCCCGTGCCTCGCGCGGGACGCGGGCGCGGTCACACAGTTTATCACCGACCACTTCCACTACTTCCAGCACGGCAGCCACGGCTACTACGAGGACTACAACGGCTTCGAGTTCGTCCGCGGCCACGAATACGACGCCTGGAAAACGGTTCCGAGAGAGCCCGACGAGCGCCTGCTCGACCAGACTACCGATCCGGCGACCGATCCCGCCGACGGCGTCGGCTTCCTCAACCGCGCCCAGTACGCCCGGAACGTCGACGCCCTCGACGAGCGGGCGGAAGCGGACTTTTTCGCCCCGCGGGTCTTCGCTTCGACCGCCGACTGGCTCCGGGACGCGGGCGACTGGGACCAGTGGTTCTGTTACGTCGATAGCTTCGACGTCCACGAGCCGTTCCACCTCCCCGAACCGTACGCCTCGATGTACACCGACGAGGACCCGCGGGACCCGGAGCTCCCGAACTGGCCCTACTACGGCCGGATCGACGCCGGCCAGAGCGAGCTTTCGGATCGGGAACTCGAGTTCGTCCGCTCGCAGTTCGCCGGGAAGGTGACGATGGTCGATCGCTGGTTCGGGGAGGTCCTCGAGGCCATCGAGGGGACCGGCAGCTGGGAGGACACCGCCGTGATCGTCACCGCAGACCACGGCTTCCTGCTCGGCGAGCACGGCTGGATCGCGAAAAACGAGATGCCCGTCTACGACGCGCTGGCGAACACGCCCCTGATGATCCACCACCCCGACGCGGAGCGCTCGGGCGACCGGATCGACCAGCTCACGAGCGCGGTCGACCTCTATGCGACCGTCCTGGACTTCCTTGACGTCTCCATCCCCGAGGGGACTCACAGCCGGAGTCTCGAGCCGGTACTGGCGGGCGCGGAGAACGATCACCGCGAGTGGGCACTGTACGGCTACTGGGGGAGTTCGGTCAACGTCACCGACGGCCGCTACACCTACATGCGCCCGTGTGACCCCGAGGAGCCGACTGACTGTTACTCGACGACGATGATGAACCCCAACTCCTGGTTTACCCCTACCGAACCGAAGACCGACGCCGAGAGCGGTACTTTCCTCCCCTACACGGAGTCGCCGGTCTGGAAGTTCCCCGGCCGGTCGTATGCCCAGCACGACGACGACCGGCTCTACGACACCGAGGCCGACCCTCACCAGGAGACGAACCTCGCCGGCGAGAGCGGGGAGGAAGACCGAATGCGCGAGCTGCTCGTCGCCGCCCTGGCGGACCTCGACGCACCCGAGGGCCAGTTCGACCGCCTCGGGCTCGAGCCCTGACCCGACCGGAACCGAATTTGGGGGGTGTAACCCGGCACACACATGCGACGGAGTATAGCCGCCGGGTCACCGAAGGCGTGTATGGGGCAACGCTCGACGACCGCGGGGCGGAATGGTTGAGACGCCGGCCAGCGACGGGCCACGCGTTCTGATGCGGTGGTCAGTGGGGGAGAGAGACGGCGACGGCCATACCGCTCGTCGGATCAGAGCGCTGCCACACGACGGGACGGAGGGTGCCTGGAAGACGGTCCTCGAGACCCGTCTCCACACGGACCTCTGGATCGAGAACGCCACGATCGGCTACGCGGACTCCCTAGAGGAGATCGGGCCGGTCGAACCACCCTGTTGACCGTTCGAGTGGCCGGGTAAGAACGGGGGAGACAGAGCCACCACGAGAGCCACGAGGGACGGACCTGAGCGGAGGCGCCGACCCGAAGCTTACTCCATACGTTCCCGACCCGAAGCGATGGGTTCGGAGTTCTCGGAAGACTTCCCGGTTCTCGACGTAGTTCAGGTGAAACGTCCCGCGTTCGATATAGCGTTCACAGGTTTATTCCGTTCCCCCGGGTGCCGATTACGGGGAACGGTGTCGGGACGATCCGTCACCGGGACCTGCCAGTTGGCTCTGAATACCGGATGAAAAGCCGAACCCGTAACGCTACAGCCATCTGCCCAAGATTACATGTCCGAGAGATTTGTTTTCATAGATCCTACTCGTTTGAAGTCATTAGACGGTGCGTCGAGTGTCCGGTTTCGGATCGGATCGATGCCCAGAGAGCAGCGGCCGAAAATCGTGTCCGCTCGCGGGATCCATCCCCGTCGACATCAGGGTTCGAGGGGCGACTCTTCGGCTGTCGAAGCCACACTTATCGGGCGTGTGACGACCTTATCGGGACTATCGGAGCATCGAGATCGGAACCCCCAATCCCTCTGTCTTCGATTCCGCCCAGGATCGGACTCACCGATCGTGGCCCCCACGAGCGAAGCGATACCGGAGTTCGGGCGCCATACATTACTACCTTCATAACATATATTTTAGTATCTATGATTAAAATATTATTCTGCGCAACCCTGACCGCGTTGCCGTCGATCCGAGCCGATTTCGGTCGTTCGACCGAGGGAAGGATGAAGGCGATCCGACTCGAACACCGAGCCATGTACGATCGGGTCCTGATCGCCGTCGACGGAAGCGAGGAAGCCAAATGCGCGGCGACACACGGTCTCGAGGTCGCTGGCGGCTTCGACGCGACGGTCGACGTCATCCACGTCGTCGATCAGCGGTCGCGTCGGTTCGTGAGAACGAACGCGGAGGGGGAAGATCTCGAGGAACGGAGCGACGCGATCCTCGCCGAGATCGAGACACTGGCGACGGAGCGCGGCCAGTCGACGACCGCGACGACGGCCACCGGGGTCCCCCAACGGGCGATCGCCGACCACGCCGCGGAAACGAACGCGGACCTGATCGTCGTCGGCAGACAGGGGGCGACGGGCCTCGGAAAGCGACTCCTCGGCGGCGTAACCGAGGGAATCCTCCACCGGAGCGAGATTCCGGTGCTCGTCGTCCCACGGGAGGACTCGGGAGCAGAGATCGGGTACTCGAGCGTGGTCGTGCCGACCGACGGAAGCGAGAACGCGGCCGCCGCCACGCCCCACGGGGTCGAGATCGCACGGCGGTTCGGGTCGGCGATCCACGTCCTGAACGTCGTCGCGCTCCAGTCGGCGGGCGGCCCGTTCAACGCCGGTGGCTTAGACGAGGCGTTCATCGAACGTCTCGAGGCCGAAGGCGAGGCGGCCGTCGAGGAGATCGCAACCGGGATCGCCGAGCGGGCGCCGGCGACGGAGGTGACGACCGCGGTCACCCGGTCGTCGTCCTTCCAGGGTGCGTCGGCCGGGATCGGCGAGTACGTCGCCGACAACGCGATCGAACTGATCGTCATGGGATCGCGGGGGCGGTCGAACCTCGAACGCCAGTTGCTTGGCAGCGTGACCTCGTCCGTCCTGCGAACGGTCGACGTTCCCGTACTGATCGTCGATCGCCCCTCGTGAGTGAAAGCGCCGGACCCGGCGGTCGTCGAGAGTCGGGAAACCCCGCCGAAACCCCCCCGAGTGGGCTTCGGGCCCGATCTTACCCTTGAGTCGACGGCGGCCGCAATACCAGGCTCCCGAGCAGTGCCTGGCGGCCATCGACCGAGACGTCCGCGATCGGGGAGCGGGCGTCCAAGCGCCGGAGGACGCGACCGCCGGGCCGAACGGCCGACCGACTACGTCTCGTCCTTCGAATCCGGTTCGCGGATGATCGTCACGGAGCCCGGGGAGCGCCGGGCGACCCGTTCCGCGACGCTCCCGAGGAGGAACCGCGCCAGCCCGCGCCGTCCGTGGCTCCCGACGACGACGTGGTCGACGTCGTGGTCCTCCGCGTAGCGGACGATGGCCGAGGACGTCCGCCCGTCCGTCGAGGCCGTCGTCACCGCCACGTCGTACTCCGCGGCGATCGACTCGGCCCGCTCGAGGAGCCGCTCGGCCGACTCCTGGATCTGGTCGTACAGCTCCTCGGAGTAGTAGCCGCCGTCGACTCCGCCGCCGGTCCACTCCCGGGGGTCGGTCACGTGGAGGACGTGGATCTCAGCGTCGGGATACGTCGATAACGCGTGTCGCAACGCGGCCTCGGCCTGTGGCGATTCGTCGAAGGCGACCAGTATGCGAGACGCCATGCGCGTTCGTCGACGACCAGTCGTATAGTATCGCCGGGTCGAACCCCCCACAGCGAGACCGATCGGAACGAAACGGATATCGACGAGACCCCGGCGTCGCCCGACGGCCCGTCCTACGGCTCACCACGGGTCGGAGACCCCGACTCCGGCCATCGTTTCGGTGCGCCAATCGTTCGTTTCTCCTCGGACCCACCGATTCAGTAGCGGCAGTCCGCCGTTCCGTAACGGTATTCGTGACTGCCCTATGGGCGTAATGAGCAACTAATAGCTCGATGCCCGCGCCCCCGAGACGGTCGAGAACCGAAACCGACGGCCGGATGCGGGGGAGGTGGTCGTCCGCCGGGCCATGGAAGTCTCGAGGACGGATAGTACACGGCCGGTGGGAAAAACCATTAAGGTCCCGTTCGGTGTCGGACGCCTGCATGCGAGAGACAGACAGCGGACTCGACCGGCGGAGCGTGCTCCGGGGACTCGGCGCGGCCGGGGTAGCAGGAATCGGGGTAACGGGGACCGCGAGCGCCCAAGAGGCGCTGACGGTCACCGGCGTCTGGACCGGCGGCGAGGAGGAGGACTTCCTCGCGGTCGTCGACTACGTCAGCGAGGAGACCGGCCTCGACATCGTCTACCAGCCACGGACGACGGAGGCGATCCTGACCGGGACGCTCATCGACTACGAGGGCGGCGTCGCGCCCGCGGACATCGTCGTGATGCCCTCGCCCGCGCGGGTCCAGTCCGACGCGGCGGCGGGCCACCTCGCCGAACTCGGGGACACGTGGAACCCCGAGAACTTCGCGCCCGACGGAGAGCAGGTGACCGCCGACGGGGCTGTGTACGCCGCCCCGTTCAAGATGGACCTGAAACCGGGCTTCTGGTACCGACCCTCCTTTTTCGAGGAACACGGGCTCGAGGAACCCGACGACTACGACGCGTTCCTGGACCTCCTCGAGGAGATCAACGGGATCGAGGGCGTCGAGGCACCGCTGGCCTCCGGCAACGGCGACGGCTGGCCGTTGAGCGACGTGACCGAGGGGTTCATCCTCCGCCAGGAGGACGGCGCCACGCTCCAGCAGGAGCTCATCGCGGGCGAGGCGTCGATGACCGACGACCGCGTCGTGACCGCCTTCGAGGAGATCCAGTCGCTGCTCCAGGAAGGCTACTTCAGTGCGGTTCGAGACTTCGGGGTCCAGTACGAGTACTTCTGGGCGAACGAGACGCCGCTGTACTTCATGGGGTCGTGGACACCGGGGTTCGAGGCGATCCAGGACCCCGAGGACCTGGACGTGTTCATGGTCCCCGGGGCCGAGTCGATGGTCGCCGCCGAGAACTGGTTTACCGTCCCGTCGTACTCCTCGAACGTCGAGGCGGCGACGACGGCCGTCGAGACCTTCGTCTCGGCGGAGGGCCAGCAGGTCTGGGCCGAACGCGGCGGCTTCATCGCCTCGAACACCGAGGTGCCGGAGGACGCCTACGAACTCGAGATCATGCGCGAGCTCGCGACGCTGTCCGGCGAGATCGAGCTCGTACCCGATCTCGACGACACGCTGGGTGATCCGTTCCAGTCGTCGTTCTGGGCCCAGCTCACAGGCCTCTGGGCCGATCCCGACCAGGAGATCGGCGGGATCCTCGAGACGCTCGACCAGTCGTTGACCGAGACCGTCGACGGCGACGGCGGCGGGTAGCGTGGCCCGGCCCCCGGACGACTCGAACGTGGTCGATTCGCTCGTTGTCGTCGGCCAGGAACTCCGGCGGCGCAACGCGAGCACCGTCGCCGTCGATCTCCTCTATCTCTTTACGATCGCCTTTCTCGCGACGCTCGCGCTCCGGGGGTTCTGGCCGGCGGCGATCGCGACCCTCCCGCTTGTCTCGTTTCTCTACTTCGCGTGGCACGCCTCGCGGCCCTTCTTCGTCGCGAACGTCGGGGCGATCGTTTTCGCGGTCGTCGCGACCGAGTGGAACCTGCTGCCGCTGTGATCGGCTTCCAGCGAGGCTGTGATCGGCTTCCAGTGAGGGTGTGACCGGCATGTTCTCTACAGCGGGTGAACCGTCGGTATGGACAGTCGGTCCGTCGGGCGTGTCTCAGTGGTGGCTGGAAACACCAACGCATCCGCCTCCCGGAGCGTGAACTCGAGGTCAGTCCGTGACAGCGGCGACCATCCCGCGTTTGTAGTAGCGCTCGAGGAGCATGAACAGAATTACGGGCACCGCGAGCGTCATCACGGAGCCGGCCGCGACGAGTCCCCACTGGACCTGGAGACGCCCTCTCATCAACGGCAGGACCTGTGGAGCGAGGTAGAGGTCGGGCGAGCGCATGAAGACGAGCGGGAAGAAAAAGGCGTTCCAAACCCACGTAAACTGGATGACGGCGACGGAGACGAGCGCGGGCGCCGACAGCGGGAGGATGATCGTCCGGAAGATCTGGTAGCGCGAGGCGCCGTCGATCCGAGCGGCCTCCTCTAGTTCCTCGGGGATTCCCAACAGGTAGTTTCGCAAGAAGAGGACGACCCAGCCCAACCCCCAACCGACGTGGACCAGGACGAGGCCCATGTAGCTGTCGAAGAGGCCGATATTGCGGAGCGTGTTGTAGTTGCCCATCGCGACCAGCTCCGGAGGAGCGGCCATCACCAGCAAGATCAGGAAGAACAGCGCCGTCTTCAACGGGAACTCGAAGCGCGCGAACGGGTAGGCAGCCATCGCGCCGAGCAACAGGACGACCAGCACCGAGGGAACCGTGACGACGAACGTGTTGAGCAGCGCCCGCCCCATCGGCGCCGTGCTGTACGACCACGCCTGCCGGTAGTTCTCGAGAGTAAAGGTCATCCCCTCTACGTTCCACCAGCCCTGGAGGATCTCGCTCAGGGGCCGAACGGAGGCCATGAACAGCCCGAGAAAGGGGACGATCCAGAGGAGCGCGACCCCGATCGCCAGGACGTACTTGAGCAGCCTGGGCAGCGTCGGCACGGCTTCAGTGAGCCGGGTCCGCCACTCCGTCTCCCGGCTCGGGGCGGTTTCGGGGATCGCGTCGGCCGGGAGGTAGCGGCCGGCGTCGGTCCGTCGTTCGGGATCAGTCTCGGTCGAAGTACGAGTGTCTCTCGTCATGGCTCAGTTCATTCGCGCGATGTAGAGCGCGAGCGGGGCGACGATCAGGAGTTGGACCAGCGCGACCACCATCGCTTTCCCGTAGTCGATCGGCGCCTCGAAGGCGGCCCGGTAGACCTCGATTCCCAGTACGGAGTAGACGTGGCCCGGCCCGCCCGCTGATCCCCCGGCGGCGTACACGATGTCGAAGACCCGCATCACCCAGATGATCCCCATGATGACGACGACAGCAGTGACGGGCCTGACGAGCGGCCAAATGATGTCCCGAAACCGGCGGTAGGGGCCAGCGCCGTCGACCTTCGCGGACTCGATGAGGGAGGGGTCGATCGCCGACAGCGCCGAGCTGTACAGCAGCATGCTGAACCCGGTCTGGACCCAGATCCCGCCGGCGATGAGCGCGAAGATGGCGAGCTGGGGGGCCTGAGTCCAGTTGCGGACGAGTCCCTCGGCGCCAACCGCCCGGAGCACAGCGTTGAACACGCCCGCCTGCGGGTCGTAGACGAACAGGAGGACGAGCCCGATGACGATCGTCGGGACCGTAAAACCCAGAAACACCATCGACCGGAGGATCCGCCGGCCCGTCAGATCGGCGAAAAGAAGCGCCAACCCGAGGCCCAACAACGTGCTCACCGGCACGTGGATCACCACCCACAGCAGGTTCTGGGCGAGCGCGCCCATCGGAAACTGCATCTCGGTGATGTTTCTCCAGTTGATAAACAGCGGGTCTCGAAAGGTCCGTATCCAGTTGTCGAGCCCGGTGAACTGCCCGATCGTGAACCCCTCCCAGGAGAAGACGCTCCCGACGGCGGAGTAGGCGATCGGCCCGACCGAGAAGATCCCGAACAGCGTCAGTCCCGGCACCAGAAACATCGCCAACACGACGGCCTTCTCGCGGTCGATACTCCGTGTTTCCTCGGGGGCGGGCCGGTAGTCGCCGATGTGGTCTCGGAGGCTCATGTGGGGGCGATCAGCTCGTCGTTCTCGTCGTAGAGGTAGGCGTCGTCGTCCTCGAAGGTGAGGAAGACCCGATCCTCGCGTTCGAGGTCAGTGTCGGCCACCTTCGCGCTCACGACCCGACCTCCTACCGTGACATTGACGAGGACGTACTCGCCCATCGGTTCGACGGTGTCAACGACGCCCTCGATCGCGTTTCCGGCCGGCGGCGGCTCGGCCGACACCGAGAGATCCTCCGGGCGGACGCCGAGCGAGACGGTTCCGTCCCCGTTTCCGGGCGCTCCCGGGAATCGGACGGTGCCGGCCTCGGCCAGATCGACCGAGCCGTTCCGCCGGGTGCCGTCCATCAGGTTCATCGGCGGCGAGCCGATGAAGCGGGCGACCCAGCCCGTCCGCGGACGGTCGTAGAGCTCCTCGGGCGGCGCGACCTGGCGGATCGTCCCCCGATTCATGACGACGACGGTGTCGGCCATCGCCATCGCCTCCTCCTGGTTGTGGGTCACGTAGACCGTCGTGATCGCGAGCTCGTTCTGGAGGCGCTTGAGTTCGCTTCGCATCTCCTGGCGGAGTTTGGCGTCGAGATTCGACAGCGGTTCGTCGAGCAAGAATACGGAGGGCTCGCGAACGATCGCGCGTGCGAGAGCCACCCGCTGGCGCTGTCCGCCCGAAAGCTCCGCCGGGGACTTCCCGACCTGGTCCTCGATGTGGAGCAGGCGGGTGACGTCGGCTATGCGCTCGTCGCGATCGTCGGGCGGAATACCCCGCACTTTGAGCGGGTACTCGATGTTGCCCGCGACGGTCATGTGCGGGTACAGCGCGTAGTTCTGAAACACCATCGCGACGTTCCGGTCGCTGGGCGAGCGGTCGTCGACCCGCTCGCCGTCGAAGTAGATCGCCCCCTCCGAGGGCCGTTCCAGGCCCGCGATCAGCCGGAGCGCGGTCGTCTTCCCACAGCCCGAGGGACCGAGCAACACCACGAACTCCCCGTCTGCGACCTCGAGCTCGAGCCGGTAGTTCGCGACGGTGTTCCCGGCGTCGAAGTACTTGCTCACGCCCTCCATCGAGATCGCGGTCATCCCCGGTACCGTATGACGGACTGGCCCATTAATCCCGGTTGCACAGCCACCGTCGCTGATAGATTTCGCGTTCAGTCTGCGAGATCGCGCCGCTCGAAGTACTCCCCGGCAAGCATGACGAGGACGACGGTGGCGGCAACGAGCACCGAGAGGTCGCCCCACGCGATCTCGCCGTCGGCGAGGATCGCGCCGGGATCGAAATACCGCGAGGGGGCGGCGTCACCGAGCCAGTCGTACTCCGTGTCGAAGGTAAAGGTGTCGAGCAGGAAAGCACCGAAGACCGTTCCCGCGCCGATCGTCTGTGCCCGGCGGACCGACCCGGTCGTGACCGACGCACACAGCCCCACGGCTGCACACGCGAGGAGGTAGACCACCGCGAAGGCGTGGACGGCGAACAGGTCGATCGCGTCGACCGACTCCCCGACAAGCGAGACGCCGACGTACACCCCGAGGAACGTGACCGCGTTGACGACGACAACGACCGGGACCAGCGAGAGGAACTTCCCGACGACGAAGCGGGCCCGCGTGACCGGAAGCGAGAGCGTCATCTCGGCGGTTCCGCGTTCGACCTCCCCCGCGACGACCGATGCGGCGGCGTAGGCGGCGTAGATCGCGAGCAACAGCACCCACCCGAACTGGTAGAGCTGTGAGACGAGGTAGCCCTCGATCGTCGTGATTGTCGTCACGTTCCCGACGAACGCCCGTGTCGCCTCCGGGGGGAGCGACTCGAGGTAGGCGTCGAAGTCGACCCCGGCCTCCTGGATCGACGGGAACAGCCCGACCGTGAGCGCGATCAGGGCGAGCAACGCCGCCGAGAGGAGCGCGGTTCCGCGGACCCGCCGGCCGGTCTCGAAGGAGGTGATCTCGAGCATTCGATCCCCGTGGTCCCGACGCGGACCCGTCGCTTATAGGGCGTGGGTGTCGGAGGCCCCGGTGCCCGGTAACCCGGGTCTACAGGGCGAAACGGTCGGCCTCGTTTATCGTCCGTCCCCTCCTCCTCGGCGAGGATGTGGCCCAGCGGAGCGTCCCGGGGGGACCGACCGCCCCCCTCGAGGAGGGGAGTGATCGCCGTCCTGGTACTCGTCCTCGCCGTCGGGACGATCGCCGGCGCCGCCGGTTCCGAACTCGCCCCCGCGGGACCCGCTGACGCCCGCCAGGACGACCCCGAGGAGCCGCCCGACCCGGCCGATAACGAAAGCGAGGGCACCTCCGAATCGGACAACGGGACGACCGCGGACGGCACCGAGGACGATGATCAGGTGGATCCGGGCGAGCAAACGGATCCGTCGGGTCCGACCGAACCGGTCGTTCCGCTCGAGCCCGAAGAAAGGGCCCCTATTCCGGGGGAGAGGAGAGAGGACGGATCACCGATTCCGGCGTTCGGCCCCGATGAGAACCTGACCGTCTCGCTGGCCGACAACCACACCATCCCCGCCGACGGGGTCGCAACGGCAACCCTCGAGGTGCGAAACACCGATGACGACGACGAGGTGACCGATATCGTCGTCGAACTCCGGTCGATGGATCCGTCGGTGTTCTTCGGCTCGCCCGCCGAGCCCCTGGCAACGCGAACGCGCTACGTAGGGAACCTTTCGGCCGGCGAGACGACCGCCGTGGGGGTCGACATCGGCGCCGCGGACGTCGAGCCGGGGTCGTATCCCGTCCTCGCGACCCTCCAGTACGAAATGGGCGACGGTGACGCGACTGCCGTCGCGGGCGGCCCCCGTCCCTTGAGCGTCGAAATCGGAGAGGGACTCGAGTTCGAACTCACGGCGACGAACGACAGCGTCCCCGCCGACGGCAGTGCGACCTACGAGGTCGCCGTCCGGAACGACGGCGAGGAGACGGCGACGGACGTCGTCGCGACGATCGAGACCGCGCCGCCGGTGTCGAGCAGGCCCGCGGCAGCCGCCGTCGGCACCCTCGAGCCGGGCGAGTCCGGGTCGGCGCGCTTCCCGATCGAGACTGACGAGGATGCGGTCGAGACGACCGGGAGCGCCTCGGTCTCGCTTACGTACACCACGGAATCTGGCGACCGGATCACCGCCGAGCCGACCCCCGTCGCAGTGCGGATCGTCGAGGAAGAGGACGGCGGGGCCGAGTCCCTCGCACCGTTCGTCGCCGTCGGAGCCGTCCTCGCGCTCGCGGCGATCTGGTGGTGGCGCAGGCGGTGACCGGTCGTTCGCTCGTCAGGCGGGTTCCCCGCCCTCGTAGAAGTGCATGAACACGTCCTCGAGGGAGGCCTCGCGGACCTCCAGGTCGAGGACGGTATACTCGTCGAGCCGATCGATCAGGGCGTCGAACTCCCGGGAGAGCACGAGGTGGTAGCCCTCCGGCGTGCGCTCGACGCTCGTCGTCCCGGGCGTCTCGAGGGCCGACGGCGGCGGGGATTCGGCCAGCGAGACAGTGACGACCATCCCGCTCTCGGCGAGGACGTCCGAGATGGCGTCGAGCGCGATCAACTCGCCGTTCCTGATGATCCCGACGCGATCGCAGACCCGGCGGACCTCGCTCAAGACGTGCGAGGAGAAGAAGCTCGTCTTCCCGCGCCCCCGGCGGGCCTCGAGGAACTCGTAGAACTCGTTCTGGACGAGCGGGTCCAGGCCCGCGGTCGGCTCGTCCATGATCGCGAGGTCGGGGTCGTGCATGAACGCCGCTACGATGGCGAGTTTCTGTCTGTTCCCGCTGGAGTAGGCGTCGACGGGGCGATCGATCGGGACCGGGAACCGCTCGAGGAGTTCCTCGCGGCGGTCGTCGCCGCGCAGGCGACCGAAGTACGCGAGGACCTCTCGACCCGTGGCCCGCTCGTAGAACGTGACGTCGCTGGGCAGGTAACCGACCCGTCGCTTTGCCTCCCGGAGCTCCCCCCTGTCGGTCACGTCCCAGCCGAGTAGATATGCGTCCCCGCCGGTCGGCCGGAGGAACCCGAGGAGGATTCGGATCAGCGTCGACTTTCCGGCGCCGTTCGGGCCGAGAAAGCCGAATATCTCGCCGCGCTCGATCGCGAGCGTGAGGTCCTCGACACCGCGGACGTCCCCGTAGTACTTCGTCAGCGCCGCGGTCTCGATCGGGGGCGGGCCGGCCATATGCGGGCCGTCCACGGGAGCTATCTTAACGATGGTCGGGGTCGCCCGGCGCGGATCCGTTCGGTCGTGGGGACTGCCACCGCGCCCTGAACAAGGGTTATGGGCGGGAGGGTGGTACGAGCCCTGCCATGCCAGCAGTCAAAGTCATCCGCGTGATGGGAACGTCAGAAGAGTCGTGGGAAGAAGCGGCCCAGGAGGCGTTCGCCGAGGCGAGCCAGACGATCGACGACATCTCCGGGCTCAACGTCGAGCGATGGACCGCCGACGTCGAGGACGGCGAGATCGTCGAGTACAAGGCGACGACCGAGATCGCGTTCCCGGTCGACCACTGAGGGAGCGCCCTGCAGTGGGGGCCGTAGCGGGACCGCCGAATGGACTCGCACCGGGACCACACCGGTCCCGAAATCCACGCCGAGAGGACAGTCGGACTCGTCGTAACGGGGTTCTTTCCCCACGGCGATCGTCTCGGCCCGTATGTCCAACTGGAACCGGATGAACAAGGAGGAGATCGACGAGTTCCTCGGCCGGGGCGGAACGGGAGTCATCTCGTTTGCCACCGAGGCCGACGAGCCGCCAGTCTCGATCCCCGTTTCTTATGGCTACAACGCGGACATCGAGGCGTTGTACTTCCAGCTCTCATCTCCACAGGAGAGCCGGAAAGCAGAGTTGGTTCCTCGCCACGTCTCGTTCGTTGTCCACGACGAAACCGACAGTGGCTGGCAAAGCGTCGTCGCAACCGGCCAGCTAGAGGAAATCTCGGACTCGCCGTACGAATCCACCGCGATCCAGGGGATGTGGGCGATCGATATCCCGATCGTCGAAATCTTCGACCGCCCCCGGACCGAGGTCACGTTCCGGTACTTCCTCCTCGAGCCCGAGACGCTGACGGGACGAACGGAGGTTCCCTCGCAGTAGCGGCTGTCGGAAGCGGGTCAGGAACCGCCTTAGACCTGCGAGTCACCGGGTTCGGTCCAGCCGCCGCCGTCGACCATCTCGAACAGTTTTCCCCAGTTCTCGTCCTCGCGGCCCTCGGGAAGCTGGTCGCGCAACTGCTGGAAGTCCGAGGGCGGGACCAGCCCCTCGATCAGATCGATGATCACTCGCGCGTGGAAGGCGGCCTCGGCCCCATCAACGCCCTCGCCCTCGATCTCGCCGACCCGTGAGACGAACTCCCGCCAGTCGAAGCGCTGGCCGTGCTCGGCGACCGCGCCGGTCATGTACCACTTGATCTCGATGGGGAGGTTGGCGGCGAAGTCCTCGGCGTTTCCCTCCGGGATCCGTTCGCCGAGAGTCATGAGCGTTGCCCGTATTGCCCGGACTGCACGGCCCGTGTCCTGGAGCTCGAGTCGGTGTTGCACCTGGCCCGTGAACTCGTCGAAGTTCATCGCCTGGGGAGTTCGACCCCGGCGATCCTAAAGGCCATTCGACGCCGGCGAGACAGTCCGTTTTCGCCGATACTGCCAGCCGTACGTCGTTCACGATCCCGGAACGGATGCCGAGGGAGGTGCGCCCGCTCTCGAGTACGGAAACGACCTCCGTGCTTTCCACCGCGGAGAACGGTCGAGGTCGCGAGGCGGGGATCGATCCCGTTTACTGACGATCCTCGTTCGCGGGACGGAGGTATTTAAGGGAGATTGTGATGGGAGGACGCATGTAACCGAAGGCCCAACGTCGGTGCCACTTGTTGATGGGGAGTTCGATGGTCCTGTTGACCGTCGGGATCGGCTACTGCGTCGTCGGAACCTGCTTCGCGGATTTTCTAGTCGTGGTTGCGGGACCTTCCTGGGATGAATCGCGCTGTTTGATTGCCTAGGAAAGGGCGCCTATTGGGGATGATCGGCGTCCAGGCTTCGGAGAGAGCAGTTAAGCAGGGAAAGCGCCGACGCTGCGATCGAGGCCGATACCGAACGGGATCGCCGGCACGCCGGTCTCCGTGTATGGTTTATGGGAATCGGTCCCGTACATCGGGGGTGGGATGACCGTCGATGAACTCGGCACGTACGGGATCGAGCGGATGGACGACGAGGCCATCGAACGGTTCCTCTCGGTACGAAGCGTGGGGATTCTCGGGCTCCCCGCATCGGGGCCACCGTATCTCCTCCCGATGTCGTTCGGGTACGACGGGGGGAGACGGCTGTACTTCTCGTTTCTCGTCGGCGAGGAGAGCCGGAAATCCGAACTCGCGGACCGTGCCGACGTCTGTACCGTTCTCGTCTACAGCGCCGAGACGATGTTTCACTGGCGAAGCGTTCTCCTCCGCGGCCCGATTCGACGGCTGTCGGCCGAGGAGCGGTCGGAACTTCCGGCGTCGCAGACCCCGACGTGGCAGCCGGAGCTGATCCGGACGGCGAGCGATCGGGGTGAAACCCGGATGTACGAGTTCGAGGCCGAGTCGTGGACCGGCGTCAGTCACGCCATCCGACCGCCCGCCTACGACGAGCGCTCGAGCAGGGACTGAGACGCGACTCTCCCCCACCGGATATCTCCCGACCGGAATACGGATCACGGACGAACGATGCACACTCCACCGCTCCCCGATCGATCGGTCGAGACGTATGCCGCTATAACGGACCCCGAGTGGCCGGAGCGACTGCGAACGCTCGCAAAACCCCTGTCGGAGGTCGGAATCCTCCACGTCAGTTCGACGGCGACCGGCGGCGGCGTCGCGGAACTGCTCCGATCGATCGTGCCGGTCTGTCGGGACCTCGGCGTTCGGTCCGACTGGCTCGTCATGGACGCAACCGACGAATTCTTCGAGGCGACCAAGGCGATCCACAACGGGCTCCAGGGGAGCGGGGACCCGCTCACGGAGGCGATGAAATCGACGTACAGGGCCGTGACGGAACGAAACGCGGCCGAGATCGACGGGAGGTACGACCTCGTCGTGCTCCACGATCCCCAGCCCCTCGGGATGCTCGATCGACTCGAGGATCGGCTGCCGGCGGCGGCGTTCGTCTGGCGGTGTCACGTCGACCTCACCGATCCCCTCCCGGAGTACCTCGCGTTCGTCTCCGACTACGTCCGCCGGTTCGATCACGCGATCGTCAGCCGGTCTGCGTACGAAGCGAACGTCGAGGCGCCGTCGACGAGCGTCGTCCACCCCTCGATCGACCCGCTGGCGGAGAAGAACCGGGCGGTAGACGAGGGGACGGCCACCGCCGAGCGCGATCGGATGGCCCCCATCTCGTTCGACGACCCAATCGTGGCACAGGTCTCGCGGTTCGACCCCTGGAAGGACCAGTTCGGCACCCTGGAGGCGTTTCGCCTGGCTCGAGAGCAGGTATCGGGACTCCAGCTCGTGTTGGCAGGCGGGATGGCCGGCGACGATCCCGAAGGAGTGGAGATCTACGAACGGGTCGCCCGGACGGCGGCCGACGATCCGGACGTCCACGTCCTGACCGACCTCCCCGATATGAGGGTAAACGTCCTCCAGCGGGAGGCCGACGTCGTCGTCCAGAAGTCGTTGCGCGAGGGGTTCGGCCTCGTCGTCTCGGAGGCGCTCTGGAAGCGCACGCCCGTCGTCGGCTCGACCGTCGGCGGCATCCCGCTCCAGATCGAGCACGGGCGAAACGGCTACCTCGTCGGTCCCGAGGACGTCCCGGGCGTTGCTACCTCCCTCGTGGCGCTTCTCGAGAACGAGGACCAACGAGCGGCGTTCGGCGCCAACGGACGGAAACGCGTCCGCGAGCGGTTCGTGCTCCCCCGACAGCTCGCGGATCTCCTCGAGGCGCTCGTGACCGTTCTCCGTCGCGATCGCTGACGCGGCGCCAAACCGGAATCGGCGAGGGAACCGGATGAGCGTCGCCCCGAACGGGAGCCGACCGGCCACTCACCGCAAGAACCCGAGCAGCTCGTAGTCGTGATCGGGCACGTACCGGCGGAACAGCAGGCTGTTCGAAAGCACGGAGACACTCGAGAACGCCATCGCCGCGGCGGCGAGGACGGGCTGGAGCAGGCCGAGGGAGGCAAGCGGGATGAGCGTCGTGTTGTAGCCGAGCGCCCAGACGAGGTTCTGCTTGATCTTCTGAAGGGTCGCCTCGGAGATCCGGATCGCCCGCAGGACGTCGACCGGGTCGTCGCGCATCAGCGTCACGTCGGCCGCCTCGATGGCGACGTCGGTCCCGGAGCCGATCGCGGTCCCGACGTGGGCCACGGCGAGAGCGGGCGCGTCGTTGACGCCGTCGCCGACCATCATCGCCTGGCGGCCCTCAGCCTGGATCGCCTCGACCGCGTCGGACTTGTCTTCGGGAAGGACCTCCGCGCGAACGTTCGCGGGGTCGATGCCGACCCGGTCGGCGACCGCGTGGGCGGTCCGTTCGTTGTCGCCGGTGATCATCATCACGTCGAGGCCCCGCTCGGCGAGGGCGGCGACCGCCTCGCCCGCGCTCTCCTTGAGGGTGTCGGCGTCGGCGACGACCCCGACGAGCTCGCCCTCGCCGTCGCCCTCGGGAACCCGCCCGACGAGCATCGCGGTCTTCCCCTCGGACTCGAGGCGTTCCATCGTCTCCGCGGCGGGTGCGGGGTCGATGCCACCGTCCCGGAGGAGTTTCCGATTGCCGACGAGCACCTCGACGGCTCTCGGCTCGCTGCGCTCACCGCTCGCCCCTCCGGAGCCGCTACGCGGCTCCCAGCCGCCGACAGTGGCCCGAACGCCCTTTCCGGGGACGTTCTCGAAGTCCTCGGGCTCGCCGATCTCGAGCCCGCGGTCGCGGGCTCCCTCGACGATCGCCCGTGCGAGGGGATGTTCGCTGTTGCACTCGGCCGTCGCCGCGAGGCGAAGCACGTCGTCCTCGGAGAGCCGATTCCGGGAGGCGTCGGAGGCCACCACCCCGCCGTCGGCAGCCGTCTCGCCGCCGTCGGCGTGTGGAGCCCCCGATCCGCCGAGGACGACCACGTCGGTCAATTCCATCTCGCCCTCGGTGAGCGTCCCGGTCTTGTCGAAGACGACCGTGTCGACGTCCTTGGCGCGCTCCAAGACGTCGCCACCTTTGAACAGGACGCCGTTTTGCGCGCCGATCGCGGTCCCGACCATCGTCGCCGCGGGCGTCGCGAGCCCGAGCGCGCAGGGGCAGGCGATCAGCACCGCCGAGGCGAAGACGACGATCGCGAACTCGAACACCGAGATCGAACCGCCCGCAACGCCCGGCCCGCCGGCGACCTGGCCCCACAGCGGGAGCCAGTCGACGAAGCCGGCCAGCGCCTCCGGGAACAGAAACCAGACCGCCCCCCAGAAGACGGCGTTGGCGATCACCGCGGGGACGAAGTACGCCGAAATCCGGTCGGCGAGGTTCTGGATCTCGGGCTGGCGCGACTGGGCCTCCTTGACCGTCCGGACGATCCCCTGAAGGGCCGTGTCCGCGCCGACGTTCGTCGCCTCGACGACAAGGACGCCGTTCTCGTTGATCGTCGAGCCGATCACCTCGTCGCCCTCCCCTTTCTCGACGGGGACGGACTCGCCGGTCACCATCGACTCGTCGACCGCCGACCGGCCGTCGACGACGACGCCGTCGGTCGGGACCTTCTCACCGGGTCGGACCTTCATCCGGTCACCGACCGCGACCTCCTCGACGGGCACCTCCCGCTCGGTGCCGTCCTCGGAGACGACGGTGGCCGTTTCGGCTTCCATCTCGAGGAGTTTTCGGAGCGCGTCGCCGGCCCGGCCCTTCGAGCGGGCCTCGAGGTAGTTCCCGAGGGTGATGAACACGAGGATCAGCGCCGCGGTGTCGAAGTACGTCTCGCCGGCGACCAGCCCGAGCAGGACGGCGACGCTGTAGAGGTACGCCGTCGAGGAGCCGAGCGCGATGAGCACGTCCATGTTCGCCCGGCGGTTCCTGACGAGAGCCTTGTAGGAGTTGACGTAGAACGGTCGGCCCAGGACGAGCTGGACGGGCGTCGCGAGCAGGAAGCCGATCCACTCGAACTCGATCCCGAAAACGGTCTCGGGGAAGACGGTCCCGCCGAGCAGGAACCGATCGGTCAGAAAGAGGAGGAACGGCGCCGACAGTGCCGCCCCGAATAACGTCAGCCGGCGCTGTTTGTCGATCTCCGCCTGGCGGGCCGCGTCCCGGCGCTCCCGGTCGGACTCCTTGCCGCCCTCGGCGCCGTCACCGTCGTCGCGGACGGGCGTGTAGCCCGCGTCCTCGATCGCCTCGTAGAGTGCCGACCGCGAGACGTCGGCGGGGTTGTACGCGACCTGGGCCTCGTCGGTCGCGTAGTTCACCTCGGCGTCGATGACCCCGGGAACCGACTCGAGGGCCTCCTCGTTGGTGTCGGCGCAGTTCGCACACGTCATGTCGGTGATCCCGATCGACGCGGTGGCGCTCGCGGCGCCGTAGCCGGCGTCGTCGATCGCGTCGTAGATCTCCCCGAGCGACGCCGCCTCGGGGTCGTACTCGACGCTACCCTCATCGGTGGCGTAATTGACGTCCGCCGCCGAAACCCCATCGAGAGCTTCGACGGCCTCGGTCACCGTCTGCGAGCAGTTCGCACAGCTCATCCCCCGGATTTCGAGGCGGGTCGTTCGGTGACTCATTGGGAGTCCCTACGGGACGGACGTTTACCTGGCTTTCCGGTCGCGATCGAAAGCAACCCGGAGCCCGTTCTTTAGAAATCCAAGCGATCCGCCACCGCTTCGATCCCAACCGGTCACGCCCCTTCCTCAAGGCGGTTGTATCGCTCCTCGAACCGGCCCCGACAGGACGGACAGCAGAAGTGGTAGGCCTGACCGTCGATGGTGGTCGACTCGCCCTCGCTGTCGACGGTGTTGCCACATTCGGCGCAGGTCAGCGCGAACTCGGCGCCCTCCAGCGAGGGGCGCCACTCGGCGTCGTCGATCAGCGTCACGGTGTAGTCGATCCCGGCGGCGCCGCCGGTACCGTCGCCGATCAGTCCGTCGAGCCACTGGCGGACGTTCCCGACCTGGGCGCGGGCGTAGAACCAGAGCCCGCCGTCGGCGGTGACGAACACGTGTTCGACTGCGTCGGCGTCGCCGACGCGCGCTCGAAGGTCCTCGAGGGCCTCACTCGCCCCCGAAACTCGGACGAACACCGGAACGCCGGCCCGGAGCTGTGAGTGGTCGACGTCGACGGTGAACCCGTTGATGACGCCCGCCTGCTTGAGCCGGTCGACGCGATCCGAGACGGCCGGCCCCGAGAGGCCGACCCGCTCGGCGATCTCGCTGAACGGCCGCCTGGCGTCCTCGGCGAGCAGTCCCAGGATCTCCATGTCGGTTCCGTCGAGCTCTCGCATGGGACGCGATACGTCTCCGACCGGGATATATCCCCGGAATCGCTTTGGAATCCGAACTCCGATGCCCGATTGGCTACGGATACGAAGGTCGTCGAACGGCCGCGGCGACGGTCCAACGTGGCTCGCCAGGAGCCCGATCGCGGTGGTCAACCGTTCCCGGGGACGGGGCCGGGAAAGCGATTTATCCCTCCGGTCGCTACGGCAAGTACGATGATGGCGACGACACACGCCCTCTGGGGCATGGCGCTTGCCCTCCCGGTCCTCGCGACCGCCCCGGAGTTCGCACCGGTGGCGTTCGTCGCCGGGTTCCTCGGCGGCCTGGCGCCCGATCTCGACCTCTATACGGGCCACCGGAAGACGCTTCACTACCCGATCTACGGACCGATCGTCGTGGTTCCGGCAGTCGCCGTCGCGCTCCTCGCGCCGTCGGCGGCGACGGTCGGCCTCGCCGTCGGGCTTGCCGCCGCCGCACTCCACGCCGCGACCGACGCCGCCGGCGGCGGCCTCGAGTTGCGGCCGTGGGAAGCGGGCTCGGAGCGGGCCGTCTACAGCCACTATCACGGCCGTTGGCTCCGGCCGCGGCGCTGGGTCCGGTACGACGGTGCGCTCGAGGACCTCGGGCTCGCGGGGCTCGCCGGCGGGGTCCTCGTCGCCGCGGGCGCCGATCCGGCCGCCGCGCTCGCGGTCGCGCTCGTGGCCGTCTCCGCCGTCTACACCCTGTTTCGGAAGCCGCTGGCGGCGCTCGCCGAACACCTCGCCGGGCTGGCGCCCCCGCCCGTCGTCCCCTACCTCCCCGAACGCTACCGGGAGGCCTAAAACCGGGGGTGTGACCGCGGAGGACGGCCCGCGGGCCTTGCGTAAGCCGTCACGGCTCGTTGTGTGGCCACGAGTGGATCTCATCGTAATCGCCCGGAATGACAGGGCCGTCGAGAAGCGGATCATCGGTCCCATTCATCCACTCATGGAGTTGCGCGGAGAGCTCGCGCCTGATGTCCCGATAGCGAGGTTCGTGGGCAACGTTATCGTCCTCACGGGGCGCGTCCCGGAGGTCATACAACTCCTCATACGGTCTGGAGGGAAGTCCATACGCTTCGCGAACCTCACGGCCGGACTCACTCGCGAACACGTCCGCCGGCAGATAGACCGTCGGGAGATGCCAGAAGTTCCTGATGTACTTGTAGCGGTCGGTCCTGATCGCACGGACCGGGTTGTACGTGTCGTGCCAGGTCATCTCCGCGAAGATCCGGTCGCGCTCGTCGTACCCCCCGACGCCGTCAGCGATCAGGCCCGCGATACTCCGACCGTCGAGCCCCGCCGGGCGGTTTGCGCCGACGAGTTCGAGGATTGTGGGCAGGACATCGACGTTGCTCACCAGGTCGTCGTAGCGCCGGCCGGCATCGACGACGCCCGGGTAGCGAATCGCAAGTGCGGCCTCGATCCCGGCATCGTAGCAGGTGCCTTTCGCACGCGGGAAGGCGATGCCGTGTTCGGTGGTGAAGACCACGAGGGTCTCCTCAACGAGACCGGCGCGGGCGAGCGCGTCGAGGACGCTCCCGACCGCCTCGTCCAGCGCGTACACCATCCCGTGCATCTCCCCGAGATCGTGTCTGATCCCCCGGCGATCGGGGAGATAGGGGAGCGGTCGGACCGACTCCGGGTCGTCGGCCCGGTAGTAGCCAGCGTCGAACCCGTATCGGCCGTTTCGCTCCTCGACCCGGTGGCACTCGAAGAAGCCGACCGACGCGAAAAAGGGGGCCTCGTACGCCGATTTCGCGAGGAACGACTCGACGACCGACGCGACGTTGCGCCCTCGGTTGGCCTGGTGGACCGTGGGCGAAACCCCGGGGTAGAGGTTCCCCTCGGAGTGGACGTGGTCGTATCCGAGCCGGTCGGTGTCCTGGGAGATGTGCTGGAGGCCAAACAGATGCGTCTCGTAGCCGGCGTCGCTTAGGTACTGCGGGAGGATCCGCTCGTCGTCGTGGAGCTCCCAGTCCCCGTGGGCGAGCCCCATCAACCCGTTTACGTGTGGGGCTCGCCCGGTCATGAGGCTTCCCCGACTCGGCGAACACTGGGGCGCGCTCGCGAACTGTCGCTCGAACAGTGCGCCCTCGCTCGCGAGCGCGTCGATCCGGGGAGTCTCGATATCGACGCCGTAACACCCGAGATGCCGGCCGAGGTCATGGGCGTGCATCAACAACACGTTCGGTCTCGAGTCGGGCATGTCGGCGTGTACCACGGCCGAGCGGATAACTACCGGCCGTCAGTCGGGGATCGGTCCCCGGCAGGGTCGCCGACCTCGGATCGAACCGCCTCGACCACGTCGAACCGGGGCGTGACGCTCCCGAGGACGAAAAGCGAGTAGTACCGGAGGTAGGTCTGGATCGGGACCTGGACGCACGTGACGCCCGACACGAGGACAGCGAGAGCGTAGAGGGCAGCGAGGACGACGAGCGAGGCGACGGCGAGCCACGTGACACCGGCCAGTACGCCGAACACCAGGTAGACGACCGCCCCGACGAGCCCGAACGGGACGAGGAGCGCGAGTCCGACCGCGACGAACCCGAGGCCGGCGAGAACGCCCGCACCGATCCCGAGGAGAAGGCGCGCGACGGCGTACACCCCGTACTGCTTCCAGTCGTCGACGAGCGCCGGCCAGAACGCACGCCAGCCCGCAAGGACCCCGAGGTCCTCGACGACCATCACCGGCACGATGAAGTCTGCCGTAAACCGCAACACGAGCCACAGACCGATGCCGGCCAGGAGAAAACCCGGGACGAGGAGAACCACGAGAACCACGAACACCGGAGACAGCACGAACGCGGCGAGAACGGGGGCCACGAACAGCGCCAGGAGGACGAAGACGATCCCGAGCCGGAAGAGAAACAGCGAGGTACCACGGGAGACGTTCTCCCCGACGTAGCCGCGGATGCGGACGTCGCGCTCGGTAGCCACCCGAACGAAGACGAACTCCATGATCGCACCGACCAGCAGCAGGGCGAGCCCGATCGCGACGGCGAGGCCGACGATGAGGAGAGCCAGGACGATCTCGGCGTCGGAGAGGGTCGCCACCCCGTCGATCGGCGCCGAGTCGACGGCCGGGGACTCCTCGGACGTCCCCCCGCCAGTCATGGAGAGGTTGGGATTCGCGCCGCTGGCGCCCGACACGAAGAAGGCGATCACCCCGAGTGCGAGCCACCGACGGAGCGAAAACGGGAACAACAGCCCCTTGGTCGCCTCGAGCGACGGCCGGAGTTCGGCGAGAGCACGCCACGTCATCGGGACGAGTACGACGGTCACCGAGGTAAAACCACAGGTCGAATCGTCGGCTCGAACTCCCGGAGACGACCGCCAGGGCTCCGTTCGACCACGCGTGGGATCGAGAGCGGACGCCGGAGGGCTGCTACCGTTCGTGGCCGGGCAGGTCCGTCCCGAGGGATTCCCCGCAGTGGGGACACCGTCGCGGGTCGGCGTCGTCCTCGATGAACCCCGACGCGAGGATGCTGGCCGGCAGGGCGAACAGGCCGACGCCGAGGACGGCGACGAGCCCGCCCAGCACCTTCCCGGCGGGTGTAACGGGGTAGGTGTTGCCGTACGCGACGGTGGTGAGCGTCACGACGCCCCACCAGAGCGTCGCTGGGATGCTCGAGAACGTCTCCGGCTGGGCGTCCCGTTCGACGAAGTACATCAGGCTCGAGGCGACGACCAGCAGGACCGACGAGCCGGTGATCGCAAGCAGCAGGTCGTCGCGTTTCCTGTGGGCGACCCGGCCGAAGCGTTGCATCGCCTCCGAGTACCGGACGAGTTTCAACAGCCGGAGAAACCGGAACAGCCGGAGCGCCCGGAGCACCCGGAGATCGAACGCGAAGACGACGGTCCCGACGTAGAAGGGAACGATCGCGAACAGGTCGATCAGGAGGTGCGGACGGGTCCCAAACCGGAGCCGTCCGGTGATCGGCGACGAGTACTCCGGAACCGCCGTCGCCGACCAGATCCGAAGGCCGTACTCGAGGGTGAAGACCCCGATCGAGACGATCTCGAACGCGTAGAACACCGACCGATAGCGCTCGAAGACGCTATCGACCGTCGCGAGGACGACGGCGACCACGTTGAGGACGATCAACCCGACGATCAGCCAGTCGATCGCCCGCGCGAGACGGCCGCCCTTGCCGACGGTGAGGAGGACGTGAACGCGTCGTTTGGTTCGGCGAGACGTCACGGTCGGACACCGGCCTCGATGGGAAGACTGGGTTGATTCGTCGGCTCGGTGGCCCTACCGGCGCCCGGACGACTGGCGATCAATCGTCCCCGTCCGCGTCACCGTCTTCGTCCGCATCGTCCTCGTCGCCGTCATCGTCGGCGTCGTCATCGTTGGCGTCGTCATCGCCTCCGTTCGCGCCCGGAGCGATCAGGTCGGCGACCCGTTCGATGACGCTCGAAATCGGGTCCAAGAGAGCATCGGCTCGTTCGTTCGATTCGTGCTGTCGGTCGATGGGAGCGGGTCGTGCGTTCGTTGACATAGGTATCGGCGGTGGTGTCGGATCTTCAGGACACAGGGGTTTTCGGGGGACGGTTCCGGGCAGAGTGTCGTCGACGGACGAACCGTGCGTCAGCCGGGTCGCCGCCGCCAGCCGGTCACGGGATAGCCGAGCGCGCGAACGGTTCCGGCGATCGATCCGTCCGCGCCGGCGGCAGCATGGACCCGGATCCGCCCGGCGTCCGCGTCGGCGCTCGCGGCGGAGACGACGGCGAGGCCGCCGAGTTCGCGCTCTATAAGGGCCTCGCAGCGCGGGCAGCCGAGCCCGTCGGCGGCGAGTTCGTACTCGGCCGTCATGGGACCAGCGGGCCGCCGACCGCGAGGGTCAGGACCCCGGCGGCGAGGAGGACGACTCCGGTCGCGCCGGCGATCTCCTCGCCGTTCGGCGAGAGCCGTTCGATCGAGACGACCAGAGTGATCGCGAGCATGACGACGGCGTTCATCGAGCCCAGGCCGACCATCAGCGCGAACAGCGCCCAGGTGCAGCCGACGCAGCCAGCGGCGTGGGCGACGCCGTGTTTGACGCCCTGGACGGGCGACGAACAGAGGGTGCCGTCGGGCGCCCGACAGCGCGACAGGAACCGTCGTTTCCGCGCGGACAGCTGGAAGGCACCGGCCAGGAGGAAGAGGCCCGCGACGAATGGCCGGCCGGCAGTGGTCGCGACCCCGTGGATCGAGACGAGGGCGTCGGTCGCCAGGGGAACGACCCCGACGAGGGTCCAGACGAGTGCGTAGGCCCCGAGAAAGCCCGCGACGGCAATCGCAGTCCGCCGGGGGGAGCCACAGGCGGCCCGCCGGTAACGCCGGACGACCGGCACCGCCGAGGGGAGCATCATCGCCATCATCATCGCTCCCCACATGAGAAGGTAGGTGCCGACGCCGTAGAGCCCGTTTTCGGTCGCCATCAGTTCGGGGACTCCGGGGGCGGTCATCGGGGCGTCGACGACGGCCATCGCCATCGGGAGCCAGCCGTCGAGCACGGCAAGCCAGAGGACGGCCGTGAGCGCGTAGACGCCGGTGGCGGCGATCGGGAGGTCGTCGAGTGCGATGCGATCGGTGAACGTCGATGTCTCTATCATGGGTGTCGAAGCACGCTGCGTCGCAGGCGATTTCCGCGCGATCCGGTCTCAGTCCGAGCGTTCGAGGATCGTGCCGCCGGCGCCGACGGCGATGTCGGGGCCATCGGGGGCGAGCGCGACGTCGGCGAGGCTCTCCTCGGTGCCGGTCTCGATCGCTCTCCACTCGATGCCGCTCGTTCGCTCGTAGCAGCGGCCGCCGGTGGCGGCGGCGACGACCCGGCCGTCGGAGGCGTCGATCGCCCGGAGGTCCCCCTCGCCGGCGTACTGGGGCGTCCAGTTGCGACAGACGGGATCGTACTCGTAAGCGATTCCGTCGGCGCCGGCGACGAGGAGCCGACCGTCGTCGCCCGCGTGAACGTCGAAGAAGTTCACCTCGGCGTTGTCGATCCCGATCCGGTCCCACTCGCCGTCACTCCGGTAGACCCCGCCACTGGTGTCGGCGGCGTAGAACGCGCCCTCGTCGGCGTCGAGCGCCGGCAGGGTCGAGCCGCCGCCGGGCTCGACGACCTCGCCCCAGGTCGGACAGCCGTTCTCGCAGGCCGCCTCAAGGACCTCGCCGGAGCCGTTGGCGATCCGGAGGCGTTCCTCGCCCGCCTCCCCGGTGACGGCGATCGATTCCCAGGTGCTCGTCTTCTCCTCGGGGGCGGAGTAGTCGCCCAGCGAGGGCTCGGCGACGTCGTAGACGCCCAGCGCGCCGCTGTCGCCCGCGAACCAGATCCGGTCGCCGTCGTCGGTCGCGGCGACGGTTCGGAGGGTGTTCGCCGCGACGCCCGGACCCCGCTCGATGACCGTCTCCCAGCCCTCGCCCCGCCGGAGAACGATGCCACCCTCGCCACAGGCGTAGGGGGCGTCGGCGGCGTGGGCGACGGCGTGAAGGGCCCGGTCGGTGGGCGAGTCGGCGACCTCCCAGCCGCCGTCGGCGATCGGTTCGGCGTCCGAGCGCATCGAGTTCGAGTCGTCGTCACCGCCGCCGCAGTCCTCGCAGTCGCCACAGTCCGTACAGCCCTCGCGGTCGCCACGGTCGGAAGACGAACAGTCGGAACACCCTCCGCCGGAGCACCCACAGTCCGAACAGCCACAACCGAACGCGACGGGGAGCCGATCGAGCGTCCGGCCCACTCCCTCGGGGAGGGTCCGCCGGACCGATCGAAGGAGCTTCCGTGCGCGGTCGGCGGCGGTCATCGAGCCACCTCGTGGGCGGCGACGGTCCGGGAGACCGCGAGCGCGTAGGCGGCCTCCCGTCGTCCACAGCCGTCTGCCTCCCGGCGCCGGCGGACCTCGTCGAACGCCCCGACGACCGCGTGGCCGACCTCGCGATCGACGCGGGCGGGGTCGGGATCGCGGCCGTTTCGGCCCCACTCGAGGCGGGCCGCGATCAGCCCGCCGACGGTCGCGAGGACGTCCGGGACGACCTCGATCCCGCGTTCCTCGAGGGTCTGCTCGGCGGCGGGGGTGAGTCCGCGGTAGGTTCCCTCGATCACGACGTCGGCGGCGACGCGCTCGGCGGCCCGCGCTGAGAGCGTCTCCCCGCCGGCGACGACGAGCAGGTCGGCCTCGGAGCCGAGGACGCCCTCGGGCGAGGCGTCAGTGCCGTCGTACGCCGCGGGCGTCGGTCCCCGAAGGCCCGCACTCGGGGGGTCGGGCTCGAGCCCGGAGGGAGCGACGGCCGCCCCGTGGCGGTCGCGGACGGCCACGACGGTCGTTCCGTAGGCGTCGAAGCGGGCCGGGATCGTCGGGCCGTCACAGCCGTACACCGCGACGTCGGCGCCCGGAAGCGAGCGGCCCATCCCGTCGAGGGCTTCCTGTGCGGCGAGAGTCAGCCCCCGCCCGGCGATCGGTTCCCGGAGCCCGCCGACGACGGCCGGCTTCCCGACGACGGTCCGCCGGGGGGTGCCGGCGTGTTCGCGCAGGGCGTCGGCGAGGCCGGCCATCGCCCGGGCGTCGGCGCCGACTCCGGGCGCGAGAACGTCGGTGTCGGGGCCGACGGAGTCGGCGACTCGCTCGGCATAGGCGGCTCCGAGTCGGTTGCGTTCGCCCCGCGAAAGCGCCGTGGGATCGACGGCGACGCCGCCGGCCGCGCCGCCGAATGGGACGCCCGCGACGGCGGCCGTCCAGGTGCCGGCGGCCGCGAGCCCGGCACAGGTCCCGGCATCGAGCTCCGGCCGGTAACAGTGGGGGCCGAGGAACGGGCCGCGGGCGTCGTCGTGGCGAACGCGGTAGCCCGGGAACAGGTCGACGTCTCCGTCGTCGCGCTCTACGGGTACGGTGAACCGCTGGACGTGTGTCGGCCCGAGCAGCCTCGCTCGGAGGCTCTCGGGGACCGGGAGCGTCCGTAGTGCCCGGGCCGCGAAATCGTTCCGTGGGTCGGTCGGATTGCCTATTCGCGTCTCGTCGATCGGTTCGTGGGTCGGAGTCATGTATCGGAGTCGGAAGGGGATGTTCGGGGAGCCGTCGGGACGAGCGGCGTGGCGGACGATCGCCACGGAGATCGAATAGCTACTCGCCGCCGGCCACCAGACAGCGACGCTCCCACTGGTGGTGGGCTTCCAGACGGTCGGCGCCGGCCGGGCTCACCAGGTAAGCGTTGGTGCGCCCGTCGATCGGGTGTTTCTCGACGTAGCCGTCCTCGACGAGATCGCCCAGGTTCTGGTAGAACCGTCCCTGATTGATCTCGTCATCGTAGTGCTCGTCGAGCGCCCCCTTGATGACGATTCCGTGGGGGTTCTGGTCGGCGAGCATCCGGATGACGAACAGCTGATCCCGCTTGAACCCCGTCAGGGGCGCGAGCGGTCGTGGTGACGATACGCTCTCGAGGGCCGGATCGGTGGAACCGCCGGCCGAATACTGTCTGCTCATGGTAGGTCGGCGGTCGAACCGCCGAGACCGCATGCGGGGGTCGAACCCGCTCCCGGCCGGTTCCGGATGCGGTGGGGGTCGGGCTACGGGCCGAACTCGGCGCGGTGTTCGCGATAGAGGACGGCCATGAACGCGGTGAACGGACAGAGCCCGGCGAACACGAGCCCGAGCGCGACGTACATCGTCAGCGGCAACGAAAGCGCCAGCGCAAAGTACGCGAGCAGTGCGATCGCGCCGCCGAGCAACAACACGATGCTCGAGAGCACGAGCGCGAAGCTCACCTTCCGGAGGCGCCAGGGCAGGTTCTCGGACCGTCTCAGCATCTGGATTAACACGACGACCGACGGTATCGTCAGCGCGACGAGCTGTAACAACATCATGGCGACGTCAGTGGTGGCTGTCATGGGTGATGGACGTGGGCGGTCGAGGTCGCACGCGATTCCAGCGGCGACGCCGTGCGGAGAGGGGTGCCAGCGGGGGTCGAAGCCGACGGCGACGGAGTCGAGCCGCCCGGTTCGGGCGTCGCGTGCGGGGGTCGAACCCGCGTCCCGGCCGGCTCCGGACGCGACACGTCAGGGGGACTCGGTCGTGGTTCGGCGGGGTCCGCCGTCGGCGGCCCACGGATCGACCGGCGCGGGCGGACCCGAGCGCGCCGAGCGGAGGAGGTTCCAGACGAAGAGGAGCTGGCCGACGGCGACGAGGGCGGCGCCGACGGTCGCGAGCTGGTGTAAGGGCGCGTAGGCGGCGGGGTAGGTCGCGGCCCTGCGAGGGAGTCCAGCCAGACCGAGCGCGAGCAACGCGGCGAACGCGACCGCGATCCCGACGGCGGTGAGCCGGAGGTGAAGCGCCGCGAGCCGCGGGTCGTACCACCGACCAGTCAGGAGGGGAAACCAGTAGTAGGCGCCGGCGAGGACGGCGAGCCCGACGAAGCCCGCGAGCATGAAGTGGAAGTGGGCGACGACGTAGTGGGTCCCATTGTAGATCGCGCCGAGGGGGACGGCGGCGAGGGCGACGCCGGTGACCCCGCCGACGGTGAAGAAGCCGATCGCGGCGATCGAGGCCTCCATCGGCGCGGTCAGTCGAACCGTTCCCCGCCACAGGGTCGCGAGCCAGCCGAAGGCCTTGATCGAACTCGGGAGCGCGACCGCGAGCGTGACGTACATGAACGCGATCCGGGCGCGGGGATCCATCCCGGTCGCGAACATGTGGTGGCCCCAGACCGTAAAGGAGAGGACGCCGATCGCGAGGGTCGCGTAGATCGCCGTCCGTCGTCCGACGAGTTGCCGACCCGAAAACCGGGCGACGACGTGGCTCACGATCCCCATCGGCGGGAGCACGAGCACGTAGACGAGCGGATGGGCGAAAAACCAGAAGAGGTGCTGCCAGAGCAGCGGCGATCCGGTCGAACCCGCAAAGAAGCCGGTCGCGAGGAGGCGATCGGAGAGCAAGAAGACGGCGGCGGCCGCGAGGACGGGAAACGAGAGGACGGCCATCGCGGCGGCCGTGAGGACCGACCAGGTAAAGAGATCGAGATCGAGCCACCGGACCGTGCGCCGGCGTCGGACGGTCGCGAGGAGACAGCCGGCGGTGAGGACGGTGCTCGCGACGACTGCGAGGAGGCCGACGAGGGCGAGATCGACCGCCGGGTTCGACATCCGCGTCGAGAGCGGCGGGTAGAACGTCCAGCCGGTCGCCACGGGCGCGACCTCGAGCCCGAGGAGGCGCCCGATCGCGCCGGCGCGGATCCCGAGGGCCGCCGCCGGAAGGAGCCGGACGGCGAGTCGGCCGGCGCGGGCGAAAGCGAGCCGGTCGGCGCCGACCGCTGCCGGCACGACCGCGTAGGCGAAGCCCCAGATCGCCGGCAGCGCGAACAGGAACAGCATCGTCAACCCGTGGGTCGTAAAGAGGGCGTCGTAGGTCCGGGCCGGGAGGAGTTCCGGCGCGATCAGCGCCGTCCGCAAGAGGAGGGCGTCGAGCCCGCCCCACGCGCCCATCGCGAGCGCGAACTGGAGGTGCCGCCGGCCGATCCGGCGGTAGTCGGGCTCCGTGCCCCCCTCGCGGCGGGCGATCGTCCCCACCGGATCGGTCCCCTCCATCTCGATCACCCGACCGACCTCGAGAGTTCCCTGACGCCGAGCAATCCGAGCGACGTCGCCAGGCCGAACGCGACGACCGGGCTGAGAGCGTAGAGGGCGCCGCCGGCCAGAGGTGCGGGGACCAGCGCCGCCCGGATCGCCCCGCGCACCGTCGGCGGCGTTCGGGGGACGGTCCGGCGATCGTCGTCGGCCCCGGGGGGAGCCGTCGCTCGCCCGCCGAGGGTCGGCCGGAACGGCCGGAGGGCCGTTCGGGCGCCGAACAGCGCGAAGAGGACTCCGAGGACGGCGACGTCCGGGCCGGCGGCGACGACGGAGAGCGGCACCACGGCGAGGACGGCCAGACCGCCGGTAAGCATCCGTCGGGGGTCGGCCCGCTCGACGATGGCGGGCGTGGCGGCCACGCCAGCGAGGGCGCCGAGGGACTCGACCCCGACGAGCAGAGCGAAGGCCGAAAGCGGCGGGAGGGAGCGCCCGGGGGCGATCGAGACGCCCGCATCGACCACGAGGACAAGCGAGAGCGCCACCAGCGAGGTCGCTGCCCTGACCAACCCGTCGCCGACCGTTGCCGTGCGGACGCCGGCGGGCAGCGACTCCCACTCGCGGCGTAGCTCCGCTACGTCCGAAACTCCCGTCACGGGCGTGGGATCCGCTCGCGAGGGAGAGTCCCCGCGGTCGGGGTCGTCCGGCCGGCGGCGGCCGGCGGCGCCGACCGCCGCCGTCAGGCCACAGACCGCGCCGGTGACGGCCAGGACCGGGAAGCCGGCGCCGGCGCCGGTACCCGCGAAGGTCGCGGCCGCGAGGCCCGCCGCGCCGGCCGTGCCGACCGCGCCGGCGAGGTGACGGGTCCGCGGGTCGCGAAGCGGGCCGGCGTCGCCGGCCCCCCTCGAGCCGTCCGTGTCGGCGAGGGCTCCGGTCGCCGCGAACCCCGAGCCGTCCGGGCCGACCACGCCGTCGGCGTTCCAGGCAGCGAGGAGCATGGCCCCGACGAGGAGCCACCCGAGCGCCGACAGCGGCGTGCCGAGGAGGCCGTCGATGGCGGGCGCGCCGGCCCACACCACGAGGCCGAGGGCCGCGAGCGCCGCGACCGCCGCCCTCGGGAGGGAGTCGCCCGGGCCGAGGCCGCCGATTCCGACGGCGACGGCCAGGCCGACGGTCGCCACGACGCCGGCGGCGATCGGTCCCCATCCGAGGGCGGCGAGGAACGCGGGGAGCGTCCGCTCGGCGAGACGAACCAGGCCGTGACAGGCAACGCTCGCGACCGCGAAGACGAGCGTCGTGGGGCCGAGCCCGGCATCGCTCGGAGAGGGATGAGTGGCGGTATCCATGGTCGGGAGGTGTCGGTCAGCGCAGCCCGCGGTTCTCAAGGGCGTAGGCAACGCGCTCGAGGACGGCGTGCGTCCTGTAGAGGACGCCCGCGACGTGGGGCGCGAGGCGGTCGGCGAGCCGTCGGCGCCGTTGGGCGTCCATCGTGAGGACGATCTGCACCGCCAGCAGGGGTGTGGCGACGACGTTGAGGAGGGCCGTGTACGTCCCGGGGACCGAGCCGCCCGCGGCGTCGGGCGACGGGATCAGCCCGAGGAGGCCGAAGACGGCGTGGGCGGCGAGCCCGCCGACGACGGCCGCGAGGAAGAACGCGGCGGTGACGACGGCAGCCATCCGCGAGCCGTAGTACCGGCGGTAGGTCCGGACCAGCGGCGGGATCAGCAAGTCCGCGAAGACGAACGCGAGGACGGCGCCAAAGGAGACGCCGTTGGTCCAGAGGACGACTGCGAACGGGACGTTGCCGACCGAACAGAGGAAGGTCAGCGAGCCGATGACGGTTCCCATGAGGACGTGGACGAACACGCGCGTCGCGCTCCCGTCGGCTCCGACGCCGAAGGCCGTCGCCCACCACGGGTCCGGGACGACCGCCGCGAGGAGCCCCGCGATCAGGAACCCGAGGGCGATGTCCCGCCGGAGCATCTCCCACTCGGCGATCGTGTTCGCGGTCGCCGCCCGCCAGCGGCCGGGCGAGAGGAGTTCGGGACCGGCGGTCACCGCCTCCGTCGGCGGGTCGTAGGCGCCGAGACAGCCCCCACAACAGAAATAGCGACGCTCGCCGTCGAACTCGCGGCTCTCGGAGTCCTCCTCGCGGAGGTCCACCTCCATCCCGCAGGTCGCACACGTCGGGTCGTCGAACGAGCGGGCGTGGCGACGCGCGACCGCGACCCACTCCGCGGGGACGTACCGGCGGTAGAAAACCCCGACGGCCACCACTGCGACGAGCCCGCCGACGACCTCGGCGGCGAGGAACTGCCAGCCCAACAGGATCACCAGGACGAGTCCGAGCTCGACGACCAGATCGGTCGCCGCGAACTGGAAGACGCCCAGCGTCGCGGCCGCCGACCCGCCCTTCGCGAACAGCGACCGGGTCGTCGCCACCGCCGAGAACGAACAGCTCGAGGAGGAGGCGCCAAAGAGCGTTCCGTAGCCGATCTCGCGCCAGCCGTCGTCGCCGAGGTAGTCCACGAGGACGTCCTCCGGGACGAACTCGCGGATCGCACCCGTGACGGTGAAGCCGAACACCAGCGCCCACCAGCTGTCCCAGGCCATCCCGACGGCGATCCGGACGCCGTAGGCGACGTCCGCGAGCACCGCGCCCAGGAGGCCGACGAGCCGGACGGCGAGTTCGAACCCGCCGCTCGAGCCGGGCGCGAACGCCCGGCCGACCGCGAGGACGGGGTCGATCGCTCCGCCGCCCGCCGTTGCGGGGGGAGAGACGAGTACGGGGATGGGTTCGATCATGGCTGTAGCGGGCGGAGGGAAGTCGGTTGGAGGACTGTAGCGTCGCTATCGGGTCGGACGTCATCCACGCGGGAGCGTGTCGTCCGACCTTCCAGCAGTAATGACCAATGGTTCCAAGGGTATAAACCGTCCTGAATCCTAGCAATTCGAATGAGTCGCCGACCGGGCCGATCGCGTCAGCGGGCGAAGAGCCCGATCGCCTCGTGGCGGTTGAAGAGGTACACCACGCAGACGGCGATCGTCGAGACGAGAAAGGCGAGGATCGCCAGCGCGAGCCCGAGCGCGACGCCGGCGACGAGCGCGCCGAACACGCCCAGAAACAGGGGCGTCGCGACGGCCGCACCGACGTAGGTCCGGGGGTCGGGGTTCCAACGTTCACACGCCGCGTGGACGAACTCGGCGTCCCTCAGGATCGCGGGCAGCGAGACGATCCCGAACGCCGTCAGGACGATCACCAGGGCGACGCTGCCGAGGCTCGAGGCCAACATGGAGCCGCCGTCGTTGAGCCGCCCGATCAGGAGGATGCCCAGGAGACTCGCGACGGGGTAGCCGGTCAGGACGTACCAGTGCCAGGACTCCCACTCCCGCGAGTCGAAGTCGACGTAGTCGTTGGGACTCATGCGACACGCTCGGCTTGGTGGGCCCCGCCAATAAGATGTCGAGAATGGTATCATATCTATACAAAACCCTCGAGATGAGGTTCGGATGACGAGCTACGATCCCTTAGATCTCCTCACTATCTCGGTACCTTATGGGCCGTCGTCCGGTAGGCGGAGGTAGCCGATCGACGGAACCCGATCGGCACCCATCATGATCGGAGACCACGCGTTCTGTCCGACCAGCGGTGCGTCTCTCTCCGAAGAGAGCCACTACGACGAACGGGGAGTGCCCCAGCGGGCGCCCGCGACCGACGACCCCGTCCCGCTCACGACGGGGGGAACCCGGTCCTCGCGGCGTGCGTTGCTCCGGTACTTCCGTCGGTGCCACCGGCGCCACGCCGACCCCGACGGGAAGCTGTACGGGCGCGCGTCGCTCGCGCTCGCGCGGCTCAAACGAACCGCGAACGCTCGGGAGGGCCGCGACGAGATCGTCTGGTACGCCCTCGGCGAACGTCTCGCCCGACACGGGTTCGAGGTCGCGTGGATGCACGCCCACGCCGAACCCCGCTGTCCCGACTGCGGCGGCCGCCTCGCGTTCGAGCGCGGTCCGAGCGGGCTCGTCGCACCGTGTGGGCTCTCGTGTGCCCACGGAGGCGACCGTCTGGACGAGATCCGCGGACTCGTCGCCTCGCTCCACGAGCGTGCGTTCCCCGACGAACCGACCCCTCCGACCGACGACCTCCACGTGCTGTAACTCACCGTGAGCCGCTCGGATACGCGACTGATCACGGTGCTTGCGGAATCGAGCCGAAACGTCGAGGCGGTCGTCGAGGTCCTGAATCGGTACGACCTCGACTACAGCGTCACCGATCGCGACGACGGGAGCTCCCGGACCGTGATCGTCCCGGTGCCGACCCGGATCGTCGAGCGGATCGAGGAGGAACTCGCCACGGCCCCCGGGAACGTCACCGTCGTCGTCTCCGAATCGATGGCCGTCCACCCGGCCGACGACGCCTCGCTTCCCGCCACCGACGACGTCGAGCGCCTCGGCTTCGAGCGCATCTCCCGGAGCGAACTCAGATCGAAGGCCGAATCACAGCTCCCACCCGTGCCCATCTTCGGGGCGATGAGCGCGATCAGCGCCGTCGTCGCGACCGCCGGCGTCCTGCTCGACTCGCTCGCCGTCCTCGTCGGTGCAATGGTGATCGCGCCGCTGCTGGGTCCCGCGATGGGAGTCAGCGTCGCGACGGTGCTTGACGACCGGAGCCTCTTCGCCCGCGGCGTTCGCCTCCAACTGATCGGGCTCGCCGTCGGCTTCGCGAGCGCGCTCGCGTTCGCCGGCCTCGCCCGGACCTCGACGGTCGTCTCGAGCGCGGTCAGCCTGGAGGCCAGCCTCCGGCTCGGGAGCCACACGCTCCCGCCGTCGTTGCTGGTGACCGTCGCCGTCTGTGGCGGCGTCGCCGGCGGACTCGCGATGGCGACCAGCGGGATGACCGACCTCATCGGCGTGATGATCGCGGCGGCGATCATGCCCCCGATCGGCGTCGCCGGCGTCGGGCTCGCGTGGTACGTTCCACCGGTCGTGACCGGCTCGCTCGTCGTCGTCGTGCTCAACATCTTGGCGATCAACCTGGGCGCGCTCGGGACGCTGTGGGCGCTCGGCTATCACCCCCACGACCGGGCACGGATCGTCACCGCTCGGTCGACGATCCTCCGGCGGGTCGTCCTCATCACGCTCGCGCTCGTCCTCGCGATCCGACTACTCGAGTACGCCTCCGGAACCCTCCACCCATGACGGACAGCTCCGACGACACTGACGACCTCGACGACACCGGCGACGGCGACGAACCGACCGACAGCCCCTCCGAAACGGCGCTTCCCGCGGCGGGTCCGCCGCCGGAGCGAACGGAGTCGGGTGATCCCGGCGAGGAAGCCGGCGGGGCGGACGACGACGCGGATGACCCCACCGACTCCACGTCCACCGATTCCACCGCCACGGATTCCTCGCTCGGCCTCTCGTTCGTAACCTACGTCCTCCGCCTGACGTACGCCTTCCTCGTGATCGGTGCCGGCGTCCTCGCCGCGGGCGCCCGGATCGCGTTCCACCATCTGGGAGACGCCGACCGACGGGGCCGCAGCCGGCGATGGCTCTTTCTGGAGGGCGACCGCGGCGTGATCGTCGCCGGGTTCGTCGGCGGCGTCTTCGCCGTCGCGATCCTCCTCGGAGTGAGCGACGTCATCGGCGTCCGCGAGAGCCGGTTCGTCACGACGATGTTCTCGACGATGATCGCCGGCCTCTTCTCGTTCATCCCGATCGTCGTCTCGGTCAACCAACTCATCGTCTCCCGGCTGTTCGGGACGCCCGACCGGCTCAGCGAGCGCATCGACGACGTCCGGGAGTTCCGCAGGCGCGTCGAGTCCAGAACGCCCGGCAGCGGCGTCAGCCCGACGGAACCCGGCCCCTTCTTCGCCCGCCTTGCCGGCACGCTCGGCAACCGGGCCGACACGCTCGCCGCCCGCTGTGACCGAACCGACGACGACGACCGCTCGCCCGCCCTCGAGGCGGTCAGTGCGTACGCCGTCCGGACCGGCGATCACGCCGAACTGCTCTGTGACCGTCTCAACGAGGGCCCCGAGTCGGTGTTCGACGTCGTGCTCCCGGCGCTGGATCGGGACTACGCCAGCGACGCGAACGAAGCCCGGCGGCTGGCACGGCGCTTCGACGAGGAGCTCTCGACTCGCACCCGGACCCTGCTCTCGGAGCTTGGAGAGCTCAACGTCGTCGTCGACGCGACCCGCCAGTACTTCATGGCGATCTACCTCCAGCAGGAACTCGCGCGGCTCTCGAGGCGGATCACCTACAGCGGCACCGCCGCCTTGCTGACCTCGACGCTCGTGATCATGATCTACGCGAGCGGCTACCCGCCGGTCGCCCACGAGGGGCCGTTGCTCGTCCTCGTGAGTCTGGCGCTCGCGATGGCGTTCAGTCCGCTCGCGATCCTCTTTGCGTACGTGATCCGGATCGCCACCGTCCTCAAACGCACCTCCGCGCCCGGCGCGTTCACGCCGCCGGGGGAGTCGCGCCGATGAGCGACCGCCCCTCTCGCAGGCGGGTTCTCGCGGGGGCCCTGGCTTCCCTCGGCGCTGCCGGCTGTCTGAGCGATCCCGACGGCAGGTGGGTTCGCGCCGACGTGCCGACCGACGCGACCCTCCACGGCGTCGTCGCGACCCGGGAAGGGGCCTACGCGGTCGGCGAGGACGGCATCGTCCTCGCCCGCGCCGACGGCGGCTGGTCGGTCCGCCTCCCGTCCGGTCCCGCCGGCGCCCGAAACGAGCTGCGGTCGGTCGACGTGACCGACAACGGCCGGACCGTCTGGTTCGCCGGGGACAGCGGGGCCCTCGGCGCCTACGACGTCGTCGCCGACCGCGCCGTCGACTTCACCGCGCCGAACGGGCTGACGAGCTCCTGGGAGGCGATCGCCGTCGGCGGGCTCTCCGGGAGCGAGCGGCTCTTTCTCGTCAACAGCTCCGGATTCGTCCTCCGGGGCCGGCGCGACGGCACCGCCCTCGAGTGGGCCGGGGCGACCGAGCCGACGACCGGTTCGAGCGTCGCCGCCCTCGACGTGACTCCCCTCGAGTACGCCTACCTCTGTGATACCGACGGCGGCGTCTACGAGTCGGACGACGGCGGCGAGACCTGGCGACGGCTCGGTGTCGAGGGGGCGAGCGTCACCTTCCACGACGCCGCCGCCGTCGATCCGGGCCACGTCTCGGTCGTCGGCGGCAACGGCGTTATCTACCGATACGACGGCGGCACGTGGTCGAGGACCGTCGTCGGCCAGCAACCGCTGACGTCGATCGTCCGCGACCGCTACGACGGGCTCGCGGTCAGCGCCGCGGGCGGCGTCTACGAACGCTCGTTCGACGGCTGGGAGGAACTCGAGGCGATCGACGCCGGCAACGACCTCCGGGCCGTCACCCTGGGCACGTCGCGAACGCCCCGGATCACCGTCGGCGAGTCGGGCACGGTCCTCGAGCGGCGGTTCTGACGGTACGGGTTTCGAATGGATCGCCACGGTACTTCCCTGTCGACCCCGAACGTCGTCGTACGATGACGATGGTGCTCGCCATCGATTCGCTCGTCGCGTTCGGTCCCGTCCTCGACCCGGGCGTCCCGACCACCGTAGGCTCAGTCCCGGCGTCGACCTCGACTGCCGAGGTGATCGGGAGGCTCCATCGGCGCGTGATGGGTGCCGGGGTCGTGATCGCGCTCCTCGTCGGCCTCGCCCTCTATCACGCCGTCCGCACCGACGGACGCGAGGGCGTCGACCCCGTCCGGCGGTACGAGCTCGCCTGGATCGCCGGCTCCGCGGTCACCCTCGGGGGCGTCGGGGTCGCCGCAGCCGAGGCGCTGGGGACTCGGCCGGTTTCGAGCGCCGACGGTGGGGTGGACCTGGAGGTAGCCGTAAGGGCCGAACGGTTCGAGTTCCGGTTCGAGTATCCGGGCCAGAACGGACGGACGGCCGACGAGCTCGTCGTTCCTGTCGACCGATCTATCCACCTAACGATCAATTCCATGGACGTTATTCACTCGCTTCACGTTCCGGAGCTCGGACTCAAACAGATGGCGGTTCCGGGCGAGGAACACGCGATCCGAACGACGACGATCCGGGAAGGGGAGTACCGGGGCTACTGTGGGTCCTACTGCGGGTCCGGCCACGCGAAGATGGAATTTCGCGTCCGGATCGTCGACGACGAAACGTTCGAGGCGTGGCTCTCCGAGTGAGTGGACCGCGAAATACAGCAGAGCACTCATATATCTATGTATTAGTTATGATTTAAATGTTCGCCGTTCCGAGTACCGACCGCGCATGAACGAGTACACGGTTCGCGTAGACGGGATGGAGTGTCAGGGATGCGAACGCGTTATCCGCAGTCGGCTCACCGATCTCCCGGGCGTCACGGACGTCGTCCCCGACGCCGACACCGGCGAGGTGCGCGTCTACGCCGATCCGACCCGCGACCGGATCCGCGAAACGATCGTCGACGCCGGGTACGACCCGTCGACGTGATCCGCTACTCGACCGACCGTGGTCGGTCGCGCTGCTCGAGCGGACGGCACAGAGAACGAATGGGATACAGAGAACGGAGTCACGGCCGACGACATCGAACGGTCGAAGCCACGGAGAACCGTCGTCTTACTCCCCGTCGATCCCGATCTCGGTCGAGGAGTCCGCCCGTCCGGCAGCCTCGCCGGCTCGGTCGATACTGGCGTCACAGAGGAGAGCCTTCACCGCCTCGAGTTCCTCGAGGCGGTCCCCGATCTCCGAGAGCAGGGAGATACGCCTCCGTTTGAGTTTCGTCTTGGTGTATCCGTCGGTCGGTGCGTTCCGTTCGAGGAGTTCGACGTATTCGGTAAACAACTCGCCTTCCGAAAGCTCCTCGGGAGGTGTGTCGGTCGAGTCCATTCCTCGGGGGCTGTACGGGGACGCCACTTTATAATGTTCCCTTCGGTTATACACGAAAACCGGTTCCCGGCTCCTCGTGGCGCCGTTCGGCACCCGTTTCACTCGGCGAAAGCGCGTTTGCGGCCGATCTCGAGCTGTTTCACGGAGCCTAGACGACCGACGACACGCCGATTGTAGACGACATGACGCTCCGCATTGGTTAAATTTCCATTGGAAATGCTTAACTCTCTCCGGTAGTGATGCGGGAGCGCAAACGGTTCCGGCCGGGTGACGCGCCACAGTGCGGATGATCCTGGTCGAACAATCCCGGATACGGAACGATTCGAGAACGGATCGCCTACGAGCCAGCCAGGCTACGCCGCCTTCGCCGACGCCGTTCGAACGCACCGGTCGATGAACCGTCTTGATCCCAGCCGAGCACCGGGTACGGCTCAACCCACGAACTCGAGCCGGAACGATCCTCACGAGACAGGCCAATGATTGGGAAAGATTCGTTTTGTCCACGGACGGGCGCACCGCTTTCGAACGAAACCGAGTACGACGGGCAGGGCCGACCCGAACGGGCGACGGCCCCCGACGAGTTCACCGCTGACTCGGTTCTCGGGGGTGAGCTCACGAACGGGTCGGTGACGTCCTCCAAGGCAGCCCTCTTCAATCAGTTCCGTCGCAACCACCAGCGCCACGCCGCCCCGAACGACGGCCTGTACCGGAAGACGGCTCTTGCGCTTCGCCGGCTCAAACGCGCCGCGGAGGGACGCGCGAACTGGGACGTTCACGTCTGGTATGCCCTCTACAGACGCCTTCGTGAGACCGGGTTCGACGTCGAATGGATGCACGCCCACGCCGACCTTCGCTGTCCGCACTGCCACAGCCCGCTCAAATACGGATTCCACGACAACGGCGACGTATACGCGCTCTGTGCGACGAACTGTACCGAAGACAATGCGGATCAACTCCGGGAGATTCGGGAGATCGTCGCGTCAGTATACGGGCGGTCCTTCCCCGAATCGCCCGCTCCCGATAGCGTCCTTCAGTTCGATTATCGCGAGTGAACTCTCCGAGCCCCGAATCCCGGCACACGACACCCTTGGAGTTCGTACGCGTCAACTCCGGCTCTCTAAGAGATCTCGGATCGCGTAATACGCGGGTTTGGGATTGAAGTTCTCGTCGAAGAGCAGGGGATCGGCCGTCACCTCGTAGCGATTCTGGAGCCAGGATCCCGCGTCGTGGACGCCCCACGTGATGAGCGTGTTACAGCCGTTGTCGAGACACGCCTCGAGGACGTCTCGATAGTACTGCGCTTGGTGATCGAGGCGGTCGTCGAACTCCTCGTCGGGGCCGTACGCAACGTCCATCTCGGTGACCTGGACGTCCAAGCCGAGGTCTTTGAAGCGACGGATGTTCGCCCCGACCGCTTCGGGATCCTCTCGGCTGTGCTGATACGACGGAAGGGAGTGCATCTGGATCCCGACGCCGTCGATCGGTACGCCACGGTCGAGCAGGCGTTCCAGGAGGTCGTATACAGCGTCGGCCTTGTCGTTGTCCGAGGCGATTTCGTAATCGTTGTAATAGAGAGCGGCGTTCGGCGCGACGTCGTTTGCCCACTCGAAGGCCTTGTCGAGATACGCTTCGCCCATCGCCTCGTACCACACCGTCTCGCGCATCGATCCGTCGTCGGCCACCGCTTCGTTCACGACGTCCCAGACGTCCACCTTGTCGTGATAGCGGCCGGCCACCGTGTGGATATGATCCCGGACAAATGTTTCTAACTGGTCGTCGGTGTAGTCCCAAGCGAGAAACCACTCCGGAGTCTGCTTGTGCCAGAGCAACGTGTGTCCCCGGACAGTCATGCCGTTCTTGACACCGAAGTTCACGATCGCGTCGGCATCATCGAAATCGTAGACCTTGCGTGCGGGGCGCAACGGCCCCATCTTCAGCGCGTTCGCTGTCGTAACCGCGTTGAACTCCCGCTTGAGCGTCTGTGCGAGCGTCGGATCGTCGGGATACTGTCTGAACGACCGAGCGGGAATGCCTGCCCCGATCGTCACGCCATTTTCGTCGGCCAGTTCGCGGAGTGTCTTTTCGCTGGACATCCGCAAATACGGAAGCCTGAGGCGAGAAAGTCGTATGGATACCGGAAACGGGTGGTGATTCAACAGAGCCCCCCAAAGATACCGTCGTGGAAGTCCGCTAAGGTATGCGAGCCATCGACTTCGATATCTCTCCAGACATCGGTTTCTGGCTCGAGCTCTACCGGCAGGTTCGGAATTACCCACACTCGGAATCTGTAACTCGTCATATCTATTCCCTCCATCGCCCGGCTTTGTGGGCGTTACTCGTAGGCTACTGATCAGTTCAATGCACAAATCATCGGAACGGTGTGTCGGCCCACACGAGGCCTTGTAGTCGACCGCAGCACCTGCCGACCGACCGCTCTCCCTACCGACCGGCCCCCCGCTGACTCCGACCCTCTATGGCTCCCGACTGACGCTCGCGCTTCGCTTCGCTCCACGCTCGCTCAGTGGATAGTCAACCCTGCTGTAGTCAGGGCCAACCCCTGGTTGGGCGCTCTGGGAGGTCGCCCTGGACTGCTGAAGATCATCTGAAATCCGGTGTTCAGCACTCGGTTTGAGAGGTAAGTATCGCTGTTCTCAGCGTGGCCTGATAGCTCAGCTCTATGATAGTTGATAGTCAGATCGGGCTGGTTCACACACCACTGTTTCCGCTGTTCTCGGAGGTTTTTGCACACTGCTTGAGCACGCTCAGTTACCCTCTTCCCCGAGGAACTCAGTTCTCACTCAGTGTCGCTGCTGGCCACTTCGTTGGTGGTGGCTTCGCGCCGCAGTGCTCATGATTTCTCTCTCATAGTTCGGTGGGATTCCCCTCTTCCCCTATCACATCTGACAGTCGTTCTGGCTGGTGCTCCTGGGCCCATCCACGCAGTTCCCGACGTGGGGGGTTTACCGGGCTAGATACTGTCGGTAACTCAATTTGGAAGTAAAATTCCAGTAAAGATTTTTGATTCAACGGGTGGGATAGGATGCATGGACGAGACCGATGAGCCGTGGGAGATTGCCCGCGACCTAACACAAAAACAGTACAAATCACTCGCGGCGCTCCGGAACCTGGACGGCGAAGCACGGACTCCCGAGGTGACTGGCGCGGTCGAAGGCTTGTACGCTCAGATTGTGAACCAGCACTACCAGAAGATGATCGGCGCCGGCCTCGTCGAGAAGATAGACGAGGGGCGTGGAGACGGGAGCCATCCACTCCCGCGGGAGGGGTTCAAGTATCGGATTACTGATAGAGATGGTGAGGTCCTCACGGCGGCTCAAGAAGACTACGGAATGTCGCTCCCAGAAGAGCGCACAGTCCGCAAGCGCTTCGACCGTCTCGAGGGTCGGATCGGCTCGCTCGAACAGCAGGTCAAAGGGCAGTCCGGGAGCGGCGACGTCGACGGTGATCCAGAGGCCCAGGTAGTGGAGCTCGAGGAGCGCGTGGACACGCTCGAGGAGAACCAGGACCTCTTGGTGGATGATTTGCGTAAGGTGGCGGACTTCCTCGAGGAGACCCGCGAAGAGGTCGGCCTGGGCGGCTTCTGGGACGATTCTAACGATTGATTTTCGTGATCGCCCTGTAGGTGCAGGACCAGACTTTCTCGCACCCTCTCTCTTCATCAAGTGAGATGACTTCACGTGACCTCTTCCTCGCCGTCCGAAACGGCTCCTTCGCGCACGGCACGATCTGCGCGTTCGTGGTCAGCTCGAAACTGTTGAGCGGCTTCAGGAAGATCGGGCACGTCATCGACGACGTCACCACCGAGGAGTTCCCGAAGTGCACCGCACAAAATCGCGACGTAGCGGTTTGCAACTTCCTGAAGCAGCTCGACATACGCTTCGAGGGCCGCGATTCGTTCACGGTTGGCACTTCATCCTCGAGCGCGTCGCGATCCATCGCAAGTGGGGCCGGCTCGACTAGAAAATCCGTATCAGCACTCGATAGCGAAGACTGGCTGTTCGTCGACGGGGACGAAGCCGTCTTCCCATCACGCTCGTCACGGTGAGAATCAGTATTGCCGTTCACCCCATCCACATCGTCTAGCATTGTTTCGAGGAAATCCCCGGCCGACAGTGCATATTCCTCGTTGTCTTCGTCGTCAGCGTCGAGTGCGTCCAGGGCCGCACGGAAGTCTTGGAAGATCGGTCCGGGCCGATCCCGTTTGACTTGCAGAACGGCTTCTCGACAGAGATTGGCCATCGTCTCACATAGGACATCGTCGAACTCCGCAGCGACATCAGCTGGATCGAGACTGTCGCTGAGGATGAATCGTGAGTCCTCAATCGCGTCGGCCCACTGCTCGTCAGTGGCTTCTCGGAGTGTCTCGGCGCTTGCGCGAAGCACCTCGTGAACGGCGAAGATCCGCCGACAGTACCGACACTCCCAGCGACTCCGGTTGTAATCGAGGCGTCAGTATTCAAGAAGGATCTCCCCGCACTCTGGGCAATCGGGCTCGTAGGCCGGTGGCGTGGAGTTTACGCCGAACACCCTGCAAAACCGCAATATGAACCGTATACCAATAGATTCTTCTTCCCCGTCACGACTGCTAATGGACTGAGGATTATGTCGATCTTTAGTATAGTCCCGGGCGGATTCGAACCGCCGTCAACGGCTGTCTCCCGCGCCGGACGAGCCGAACGCGTCCAAAGGCCGTTATGATTGGCCGCTACACCACGGGACTGCGACCGGGCGGATCGGCCCGGGCTATCGCGTGATAGCCGATCGGCGCACAATAGTGTTGCTCTTTCCCTCAGACGCCGACCTATACCGTAGCAGGTTAATCTGCGTTCCCGCTCGCTTCGGGCTCAAGAAACTCACAGCAGTCCATGTCGGCGTCGAAGCAGTCTGGACACTCCTCGCGGCGGTCGATAATCGTATCGAGCCGCTCTGCGACCGTGTCGTCGATCACACTCTCTAAGGCGCGGGCTTCCTCCCGGAACGCCTCGACCTCAAGGACGTTCGAGAGGAAGCGCTCGATGATGCAGTAAGTCTGGAGGGCATGGTGGGCGCGGTCGAGCCCCTCGTCGGTGAGCTGTGTCCCCTTGTACTTCTCGTGTTCGACGAGCTCTCGTTGTTCAAGCTTGCCGACCATCTCGTTGACGCTCGCGGGGCTGACCTCAAGCATCTCCGCTAAGGTGCCCGTCGAGGCCGGCCCGTCCTCGAGTCGCTGTGCGAGATAGACCGCCTTCAGGTACTGGTCTGCCGTGTTCATGTCTGGCCCTCGCTCGTCCGCGGTCGATCGGAGATCCGGTCCCCTCGGTCGCTGGCCCCGTTCGCCCCGACCCCAATCATGCTCTGCGCTCCATAACTTCGGTGACCTCCTCGACGCCCTCGCGTTCCTCCTCGCGGATCTCCCGGAGGGTCCCGAGGAGGCGGGCACGATCGACGGCGAACGTCGCCTCAGAGGCCTCGACCGCCTCGATCAGGTCGTCGTAAAACTTGTAGGCGGTCTCCTCGTTACAGAGCTGGTCGTAGAGGACGCCGTCGGTGTCTTCCGGCGGGCCGTAACGGGCATCCACCAGGGCGTTGATCTCCTCGTAGGCGACGGTGTCGGCCTCCAGATCCGCGATCAGCGCCTCGAGGCGGTCCCGATGGTCGGCGGACTCCTCGGTGGCGTCGGCGAGCAGCTCCCGGACGTCCCGGTCGACCGCGTCGCGGTCCTCCGGGGGAAGGGAGTCGATGTGGTGGGCGGCACGCGACTCGACGACCTCCTCTAGCACGACCCCGATCTGGAGGAGCCGCGCGAGCTGGTGGTCGCTCGAGACGCGCTGTCCCAGGCTCATACGACCACGTGCGGGGTGGCGATACTTAACGCTCCCTACTGACGGCGGCCCCGGCCGTCGATCGCGAACGGAGCACCTATTGTGCCGACCGACGACGTTCGAGTGAATGCGGGTCACGCTGCTTGGCACCGGCGACACGACGGGAACGCCGACGGTCGGCTGTGACTGTGGGACCTGCCGCGAGGCCCGCCGTCGGGGCGTCGAACGCACCCGATTTTCCGTCCACGTCGAGAACGAGCGAACCGGCGAGACGCTGTTGATCGACGCGAGCCCCGACTTCCGCCAGCAGTTCCTCCGGGAAGAGGCCTCCCTTCCCGACGCCGCCGTCATCACCCACGTCCACTTCGACCACCTCGACGGGTTGGGCAACGTCTTCCGGGTGCTCGACTCCTTGGACGTCTACGCCGCGAACGAAACCGATCCCGCGACCGGCGAGAGCGTCGCCGAAACCGTCGCGAGCGACTACCACTACCTCGATCAGATTACAGTCCACCCCGTCACACCTCTCGAGTCGATCCGGATCTGTGGGTTCGACGTGACGCTCCTCCCGGTCGATCACCCGCCGATGGTCTGTTATGGACTGGTCGTCTCCGACCCCGAGACCGGGTCCAAGCTCTCGCTCACGGGCGATACGAGCTACGCGATCCCCGAGCCCTCGCGCGAGGCCCTCGCCGGCGCCGACCTCCTGCTGGCCGACGCCATCGTCCCCGCGAGCGTCTGTGCCGGTCACCCCGCGGGCGGGCGCCACGAGAACTCTGCAGGGACCCCTCGAACCTTCGGGACGAAACACATGACCCGGGAGGGCGCCCTCGAGCTCGCCGACGAGCTCGGAGCCACGAGGACGCGGCTGGTCCACCTCGCCCACTACTACCCCGCCGAGGACGCCTTCGAGGAGCCCCTGGCGGTCGACGGCGAGGTCTACGAGCTGTAGCATAGGGAATCATAGAAGAGTTCACAAGTAACTTGATTTACTTCCACTACAAGTGAATCTCGTTCTCAGTAGAGAGTAGCGATAGCTCGAAGAGGGTTATTCGATGTAGTGTGTACGTTGGGATCGGATATCCGACTGATCAGTAGAGGACTCATCTTCCGCAGGTGGTGGAGAGGGTGTATCAGTTTTTGTCGAGCCAGGGGAACTCGGATCAAAGGCCTGCAAATGGACAATCATTGCGCCCGCGAACGCTCCAACCGTAAGAACAAGAACAACGTTAACCACCGCATCGAAAAACAGAGCTGACGCCACGACAAAAGTCACAGTCGTTGGATTGGGGAGAATGAAGGCTCCTCCGAGTACGAGGCCGATGCCCAGAGAGCTTCCGATCGCGATAGTGACAAGAAACCGATGATATTCACGAGCGACGACGATTCGGCGTCCGATATAATACCCAAATCCGATTGCAATGAGTAGTGTCCCAAGTGGTCCGAGCGCTTCTGAAACTTGAGTATACACAGTTGCCGACGCACCTGCTGATCCAATCACCGGTAGCCCTTCCGGGATGCCGGAGGAACCAGTCCAATGATTAAAGATCGCTTCCGGGATGAATTGAACAATCCAGACGAGAATCCCGAAAAGCCCTGATATCGCACCGAGTCGTTTGGTATCCATACACGAAGTATCGGGCAACAAGAGCATAAGTGTTTGGACGGTGAACTATTTGCACCTTCAGTGAGCAACTTTTGCTCTTCAATGCAGCCGATTCCTGACTGAATCTCGTGCTCGGTACAGGGGGTAGGTCTAACAACGACGTCCTGCGTTCAATAATTAAGGCGGCTACTGAGGAAAGGATTGCAAAGACCACTGTGGCAATCCCAAAGAGATCGTATGGATTTTCGAAATCGGGACTAATGAGAAAGACAAATAACAGGAACGATGACACCATCAAAAATCGTGTCGATACGGGTCCGATCGAGAGGGAGGATGAAACTTTTGTGTGCTGTGAAGAATCTAATCATATATGGAATCTATACGTACGCTAGCCCCTATTCAATTCACTAAAGGGTGGCAGGAACTTCCAGATCACCATAAGAGAGTCCTCAAATTAGGATTTATTATCCTATTTTCGACTGTGATTACAGCTTCAATGGCTCTGTTTGCATTTTATTTGGCAGACTATACACCCCCGTTCGATGTTATCGAATCACTAGTGATTGGTATCGAGATGGGAGCAACGTTATTAATCGCGATCGGAATTTCTGGATTCACAGTACTATTCTATAGAAACGGATTTCCAATTGTCGCAACAATATCCTTGATGTTTTATATATTTTTCTTCGGTAGTTTCTATTGGATGATATTTCACTCTTTAGGCCTTAGATTCGCCCCGTTTCTGATAGGTTTTATTTTCCCGCTTATTTTTGTGACTATCCTACAATTACATGCTAAGGTGTGATTCGGACCACAAGGTGGATTGAGGGTGTCATAGAACGGTTGGCATGGTTTTCTACTACCGGTTGAGAGGTCTTCTACCACTGGTTCCGAAAAGCGGCGAACATATCTACTTCACAAGTGGCTGCTTCACCGGCTGTTGCCGGGGTGTGTGAAGAGTTCTATGACACCCTCTCCGCCCACTAGCTACCACCGATCGAGCCCCGACTGCCGGCGCGGCCCCGCGGGATCGGCGACCCACGGGGTTCGTCGCTCGCGTTCGGCCTCGAGGTCCGCTTCGAGACCCGCCTCGGCCGCGACCGGCTCGTAGCCCGGACACTCCGAACCGCACTCGCTTGCGGGCTCGACGATCCGTCCCTTCCAGCGGCAGTAGGGCACCGTCGCCGCCGCGTCGGCGCCGTCGGGATCGCAGGCGTCGCACGCCGGGAGGTCGTACGTCCGCCACCCCTTCCCGTAGGCGCGCTCGGCGATCCGTCTCCGCTTCCGGGCCTTCCGCTCCGGGGAAACGACGGCGACGTCGGTCCGGCCGGGACGCTCCGCGAGCGGTTCGACCCCCGGCTCGCCCGGCTCGAGGGCGGTCGGCTCGCGGACGACCTCCAAGGTATTTTCCGAGAAGCGCCAGACGCCGACCTGATCGGGCAGTCGGTTCAAGTGTGCGCGCGTGACGTAGCTCTCCGTGGCGAGGATCACCCGGTCGAAGAGACCGAGGGCGACGTCGGTCCGCAGTTGGCCCTCGAGGTCGCCCGGCCGGTCCAGATCGGGTTTGTTCTCGATTCCGACGAGCTCGCCGTACCAGTCGGGGTAGCGGGCGGTCCGGCGGACGTAGTCCCGGCCGCCGCGGCGCTCGCGTTCGAAGAACCCGACCTCGCAGGCCCGCTCGGTCGCCCGGCGGGCCCGCTCGGGATGACAGTCGAACGCGTCCTTCCAGTAGCGCGCCCGACCCGTTCCGACATCGGAGTCGATGGCGGCGTCGGGAATCGCCTCCCCGGTGATCGCGACGCGCTCCGCGAACTCTGCGCCGGGGGAGACGACGACACAGTCGACGACCCGGCCGCCGGGGTCGGCGACGCTGCCCCCGAGCTGACGGGCGACGATCCCGTCGGTCTCGCCCTCAAGGTGGGCACAGAGGCGAAGTTCGAAGTCGAACTCGCGCACGGGGGAGAGAGGTGACCGGGCGAGAAAAGCCCGCGGGTTCGGCGATTACGTGGATCGGGTTATCCGGTTTCGATCTCGGTTCCGACGACTGCGAGCTCGTCGTCGAGAGTCGCCCGCAGTTCGTCGCCCGCGAGGGGGATCGAGAGCTCGAGCCGGACGGGGTCTTCCGCCCGGACCCGCGTGTATTCGTCCGAGACACACCACGGGAGCGTCCAGTAGGACCGGTCGGCAACGGAGACGCCCCGGTCGCGGTGGAAGCCGACGACCTCGGGATGGTCGAGCAGGCGCAGACCCGCGGCCGAACAGAGGCTGTGGCCACACTGTCGACACTCGTGGTCGACCCGGACCGAAACACCGAGACAGCACTCCCCGTCCTCGACCAGACTGGTATGCATCCTGCCGGCACACTCCGGGCAGACGCCGTCGGCGGCCAGACAGTGGAGGTGGCGCACCCGCTGGTCGAAGGCCGCCGCGACCTCGGCGGGCGTCCGGTCGGTGAGCCCGCCCGGCGGGAACGAGTACTCGCCGTGGCCCTCTCCGCAGGCCCGGCAGACGATCGCGAGCCGTTCGTCCTCGTAGCGCGCCTCGAGGGCGCCCTCGCAGGCGAAGCAGGTTCCCTCGACGCCGAAGGGCTCGACCGTGGGATGTTCGTTGAACGAGCCCGCGATCACCGACCGGACGACCTTCTCGCCGGCGTGTTTGAACGCGTACCCCTCCTCCGTCTTGCGGACGAAGTGGCCGACCAGCCGCTGGAGGTGGTAGTTGAACTGCGCCGAGTCCTCGGTCCCGACGACCCGGCGGAGCTCCGAGAAGGGAACCGGGCGTTCGTCGGCGAGCCACAGCGCCTCCAGAATCGCCAGCCGGGTATCGTCGCCAATCAGGGCGAAGGCGTCGGCGGGCGCCAGACAGTCGGTACACTCGAGGAGGGACCTCTCCTCGCGGCCGTCCGAGGTCGAGGCGTCCGATCCGCTCATACGCGATCGATCGACGGCAGTATCCTAAAAGGTTCCCTGAAGCAGCTTTGTGTAAGAATTCCGATCTGTACACGGGCGTGGAGGCAGGGTCGAACTCTACCCGAACGAGAACGCCGGAGATACCACGGCCGGCGCCGTCGTCGGCGAGTGAACGGGTATCGTCCCTGCGCCCCCGGAACAGTAGGTTTATCAATCGCAGCGCGGAAGCTGTAGCTACGATTATTCCCGTCTCATGGAAGGAAATCGACAACCGGAGGTGAACATCGGGCTCGTCGGCCACGTAGACCACGGCAAGACGACGCTGGTACAGGCGTTGTCCGGCTCGTGGACCGACCAGCACTCCGAGGAGATGAAACGCGGCATCTCCATCCGGCTCGGCTACGCGGACGCGACGTTCCGTCGCTGTCCCGGGGTCGACGAACCCGAGTGTTTCACCGTCGAGGAGGAGTGTCCGGACGGCTCGGCAAGCGAGCCCGTCCGGACCGTGTCGTTCGTCGACGCCCCGGGTCACGAGACCCTGATGGCGACGATGCTGTCTGGTGCGGCGCTGATGGACGGTGCCGTCCTCGTCGTCTCGGCCAATGAGCCCGTTCCCCAGCCCCAGACCGAAGAACACCTGATGGCCCTGGACATCATCGGGATCGATAACATCGTCATCGCCCAGAACAAAGTCGACCTGGTCGATGGCGACACCGCACGCCGGAACTTCGAGGAGATCCAGGAGTTCGTCGCGGGCACCGTCGCCGAGGACGCTCCAGTGGTTCCGATCTCGGCCGGCCAGGAGGTCAACATCGACCTCCTGATCGGCGCGATCGAAGCGGAGATCCCGACGCCCGACCGGGACCCCGACGCCGACCCCCGGCTCCACGTCGCCCGCAGCTTCGACATCAACAAACCCGGGACGGCCTGGGAGGACCTCGCAGGGGGGGTCCTCGGCGGCAGCCTCGTCGAGGGCCAACTCGAGGTCGACGACGAACTCGAGGTTCGCCCCGGCCGGGAGGTCGAGGAGGGCGGCCAGTCAGAGTACGTCCCGATCGAGACGACGGTTCGGTCGCTACAGGCCGGCGGGGAGGGAGTCGACGTCGCGACCCCCGGCGGGTTGTTGGGGGTCGGCACCGGGCTCGACCCCGCGCTCACCAAGGGCGACGCCCTCGCGGGTCGGCTCGCGGGCCCGCCTGGTTCGTTGCCACCGACCTGGGAGTCGTTCACGATGGAGGTCGATCTCTTAGAGCGGATCGTGGGCAACGTCGAGGGCGAGACCGACGTCGAGGAGATCTCGACGGGCGAGCCCCTGATGATGACCGTCGGGACGGCGACGACCGTCGGCGCCGTCTCGAGCGCCCGCGACGACGAGTGTGAGGTGCGGCTCAAACGTCCCGTCTGTGCCGAACCCGGCGCGAAGATCGCGATCAACCGCCGGATCGGCGCGCGCTGGCGGCTGATCGGCGTCGGCACGCTCACCGACTGACCCCGTGGCACGTATCGCGATGGACACGAGCGCACTCATGTTACCGGTCGAAGCCGACGTGCGGGTCTTCGAGGAGGTAGAGCGGCTGCTCGACGCCGTCGAGCCCGTCGTTCCCCGGTCCGTGCTCGCGGAACTCGAGGAGCTCTCGGCGGGCAGGGGTACCGAGGGGAGGGCGGCCTCGGTCGGCCGGACGCTGGCGGAAGAGCGGTGTCGGCCCGTCGAAACCGACGCCGAGTACGCCGACGACGCCCTGGTCGAACTCGCCCGCGAGGGTGACGTGGAGTACGTGGCGACGGCCGACCGGGCGCTTCGCGATCGCGTGCTCGACGAGAACGTACCGGTACTTGCATTACGCGGGAGAAACAAGTTAGCGATCACTCGACCATAGATGTACAAACGGGTTAGATTGACTGATACGATAGAAGTGCCCCCCCGGGCGCTCGGCGACGTCTCGCCGATGCTCGTGAAGCGACTGCTCCAGGAGAAACTCGAAGGGCGGATGGACGAGGAGGTGGGAAGCGTCGTCTCCGTCACCGAGGTCCACGACATCGGTGAGGGGACGGTCCTGCCGAACCGTCCGGGCGTCTACTACGAGGCGGAGTTCGACGCGGTCACCTTCGACCCCCAGATGCAGGAGGTCGTCGACGGCACCGTCGTCGAGGTCGTCGAGTTCGGTGCCTTCGTCGGGATCGGCCCCGTCGACGGCCTGCTCCACGTCTCACAGATCTCCGACGAGTACCTCGCCTACGACCGGGAGAACCAGCAACTGGCCTCCAACGAGTCCAACCGGACGTTGGGCGTGGACGACGCCGTCCGCACCCGGATCGTCACCAAGTCGATCGACGAGCGCAACCCCCGGGACTCGAAGATCGGCCTCACCGCCAAACAGCCCGGCCTCGGGAAACACGGCTGGCTCGAGGAGGACAGAGAGAAGCGCGAAGCCACGGCGGGTGAGTAGTCGTGGCATCCGATCGCCTCGTCTGCCGGGAGTGCCACCGGGTGAACGACGCCGACGTCGCGACCTGTACGTCCTGTGGCTCCTCGTCGCTGACCGAAGACTGGGCGGGCTACGTCGTGATCGCCCACCCAGAATCGAGCGAGATCGCCCGCGAGATGCAGGTCGACGAGCCGGGCGCCTACGCGCTCAAGGTCCGCTGACGGGGCCGAGCCGTGAGTCGCGACGATCCGGAGCCGACCGCGGAGCCGACTGACGCCGACCAGTTACTGGTTCTGCCGGACGAGCTCCGCCGCGAACTCAAGGAGCCGATGGGGCCGATCGAGACCGACGCCGCCCGGCTCCTCGCGGACGTCGACGGCCCTCTCGTCGCCGTCGGCGACGTCGTCACCTACCACTTCCTGCGGGCCGGCCGTCCGCCGGAGGTCGCTTTCGTCGACGAGCGGACCGAGCGGTCGGCGGTCGACGAGGAGGTCCGCGAGACCGTCACCGAGGCGACGACCGTCGAGGTCGTCAACCCGCCCACGACGATCTCGCGGGCCGTCGTCGAGGCGCTCCTGGAGGGACTCGCCGAGGACGAGCCGACCACCGTCCTCGTCGAGGGCGAGGAGGACCTCGCGGCGCTGCCGGCGATCGTCGCCGTCCCGGAGGGCGCAAGCGTCGTCTACGGCCAGCCCGGCGAGGGGATGGTCCACGTGAAGGTGACCGACGGCAACCGCCGGGACGTCCGCGCCCTGCTCGATCGGTTCGAGGGCGACGTCGATCGGTTCTGGAGCCTCCTCGAGGAAGGGGCGCCGGACGACGAGTAGCGGCCTCGAGAGTGGCGTTCGACCGGGGAACGACGGTCGGAGCGGTTCGTGCAGGTTTCACAAGACTATTGTCACTCGTTCTGTAGGTCCGGGTATGGAGAAGGCCGTCATCGCCGGACTCGCCATCGGGGCGGTCGTCGGCGGGGTGCTGTATCTCGCGTTCGCGTCGAACTGGCTCCTGGTCGCCGCCGCGACCGCGCTCTACGCCGGCTTGGGCTACTTCGTCGTCCGGTACCGACGACTGCTCGCGCGCGAGTTCCCCGCGTTCGATCGGCGTTCGGACCGACTCGGCTACGCGATCGGGCTGTTCGGGGCCTGCATCGCGTCCGCCGCGCTCGAACGCCGGTACGCCGCGGGCGACGCCAGCCTCGAGTTCGTCGTCGTCTACGTCGGCGTCGTCGGCTTCCTCCTCGCTTCGAGCGCCGCGGCCGCGGATCCCGACATCGGCGCTCGGTGAGGGAGTTCGGGCGGTCTCCCGGCGGGGGAGCCGCGGTCCGTTCGCGCTACCGGTGACCGGACGGCAGGCGAACGGAAACGGCCGTCCGGGCGGGCCGAGAAGAGACCGTAACGCCTATACGTTTTTTAGGCATTCCTAAACGCGAATGGCGGAATCGCAGACGGCCGGCGGCCATCCCACCCGCCAGCGCGATGGGTGGGTGACGCCGACGCTCGTGGCGTTCTGTGCGGCCAGCGCGGCGATCACCGTCGTCGCCGGGCTCGTCCAGGTGAGCTTCGGGTCGTACTCGATGACGCTCCTCGAGGCCTGGGAGGCAGTGGTCGATCCGGCAGTCCTCTTCGACGGCGACGCCTGGCGGGCGTTCCTCCTGGGCGAGGAGCTCCCCGAGATGGGCTCGAACAGCCTGGTCGTCTGGGAGATCCGGCTCCCGCGCGTGTTCGTCGCGATCATCACCGGTGCGACGCTCGCGATCTCGGGGGCGATCTTCCAGGGCGTCACGAGAAACGAGCTCGCGAGCCCGTTCGTCCTCGGCGTGAGTTCCGGAGCCGGCTTCGCCGTGCTCGCGACGCTGGTGGTCTTCAGCGGGCTCACGACCTTCCTCCCCTTTATTGCCACCGCCGGCGGAACCGTCGCCTTCCTGATCGTCTACGTCATCGCCTGGAAGGGAGGGACCAGCCCCGTCCGGCTCGTCCTCGCGGGCGTCATCGTCAACATGGTGTTCCAGTCGCTCCAGCAGGGGCTGTTCTTCTTCGCCGACGACCTGGGCGTCGTCCAGACGGCGATCTCGTGGCTCACCGGCTCGCTGACCGGCACCGGCTGGAGCGAGGTCCGGATGGCCGCGATCCCGGCGGTCGTGGCGATCGTCGCCGCGCTCGCGGGCGCGCGCCAGCTCAACGTCCTCCTGCTGGGCGAGCGGACGGCCCGGTCGCTCGGGATGCGCGTCGAGACCATCCGCTTTGGCCTCTCGGCGGTCGCCATCCTCGCGGCCAGCGTCGCGATCTCGGTCGCGGGCGTCGTCAGCTTCTTCGGGCTCGTCGTCCCCCACATCGTCCGCAACGTCGTCGGCAGCGACTACCGGCCGCTGATGATCGGCTGTCTGTTCGCGGGCCCGGCGCTGATGGTCGTCGCCGACGTCGGTGCGCGCCTCGCGCTCGGGGGCACCCAGCTCCCCGTCGGCGTCGTCACCGGGCTCGTCGGCGGCCCCTACTTCCTCTATCTGATGCGCAGACAGCGCTCGATGGGTGAGCTCTGATGGCCGGGAACGAACGCGTGACACCACCACGATCGACCGACACGAACCGATCGGACGACTCGGAGTCGACCGAGGGCTCGATTCCCGACGAGGGACAGACGCCCGACGCCACCGAGGACGCCGCGAGCGCCCTCGCCGGCGACACCCTCGAGTTGACCTACCCGACCGCCGACGGGACGGTCGTCGAGTGTGGCCGGGTGGACGTCCCCGAAGGCGAGATCACCGCCCTCGTCGGGCCCAACGGCAGCGGGAAGAGTACGCTCCTGAAGGCCTTAGCGAGCCACCTGGAGCCCGCGGCGGGGGTCGTCCGCCTGCGGGGTGAGGATCTGCGGTCGTTCGGACCCAAGGAGATCGCCCGCGAGCTCGGACTGCTCTCGCAGGAAAACGAGTCGGTGGGGGACGTGACCGTCGAGGACCTCGTCGCCCACGGCCGTTATCCCCACCGGGGGTTCTTCGACGGGCTCACCGAGACGGATCGCGAGGCCATCGACCGGGCGATCGAGCTCGCGGGGATCGACGACCTCCGGACCACGGAGCTGGGACAGCTCTCGGGCGGCCAGAAACAGCTCGCCTGGATCGCGATGGTGTTGGCCCAGGACACCGACATCCTCCTGCTCGACGAACCCACCACGTTTCTCGACCTCCACCACCAGTTCCGGGTCCTCGAGACGATCCGCGAACTGAACGAGCGCCGGGACGTGACGGTCGCGATCGTGCTCCACGACGTCTCCCAGGCCGCACGGTTCGCGGATAACCTCATCGCCCTCTACGAGGGCGAACCGTACGACTGGGGGCCCCCTGAGGAGATCGTCACCGAGCAGTTGCTTGCGGATGTCTTCGGCGTCGAGGCCACGGTCCAGTACGAGCCCGAACTCCAGATCAACCCCAAGCGCGCGCTCGGAAACCGCACCCGGTGATCGCTCGGCGAGCGCGCGGACTTTCGGAACGCTTTTATTATTTTAGGTTGGCCTAAAATCATGGGACGCGAACCGAGCCGACGAGACCTGTTGAGAACCGGCGTCGCGGCCGCCGGGATCGGAACGATCGCCGGCTGTCTGGGCGACGACGGCGGGAACGGCAACGGAAACGGAAATGGGAACGGAGACGGCGGAGCTGAGGAGAACGACACTGAATCCGGGGACGGAGACGACGAGACCGGAACGGAAACCGAGGTCGAATCCGAGGCCAACGAGAGTGGAGGCGCCGACAGGGAGAACGGGACCGACGACGGAAACGAAAGCGGCGGGAACGAAACCGGCGGCGACGGAAACGAGAGCGAGGGGGACAACGAGACCGACGGCAACGAGAGCGACGACGCCGACGGCGAGAGCTACTCGGTGACGATGGAGCCCGTCGGCACCGTCGAGTTCGACGCCGTGCCCGAAACGTGGGCGGCCAACAACGGGAGCTGGGCCGACATGGGGATCGCGCTGGGACAGGAGCCCCCCGAAGCGGTCTATCTCGCCAACCGGTATCACACCCAGCTCTACGACGAGATCCCCGGCGTGGAGGTCGACAAGAGCGGGATGACCTCGCTGTGGGAGGGCGAACTCGATCCCGAGGAGTTCCTGGCGCTGGGCGAGGACGTCGACGTCTTCGTGATGGACCCGAACTTCCCCGTCGGGCGAAGCGACAACTGGGAGGACGGCGACATCGAGCAGATCGAGTCCGCGGGGACGCCCTTCTTCGGCAACAGCATCTTCTCACGGGGCTACGAGTGGCACGACTACGAGTACCTCACGCTGTACGAGGCGTTCGGAAAGCTCGCCGAGCTGTTTCAGGAGGAAGAACGCTACGAGGCGTTCGTGGAACTTCACGAGGAGTTCCAGACGAACCTGGAGGACGTCGTCCCCGGAGAGGAGGAGCGCCCGTCGGTCGCGATCATGTGGCCCCAGCCCGCGGAGGCGCCCGAGGAGTTCTCGCCGTACCTCATCGACGAGGGGACGAGCTTCAAGCAGTGGCGCGACCTGGGCGTCGAGGACGCCTTCGCGACGACCGACGTCGAGGACTTCCACGCCGGTCGGTCGGCGATCGACTACGAACTCCTGCTCGAGATCGATCCCGACGTCCTCCTGATCCGGGGCAACGAGGCCAAAACGGCCGAGGAGTTCGAGGAGACCGTCCTCGCCTACATGGAGGGCCACAACGTCGCGAGCGATCTCACAGCCGTCGAGAACGGCGACGTCTACCGCGGCGGGCCGCTCTACCAGGGCCCGATCACGAACCTCGTGCTCACCGAGCGGGCCGCGAGCCAGGTCTACGGCGTCGACGGGGAGCTGTTCGACCGCGGGCGGGTCGCCGATATCGTCAACGGCGACCTCTGAGCGCGAACGGAGAAGTTCTTTACCGCCCGCGTTCGACGGGAGGGATATGTACGACTTCGTCGTCGTCGGCGTCGGCCCCGCCGGGGCGCGTTTTTCGCGTCGGGCCGCCGAGGCGGGCCACGACGTCCTCGCGCTGGAACAGGGAGAGATCGGCGAGCCCCTGGCGTGTTCGGGCCACGTCAGCTCCGACGTCTGGAACTATACGGGCGAGGGCGCACGCGAGGACCTCCTCCAGAACCAGGTCCGGGGCGCACGCTTTCACGTCGGCGGCCCCCACGACGGGAGCGGCCGCGATTCGTATCCGTTCTACAAGGACGAGGTCGTCTCGAACGTCATCGACCGGGTGGGACTGGACCGCCACCTCGCAGAGCTCGCCCGCGAGGCCGGTGCGGACGTCCGGGAGGGCCACACCGTCACCGAGCTCTACGAACACCACGACCGCGTCGAGGTCGTCGCCAAGAGCGGGGGGGAGATCCACGAGTTCGAGGCGAAGATGGTCGCGGGCTGTGACGGCCCCCGCTCGCGGGTCCGTGACGCCCTCTCGCTGCCGGAACCGGGCGAACTCCTCCACGGCGTGCTCGCCTTCTCCGAGGAGGACGACCCCGGCGACTTCGTGGACGTCCACCTCACCGCGCCCCGTTTCTTCGCGTGGCGCATCCCCAGGGGGGAGGCGGGCGTCGAGTACGGCCTCGCGGCACCTCCGGGGGTGCACGTCGGAAAGCAGTTCGAGGAACTGATCGACGGCTACGACGTCTCGGTCTCCCACCGCTGCTCGGGTGCGATCCCGATCGGCCCTCCGGATCGAGTCACCGGCCGCCGCGGGTTCCTGATCGGCGACGCCGCTTCCCAGACCAAGCCGTTCACCGGCGGTGGAATCCTGTATGGCATGACCAGCGCCGACCACGCGGCCCGCGAGATCGACCCCGACCGGCCGACGACGCTCGCGGCGTACGAACACGCCTGGCGCGAGGATTTAGAGCGAGAGATCGAACTCGGCCACTGGCTGCGCCGGGCGTACTCGCTTCCCGAACCGATCCAACACGCCGGGCTCGCGGCCGCTGCCGGCGAGATCGGTGTCCACATGGATCGGCCAACCTCCCTGCTCTCGACCGACCACCTGAAGGCGATGCTTTCAGGACGTCGCTGACCGGGAGGGTTGGCGCCCGATCAGCCGCTTACCGGCTGGGGCTCGATGAACCCGTTGCCCGGGAACAGGTTCTCCGGGTCGTAGCGCGTCTTCACCTCGACCAGGCGCTCATAGTTGTCGCCGTAGACGGCCCGAGCGGGCGCCTCGTTCGTTCCGGGGAAGTTCCCGTACCGGCCCGACGCCGCCGGGAGGTCCCGAACGTCGGCGATCAGCTCGCGGGCCCAGCGGCGGTTTTCGTCGTCGTCGGCGGGGTCGTCCCAGTTTGCCTCGACGGCGAGCAGGTGGGGCTCCTCGCGGTGCCAGAACGCGGTCGCCTCGCGGGGAACGTCCGCGACCGCGCCGCCGAGATGCCAGAGGTCGACCGTCGAGAGCGCCGACGGAGCGGCGTCGTTGGCCGCGAGCATCCGTTCGAGGAGTCCATCGGGAAGCTCCGCGAGGTAGATCGACGACCAGTAGTAGCGCCGGCCGTCGGGGTAGTCCTCGTCCAACATCGACTGCAGGTCGAGATACGTCGTCCGCCCACTGAGATCGGCGATCGGAGGTGCGGCCTCGAGCAACGGGGCAAACACCTCGGCGCCGTCCCCGGGGTCACCCCGATAGGAGCCAAGCATCGCGAACGCGGGCTCTCCCCACCGGTCTTCGGGAAACTCCTCAACGTCGGGGACGTGGGCGGCGAACGCGAGGACGCCCGCCTCGTGGGGCGGGTCGGCGATCCACTCGCGGTAGCGGGCCATCACCGCGTCGGCGTCCTCGACACGGAACCACGGGAAGAAGGCGTAGACCTCGGGGCCGACGGGGTGGAGGTCGTACTCGAAGGAGGTGACGACACCGAGACTTCCGCCGCCCCCGCGGAGTCCCCAGAAGAGGTCCGCGTTCCGGTCGTCGCTCGCCGTCCGGACCTCGCCGTCGGCGGTCACGACGTCGACGCTCCGGAGGGCGTCGAGCGCGAGTCCGTACTGGCGGCTGAGGTGGCCGTAGCCGCCGCCCAGCGTCAGCCCGGCGATCCCGGTCTGTGAGACCGCCCCCAGCGGTGCCGCGAGCCCGAAGATCTGGGTCTCGCGGTCGACGTCGCCGAGCGTCGCGCCGCCCGCCGCGCGGACGGTCCGTGCCTCGCTATCGACACGCACGCCGGTCATTTCCGAGAGGTCGACGACGACGCTCGCGTCCCCCATCGCGGTGCCCGCGACGTTGTGGCCGCCGCCCCGGACGGAGACCGGCAGCCCCTGCTCGCGCGCGAACGCGACCGCCTCGACGACGTCGCTCGTGCCGGTACACCGGGCGATCAGCGCCGGGTAACGGTCGATCGAGCCGTTCCAGACGCCCCGGGCCTCGTCGTAGTCGGAGTCGGAGGGAGCGATCACGCTCCCGGCGAACGCCTCCTCGAACGACCGGAGCGCGGGACCGGAAAGCGACGCGAACGATTCCTCGCCCAGTGACCGATCCGTGGTACCCATACACATAGTACCGCCGTCCGTCGAGATAAGTCCCTACTCGAGGAAACCGAACCGTCACGAGCCGCGACCTATCGGCGCCGGCTCCCGACAGCGAACCACCGCCCCGTTAGTAGCTGGGGATCCGTCCCGATCGATCCGAGCCCTCGACGAACGGCAGGTCCCGGACCTCGGCGCCGACGTCCTCGCCGCCGACCCGGACCGTGAGCGCCATGTCATCCAGTCCGAACTCGACGACCGCGAGCGCGATCGGAGTCTCCAGAAGCGGGCTCCGTTCGGCGCGGGTGACCTCGCCGACGGAGGCGTCGCCGGCGAACACCGCGGCGCCCGACCCGGGAACCGCCTCGCCGGAGACGGCGAGGCCGATGAGCCGCCGCGAGGGCTGGCCCCGGTTCTCGACGCGGGAGACGACCTCCTGGCCGACGTAACAGCCCTTCTCGAAGTCCAGCGCCGAGCGCAGGCCGAGCACGTTCGGGATCCGCCCGGCGAGTTCGTTCGCGAACAGGGGCGTGCCGGCCTCCAGCGTGAGCGTATCCCAGCTCCGGTAGCCGAACGGTGCGGCGTTCAAGCCGATGTTGGCGAGCGTGTCGTAGACCGACTCGGCCTCGCTCGCGTCGCAGACGACGTCGTAGCTCTCCTCGCCCGCGAGCGCGTCGGTCCGGACGACGCTCACGCCGCGGTCGTCCATCCGCCCGCGGACGAACGAGAGGCGCCTGTCGGGCGAGGCCGCGCCGTTGAGCACGCTCGCGATCTTCTCGGTGGCCTGTGGCCCGTGAATCCCGAAGACGGCGAACTCCTCTGTCGCGACGCGGATCTCGACGTCCTGGATGAACACCTTCTCCGACCACTCCTCGGCCAACGGTTCGGCCCGGTCGGGCGCCGTAAACAGCAGGAGGCGCTCGCCCGCGTTGTAGACGTAGAGTTCCTCCTCGATTCCGCCCTGGGGGTCGAGCACGAGCGCGTAACAGCCCTCGCCGTCCTCTCCCGGCACGCGGTTGGTGACGACGTTGTCGACGTACTCGACGCGGTCGTCGCCCTCCACGACGACGACGCCGTAGGCCGGCTCCCAGATCCCGACCGCGTTGCGGACCGCGCGGTGGGCGCGCTCGGGCCGGCCGTAGTGTTCGACGACCCGCCGGCCGGCACGCTCGCCGAATGTCGCCCCGCGATCGGCGTGGACGGATTCGATGACGCTCATGGCCCTACGGAGCGGGCGGGGCCGTATCAGGGTTTCCGATCCTGCTGGAGACCCACGGTCGGGATCAGAAGGGAAGCCGCCGACGAAGCCAGTCTCCGACCGACTCCTCGTCGTCTTCGGGTGCCTCGGGAATCACCCGGTCGGCGGGCTTGATGACCGTCCGGCCCTCCGTTTGCTCGACCGTGATGAGGTCGTCCTCCTTCAGCGCCGACAGCGCCGCCTCGAGGGCGTCGATCTCCGCGGGGACGGCGGCCCGGAGTTCGAACACCGACATCCCGTTCTCGGAGCGATCGACCAGGGCGTCGAGGGCGTCGACCTGGGTCTCGGGTCTGTCCCGGTACTCCCGCTTCGCTCTCATCTACCGGCGTGTTCGCCGGCCCGGGGTTTTATACTGTCGGCTGTGGATCGCGGCGCCCCCTCGTCGTTCGGATCGGCGGCACTGGGCTCGGGTGAGGCCGTCTCCGCGCGAGAGCACGTATCGAGACGGGACGGTACGTTTTTTACGCTGTGAACGGCTACGGTGTAGCAATGGTCCTGCGATGTTCGCTGCTCGGACACGACTACGGGGAACCCGAAGTCGATCGTGAGCGAGAGGAACGGGGCAGCGAAGTCGTTCTCACCGTACAGACGTACGAGGAGTGCGCGCGCTGTGGCGACCGACACATCATCAGCGAGAACACGGAGATCACGAGCCTGACGCCCGACGAGCGCAGGAGAGAGGTCGATCGGGTCGGCGAGACGACCACCCGATCCGAGGATCCCGACGGGGACGAGTCAGAGGCCCGACGAGGCCCCGACCCCGCTTCGGCGGGCGCGAACGGGGCCGACCCCCAGGAGGACGACGGCGACTGGCCCCGAACGGGAGGGAGGGCCGCCGGAAGCCGGACCGACGATCCGGTCCGAGGGCCCGGTGGCGACGACGCGACCGGACCCGACCGAGCGTCGGCCTCCCAGACGCGAGACGACGCCGCCGGCGCGGACACCGACGGCGGCACGCGATCGGACGGCCCGGGGGACGCCCCCGAGCCCACCCCCGGCGGGAGCGAGCCGGCAGAGACCACCACCGGCCGGAACGTCCCCACCGACGAGGCCGGCGAGCCGATCGAGGACGGCGAGGTCCTAGAGGACGACGGCCGAAAGCCCGGCGAGTGGCCCGACCCCGACGACGTCGGCCCGCCCGCCGACGAGGACGGTCGCGAACGCTGGGCCGACCTCGATATCGACCGCGTCGGCGGCGAGGAACTCACCTACGAGGAGCCCGAGAGAGTCGAGGGGACGTCGAACGAACCCACCGAGGACGCGGGATCCGGGTCGGCGGTCACCGACCCCGGGACCGGGATCGCGAGCGCGACGTCGGCGCCCGCGCCCGGCGAGAACCCGACCGTCGAGCCCGCTGACACCGAGTTCTACTGTCCGACCTGCGCGTTCGTCGCGCCCGGCGACCACGGCTCGCTCCGGCCAGGGGACATCTGTCCCGACTGCGGGCGGGGCTACATCGGCGAGCGCAACCGGGAGTGAGGCGAGCGAGCCGTCGGCGAACCGGCCGGCGGCGGGTCCGCTCCCTATGAAAAAACGTAAACGCACCCCCGTCGATGCTCGTTCCATGAAGGAGTACAAGATGCGCCGCGGCGAACACCTAGAAGAGCGGATCCCCGACATGGAGGCGACCGTCGAGGAGTACTTCGGGACGATCTCGGCGACCCAGGAGTACAAGGGAAGCGACCTCCACGTGGTCGAATCGCCCGAGAACCCCGTCTTCGAGCGGATCGTCGTCGGTGCCGTCGAATACTCCGGCAAGAAGGACAAACTCGGCGTCGAGTTCCACGAACGCGACCCGACCGAACTCGGCCCCGACGAGCTCGAGGCCGCCGGCGACGCCGTCGACGCGAAAAACGACTTCCTGCTCGAGGCGACGGGACGGGACGCGAAGTCCCGGCGGGACTCGATGAAGCGGACCGTCGAGGACGACGACGACACGGATTTCTGAGCGGCTTCAGCCGTCGTCTCCCTCGGATTCTCCGGTCGACTCCTCCCCCGCGAGTTCGATCGCGTTCTCCCGGCCGACCGGCACCTTCCTGATCGTGCCCCGCTCTTCCATCCGCGAGAGCAGTCGGCTCACCTTCGACTTCGACCAGTCGGTGCGGTCGACGACCGCCTGCTGTCGGAGGCTGCCGCCCTGGGCGGAGAGCAGTTCGACGACGCGGTCCTCGTCGGGGATCGGTTCGGGTGCGTCCGCCGGGTCCTCGGGGCGAGCAGAGGGCGTCGGCCCCGCGAACTCGTCGCCGGCGGGCTCTCCCGTCCGCCCGTCCCCGGAGAACGCCTCGGCGATCCGGAGCGCGAGCAACGCACCGATCAGTGCGAACGAAACCCCCGCGAGGGCGATCTCCCAGGCGGTCACGGCCGTCCCGACCTCCTCCCGATGGATCTCCCGGGAGGGACGGAGCCGGGAGACTCCCCCCACGCGACGCTCGACCCGACTGTCGTTCGGCCGCCGGTGTCTCCTGTCACCACGATCGGTGTCGGATCGACGGGGAGCCGCCTTCATTATACACCGATAAACCACGAGCTTATCGGCTTGCTAAGCGATCCGGCGACGGGCCGAGGCGGCCGACCGGCCCCGGCAGGCTCCGTCCGGACGCGATCGGAGCCCGAAACGATTTACCCGACTTATAATAATGCGCCCGGGGGAAAGAGGGCATAACGACTATGGCCGACCCTGCGGGGACGGCGGACGGAGACCCCGCGAGGGCGGCACCGGGGACCACACGCATGATTTCGACGACCAGCGAGAGCCGACCGGACGCGAGCGGGGAACGGGCGGTTTCGAAACGAGGAACGGAACCGACCGCCAGCCGGACGACCGGAGGGGGACGATAGCTCGATGTATCGGGGCCACACGATCGGCGTCGTCGTTCCGGCGTACAACGAGGCCGATCACGTCGAGGGCGTGCTCGCGACGCTTCCGGGATTCGTCGACCGGGTCTACGTCGTCGACGACCGCTCGACCGACGACACCTGGGACGCGATCACGTCGTTCGTCGAGTCCCGGGACCGGCAGGAGGTCACCGACCGCGACGGACTCGACGAGGACCCCGTCTCAGAGGACCCGCCCGCGGTTCCCGACGGCGGCCGGGCGGCCTGGTCGCGGTTCGTCCCGATCCGCCACGCCGAAAACCAGGGGGCGGGCGGCGCCCTCCGGACGGGCTACCGCCACGCCCACGCCGACGGGGTCGACGTCACCGTCGCGATGGACGCCGACGGCCAGATGGACCCCGACCGGATGCGGGCCCTTCTGGACCCGATCGTCGGCGGCGTCGCCGACTACACGAAGGGAAACCGGCTCGGAACGGGAGAAGACAGCCGGGAGATGCCCCCCTTCCGGCTGCTGGGCAACCGACTGCTGACGGCGCTGACGAAGCTCTCTGCTGGCTACTGGCACCTCCAGGACCCACAGAACGGCTACACCGCGATCTCACACCGCGCGCTCGCGGCGATCGACCTGGATCGGATCCCCGACGACCACGACTACACGAACGACCTGCTGGCCCAACTCAACGTCGCGGGCATGTGCGTCGCCGACGTCGCGATGCCGGCGAAGTACGGCGACGAGGAGAGCACGATCGACTACCGAACGTTCGTCCCGGCGACCCTCGGAACGCTCGCCTACGGCTTCATCCACCGAATGGCCCGGACCTACCTCGAGAACGGCCGCTACACGGTCCCCGCGTTGTACGCCGCGGCGACCGCCGGCGCCGCCGGATCGGCGCTCGCGGCCATCGGCGTTCTCGGGGCCGCCATCGCCGGCTCCGTCGCGATCTGGCCCGCACTCCTCGTTCCGGTCGCAACCGTGGTACTGACGGTGCTCGCGTTCGTGGGAGGAACAATGATCGACGCAGCCCACAACCGCCCGCTCGGGGTGACCCGTACGTGAAGGTGGTCGTGACGATCCAGCATCCGGGCCACGTCCACTTCTTCAAACACGCGATCGCAGAACTCGAGGGTCGGGGCCACGAGGTGTTCGTCTTCGCACGGGAAAACGAGGTCACCGCCGACCTCTTGGAGCGCTACGACATCGACTACGAGATGCTCGCGGGCACGTACGACTCGCTTCCCACCCTCGTCGCCGTCCAGGCGACCTACGAGGCGCGCCTGCTCGCGCGCGTCCTCCGGATCAGGCCGGACGTGATCACGGCGATCGGCGGTCCCGCGGCGACCCACGCCGCGAAGGTCGTCGGCGCCAGAAGCGTCGTCTTCTACGACACCGAACACGCGACGATCATCAAGAAGCTGGCCTATCCCTTTGCCGACGCGATCTACACTCCAGAGTGCTACCGCGACGAGATCGGCCCGAAGCAGGTCCGCTACCCCGGCTACCACGAACTCGCCTACCTCCACCCCGACCGCTACGAGCCCGATCCCGGCGTGCTCGCCGAAAACGGGATCGACCCCGACCGGAAGCTCGCGATCGTTCGCTTCAGCGGCTGGGACTCCTCGCACGACATGGGCCAGGGCGGGTTCGACGACCCGAGCGAGGTCGTCGCCCGGCTCGAGGACGCGGGCGCGCGCGTCCTCATCACCAGCGAGGTCGACCTCCCCCCCGACCTCGAACCCTACCGGCTGACGACCGATCCCGCCGGGATGCACGACCTGCTCTACTACGCCGACGTCTTCGTCGGCGAGGGCGCGACGACCGCGGCCGAGGCCGCGCTCCTGGGGACCCCCGCGGTCTACGTCAACACGCTCACGATGGGCTACATCGACGACATCGAGGAGCGGGGCCTGCTCTTTGGCTACGACGGCCCCGACCGCCACGAGCAGGGCCTGAAGCGTGCGATCGAGATCTTGGAGGACGACGATCCCGAACGGTGGGCCCGGAGCCGCGACCGGGCCATCGAGGGGATGATCGACGTCACCGACGTGATCGTGGCGGCACTCGAGGGCGCCGGGATGGAGCGGGGTCGGCGGGCCGAACCCGCCGACGCGGTCGACGCACGGACATGAAGGTCCTCCAGCTCATCACCTCGACCCGGTCGTTCTTCGAGGGACAGGTCGAGGCCCTCGAGGCGCGGGGCGTCGAGTGTACCGTCGTCGACGCGCCGGGGGCCTACAGCGCGGACTCGCCGCGGACGGTCACCGACTACCTCAAGTACCAGCCCAAGGTGCTCCGGGAGCTCCGACGGGAGGAGTACGACCTCGTCCACGCCAACTACGGGCTGGTCGGGCCGTTCGCGCTCGCCCAGCCGGTCCGGCCGGTCGTGCTCACGCTGTGGGGGACCGACCTGATGAGCGAGATGGCCTGGCTGCGGGCAGCAAGCGAGTGGAGCGCCCGCCTTGCGGACGCGGTCGTCGTCCCGAGCCCGGCGATGTCCCGGGCGCTCGACGTCGAACACGTCGAGATCCCGTTCGGGATCGACACCGACCGCTTCCGGCCGGCCCCCCGCCAGGAGGCCCGCGAGCGGATCGGCTGGGATCCGGAAGGGGCGGTCGCGCTCTTTCCCTACGACTCCGCGCGACCCGAGAAGGACTACGCGCGGGCCGAACGGATCGTCCGGCGGGCCGGAGTCGACGTGGAACTCCGAGAGGTCACCGGCGTCCCCCACGAGGAGATGCCCGACTACATGAACGCGAGCGACGTCCTGCTCGTGACCTCGGTCCGGGAGGCCGGGCCGATGGTCGTCAAGGAGGCCGCCGCGTGTGGCCTCCCGATCGTCTCGACGGACGTCGGCTTCGTCCGGGAGACCGTCGGCGGGCTCGATACCTGCACCGTCGCCCGATCCGACAGCGGTTTAGTCGCCGGGCTCGAAGCCGCCGTCGAAAGCGACGCCCGCCCGGACGGCCGGGCGGGTATCGACGGGCTGAGCACCGACGCGATGGGCGAGAAGCTGCTCGAGCTCTACGAACGGCTCTGCGACGAGCCGGAGCCTCGAGCCGACCGACGTGCGGGCTGAGACACGATCATGGCATACAACTCACCGAGCAACCGGGCGTGGTACACGCGCCTCGACGTGGTCGCGGCCGTCGGCGGGCTCGCCGTCGCGCTGCTCTTGTTCCCGCTGCGCTTTTTCGCCTCACAGGTGTACATCCAGACCGTCCCGATCGTTCTCGGGCTCGCCTGCGGGCTCTACTTGCTCGCGATCCGGGCCGGCGAGCAGACGGCAACCGACCAGGAGACGGCGTTTCCGACGCTTCCCTCGCCGGTCGCGCTTGCGCTCCCGAGCGTGGCGATCGTCGGCATGGGGCTGCTGGTCCTCATCGTCGCGATCCAGGACACCCGATCGGTCCTCTTTTTCGCCATGGCGAGCGCCGTCGCCTCGACGATCTTCGCCCAGATCGCGTTCGCGAGCGAGCGGGACTTCAATCGCCGGCTGCTCCTGTCCCAGATCATCGCCTTCGCGACGGTCTTCTCGGCGACCGCGTTCTACGTGACGCCGGGACTGATCGGGATCGACGCCTGGACTCACGTCCCGATGCTCTCCGAGACGATCCACGAGGCGGGCGAACTCGGCGCTATCTCGGGGAACAAACACTACACCTCCCCGTTCTATCATCTGACCGTCGTCGCCTCGGCGCTCGTCTACGACGTCTCGCTCGTCTACGCGCTGTACCTCTCGATCGGACTCGTCATCCCGCTGTCGGCCCTGCTCGTCTACGCGACGGCGGCGTTTTTCGTCCCCGAACGGTGGGCGATACTCGCGGCCGCACTGTACGCGTGTGGCACCTACACGCTCCACTGGTCGATGCACGTCATCCCGACGAGCCTGGGCCTGGTCTTCTTTCTCGGAGTGGTCTACGCGCTCGTCCGCGTGATGAGAACCGACTACTCGCTTCGGGACTTCGGCTTCCTGGTCTTGCTCACCATCGCCGTCATCCTCACTCACCAGGTCTCGACGTTCATCATGCTCGTCATGCTCGGCTCGGCGTTTCTCGCCCAGCTCGTCTTTACGGTCGGGCCGTTGACCCCCGAAGCGGGATCGCGGGCCTTCCAGAGCCAAAAGCCGGTCAACCTCGTCGGTCTCGTCGTCTTCGACGCCGGGCTGACGATCTTCATGTGGTCGCTGACTCCCTTCCGGGAGGGATCCTTCCTGGCAACGGTACTGACCTGGTTTCAGGAGACGATCGCACAGAGCGCGGGCTTTCTGAACATCGCCAGCTCGACCGGCGACACGACTGAGGTTGCCGAAGCCGGGACGACGTTCCTCGAGGAACTCCTGCCCTATGTGGAAGTGTTCGGGTTCCTGATCCTGCTCGGGATCACGTTCGTGGGCTGTCTGTACGTCGTCGACAGATCGCGGGCCGAGCAGTCGGTGTTGAGCCTGCTTTTCGCCACTGCGATCATGCTCGTCTTCATCCTCGGGTTGCCGATGTTCGGCATCGATAACTTCATTCCGACCCGATGGTTCGCCTTCCTCTACGTCCCGATGGCCCTCCTCGGCGTCGTCGGCCTCCGATACCTCGCCGGACGCCTCGGCGCGAACGTCGTCGTCGCCTGCTTGCTCTGTGTCGTCCTGTTGTACCCGGGAGCGATGCTCTTTGCCCCCCAGAGCAGCGCCGACAACCCGATCTTTCCCGGCCAGAACGAACGCCTCGCCTACGAGCAGGACGAACTCGCGGCGGTCTCGTCGATCGGCGAACTCTCTGGCCATCCCGAGGCCGACGGGATCCGGCCTGATCAGATACTCTACACCGACCACCCCTACCAGACAGTCTTCTACAGGACCGGGGCCTACCACTCCGATACGGCAGTCGTTCCCTACGACGGCGCCGCCGAACACCCGGTCACCGTCCACCGATCGACCGACGAGGGTGCGACCTTCTACCGCAACGAGGACGGACGGGGCGAACCTCGCGACGTCGAACACGACCGGCTCTGTCGACCAACCCAGGCGGTCGTCTACACCAACGGCGACGTCTCGATGTGCGTCGCCTCGCCGGTGACGGAGATCCCCGACGACCAGCCCGAACCCGGCGGCGACGACGGCGGGACCGGAGGCGGCGGTCCGTGAGGGGACGGTCGTCGGGGCGGAAGCGAACTCTCGGGCCGGATACCGCCGGGACTAATACCGTCGCCGCCGGAGGGCCGTTCGAATGAGCGACGGCGACTGGTGGTACATCGATCTCGCGCTCGTGATCTGTGTCGCCGGCGTGGCGACCTTCGGGTTGCTCGCCGGAGCCCCGGGCGCCCTCCGGATCGCCCTCGGGGCGCCCCTGGTACTCTTCCTGCCCGGTTACGCGCTCGTCTCGATTTTCTTTCCGGACGCCGCGCCCAAGGACCGGGCAGCCGACGATCTGGGGGGCGGCCTGCGGAACCCGCTGTCGGGCGGCGGCGGGATCGACGCCACCGAACGGATCGGGCTCTCGCTCGTCGGAAGCGTCATCGTCGTCCCCTCGGTCGCGCTGGCGGCGACCGCGACGCCGTGGGGGATCACGGCCCGGCCGGTCATCGTCGGCCTCGGCCTTGCGACCATCGGCCTCGCAGTCCTCGGGATCGTCGCCCGGTTTTACTGCCCCGCGAACGAACGGTTCGTCCCGTCGGTCCCTGCCGGCATCCTCTTTTCGGGCGACGGCCGGAGCGCCTACGACCCCGACGTGACCGTTTTCAACGTCGCGATCGTCTGTAGCCTCCTCTTCTTGCTCGCCGCTGGCGGCTACGCGCTCGCGTCCCCGCCCACCGGCGAGGGGTTCACCGAGTTCTCCGCCGAGACCGAGAACGTGACCGGCGAGACTGAGACGATGTACCAGGACACCTACACTCAGGGCGAGCCCCAGGAGCTCACGGTCGAGATCACCAACCACGAGGGCCAGGAGACGACGTACACGGTCCTCACGCTCCTCCAGCGCGTCGAGTACGTCAACGACACGACCGTCGAGGTCGTAGAGGAAGAGGAACTCGCCCGCGGGGAGACCACGATCGAGGACGGCGTCGTCGCCCCCCGCACGATCGAGTTCACGCCGACGCTGGCGGGCGACGACCTCCGGCTGGTCGTCCTGCTGTTCGAGGGCGAGGTTCCCCAAGACCCCTCAGCCGAGGAGACCGAGTACGCGATCCGCCTCCCGATCGTCGTCGAGTAGACAGCACCGACAGTCACCCCTGAAAAACTGTTTGAACCGTCTGAACGATCGGTCCGAAACCGGGACCGACCTACAGAACGGGTGATACAGCGCTCGATGACCGGTTTAGGGGCGTGAACCGGTAATCGGCCAGGGTGTGGCGAATTAGGAATTTATTACTGGGTCGAGCAACAGAGTGGGGGTAACAATGAGTGTCCAGGCCCAGAAGACGAAGGCGACCGACGGCGACGACGAGGCCGACGCGGCGTCGACGGAGCTGACCGAGGACCAGATATTCCACGTCCTCCAGAACGAGCGCCGACGGAACGTCCTCCGATACCTCCAGGACACCGACGAACCCGTCCGGATGCGCGACGTCGCCGAACAGGTCGCCGCCTGGGAACACGACACGACCGTCGAGGCGCTCACCTCCGACCAGCGCCAGCGCGTCTACATCCCCCTCTACCAGTCTCATCTCCCGAAACTCGACACCGAAGGAATCATCGACTACCAGCAGAGCCGCGGGATCGTCGAGCGCCGGTCCTCGGCCGCCCAGCTCGAACCCTACCTCGACGTCGGCGACGACGAGAGCGACGATCGGTGGGACGACTACTACATCGGCGCAACCGCCCTCGCCGGACTCCTCCTCTTCGGTGCCGTCCTCGAACTTCCGGTCGTCTCCGCGATCTCCGGGACCGTGATCGCCGGGCTCGTCGTACTCCTCTATACGTCCCTGACGATCGGCAGGTTCGCCGAGGGCCGCGCCGCCTAAGCCTCCTTGGGAAGCTTGACGAGCCCTGAGTCGGAATCGAACTCGATGGCCCCCTCGGCGTCCAACGCCGGCAGATCGACGAAGTAGAGTCGCTCGTGGACCGCACTCCAGCCGGCCAGATCCGCCTCTGCTTCGACGACGCGGTCGACGACCTCGTCGATCGTCACCGGTGCGCTTCCCTCGTCCCCGACGGCCAGGACCGCATCGTAGCCGTCGGCCCCGATCCTGTTTCTGGAGGCCGCCGACTCGAAGGCGACGCCCGTGCTCGCGGAGCTAGCGGCCCCGTCGCCCCGCCGTCTGCCCTCGGTTCCGTCGGTAACGGCCCGCATCGCTCCCCGAAGTCGGTTCGATACCGGGTTCCCCATCAGGGGAACCTACGACGTCCGTACCGTAGTTATCGGCCGACTAAATCGCGGATCGATCGTCCGACGGTCGGCGGACGCCACCGGCGCCGGGCTCGAGCAGCCCCTCCAGGGCCCGCTCGGTCGGCTCCGAACTCTGACCGAGCCAGCCGAGGACGTCGTGGATCCGGAGCTTGTGTCTCCCGGGCAGGTCGTAGAGGTGCTCGTGGTCGGGGAGGAGCCGTCGGTCGAGATCGTAGACCTCGAACAGCGTCTCCCGGTCGGGCCAGGGGGGCTCGAACGACCGGAGGAAGGGCGTCTTCCGGCGGAGAAAGCCTTCGATATCGTTGAGCGCGCGATGAGAGCGCGGGCGGTCGGGAGGCTCGTGGCGCAACATCCCCGGGTCGATCCGCTCGCAGGCCGCCAGGAACGTCTCGGTCGTCCGGTACTCGGGCGGCGTCGAGAGATGCCAGTCGAGCAGTTCTCTGTCGACGGCCAGAAACGACGAGAAGTAGTTGTCCGCGAGCTGGACGTGAAAGGGTAACGAGGGCTGGTTCAAGATGCCACAGCAGTTGAGCTGGTTCTGCGGGGAGTCGACCCGGGAGGCCGACGCCTCGAGTTCGGTTCTGACGGCGTCCCGGACGAACTCGTCGGGGTCGTCGACCCCACAGTCGACGTGTGCCGAGAGCTGTCGGCTCGCCTCGCGGTCGTAGCCGAACTTCGAGAGGAGGACTGCGACCGGCTTTGGATCCGGGTCCGTCCGGTAAAGGGGGATCCGTTTTCCGAACATCTCGAGCTCGTCCTCGCCGGTGAAGTGCCCACGGAAGAAGGTATCGGAGAGCAACCCGTGGTAGATCGTGTCGACGTTGATCTCGTCGGTGTACCCCGCGTGGTGGATGTGCAATGACTCCTTTATCCCCTGGGAGTAGCGCACCTTCCGGTCGTCGGCGAGCAGGTACCGGTGGTCCGGCGGGAACGCCGTATGCCGGGCGCCGTACTGGTGGGCGAGACGCTTGGCACCGCGGACCTCCTGGGAGGCCGGGTCGCCGACGGTGTAACAGTGTTCGATCCCCGGGACCCCCGAGAGCAGCGTCCGCGAGTCGTACCCCGCCGAGAGCAACAGTCCCTTCCGTCCCGGTAGCTGCGCCCGCCGCCGGATCGCCCGCTCGAGGCGGTCGGCGAGTTCGGCGACGTAGTCGAACTCCCGGGGCTCGTAGACGAACCGCTCGAGGGGGTCGAGCCCGTCCGGTCGGAGGACGGTGTCGGCGCGAAGCCGTCGGAGCTGTTCGATGCTCGTCTTCTCCCCGAGAGTTACCCCCGCGTGGAGATACTCCAAAACCGCGGGAAGCCGGAGCGTGGGGTCGTCGATCGTCCGGGCGACGGTCGCCGCGTCGGTGCCGAACAGCCGGACGTCGCCGTTGTCGGTATAGAAACATTCACACGAGCGGACCGGGTCGGTCGCGACCAGCGCCTCGCCGTCGTGCTCAACGAAGACGAGATAGGAGCCGTTGAGCGCGTCGAACGCCGCCCGGCCCTCGGCCGCGTACTGCTCGAGGAACCACCGGGCGCCGTTTTCGCCCTCCTCGGGGTAGTTCTCGCCCCAGATCAGACAGCTGCCGTCCTCGTCCTCGTGGCTCGCGCTCCAGCCGAACGTTCCCAGGCCCGGGTCGCGGATGCCGACGGTTGCGACCTCCCCGCGGACGACCTCGTCGAACTCCGAGGGGCAACGGTGGTCGGTAAACGCCTCCTCGTCGTCGAACACACCGAACAGCTCCCTGTTCATGCTATCGCTTCCCCGTCGGTCGCGAGAGCGCCGAGCCGGCCGAAAGCGTCGAGAACCGTCTCCTCCATCGGCCGACCGGTCGGTCGGACGACCCATTACTATCGGGTCAATAATCGGCGACGGCGAGGGGTGACCCCCTCGAGTCGACCCCCCGATGTGGCGGAGGGAGAGTCGACGGCCACGAGCGGGTGTCGTTATCGGCGCCCGCCACGAGCCGTTTTAGGCCCGTTATAAGCAACCACGGGAGCAACGGCTACCGTAACTATAATAAAGAGCTGAGACCCAAATCCTCAGACCGAAATGGTTCCCGAACCGACGACACGACGTCGAATGCTCGCGCTCTCCGGGGTCGCAGCCGTCTCCGGACTCGCCGGCTGTGCCGCCTTTGGCGGCGACGACGGCGACGGCAGCAACGAGACCGACGACGAAGGCAACGACACGAACGAGACCAACGACGAAACCGACGAGACCGACGCCGGAAACGAAACCGACGAAGGCAACGTCACGGACGGAGACAACGCCACGGACGAGGACAACGAGTCCGACGCCGGCGAAGGCAACGAATCCGACGCCGAGGACGGCTACTCGCTTTCCGTGACCGTCGAGACCGGTGACGGCGATCCGATCGAGGGAGCGACGGTCTGGCTCGAGGGCGACCAGCTCGCGACCGGAGACGCTCCCGAGGAGGCGAGCGACGCCGGAAACGAGACGAGTGCCAACGAGACCGGAAATGAAACGGGCGCCAACGAGACCGGAAACGAAACGGGCGCCAACGAGACGAACGCAAGCAACGAAACGAGTTCGGGCAACGGGACGAACGCCAACGAGACCGGGAACGGAACGGACACTTCCAGCGAGTACGAAAACGAAACCGGCGGCAACGGTACGGTCGAGTTCACCGGACTGGCCGACGGCGAGTACACCGTCCTCGCCAGCGCCGAGGGCTACGCCGAGAGCGAGGAGACCGTCGAGATCGACGGCGGCAACACCGAGACCACGATTACCCTCGAGGAGGGCGGGAGCGACCTCGCCGTCGAGACCGAGTACAACAGCCGCGAGGAGTACGCCCAGCCCGGCGACTCCTTCGACGACTTCGAAGACCTCTCTTCGTGGTCGATCACGGAGGGCAACGCCGAGGAGGACACCGACATCTCCTTTACCGGCTCCCAGAGCGTCCGGCTGTACACGGAAGAGGAGGGCGCGAACATGGTCATCGAGCGCGACCTCGAAAGCGACAACCCCGACCTGACCGACCTCGACTTCTCGATGGCCGTCCGGACGCCGACGCCCGAAAACATCGCCGTCGAGCTCCGATTCGTCGACGTCTACGGCAGCAGCCGGATCTACCAGCTTCCCTCGATCGCCTACCGCGGCGGGGACGCCGGCTGGTTCCGGACGGCCCCGGGCGTCTTCGAGGAGGACGAGTATCCCCCGGAGATGGACTTCCTCGACCGCCTCGAGGTGCGGATTCACCACACGGGCGAGGGTGCCGAGGTCTGGGTCGACGACATCCGGACCCACCAGAAACCCGACTCGGGATACGTCGTCCTCGGCTGGGACGACGGCCTGCGGACCTTCTACGAGGAGGCTTCGCCGCTACACGACGAGTACGGCGTCAACGCCGTCCAGTCGGTCGTCCGCCAGTGGATCATCGGCGGCCGCGAGGACGTGATGACCCGCGGGGAGCTCTTAGAGCGCCAGGAGGCGGGCGACCAGATCGTCGGCCACGGAACCCACGCCCGCTTCGCCGAGATGGAACCCGACCAACTCAGAGACTCCGTCGAGACCGACAAGCAGTTCAAGGTCAACAGCGGCTTCGAGGGCGCGAACTTCCTCACCTTCCCCCACAACAGCTTCAACAGTACGGTCCTCGACATCGTCTCGGACTACTACTATGCGGGCGGCTACAACCAGGCCGGGAACGTCAACCTCACCGCCGTCTACGGCTTCGACCCCCTCGTCCTCCCCCGGACGATCGGCCACGACCTCGAACTCTGCCAGGACTGTGTCGACACTGCCGCCCAGTACAACCAGTGTACGGTCCTCAACTTCCACGACTTCGGGCTCGACAACACCATCGACCGTGACGAGTACGACCAGCTCCTCGAATACATCGACGGCACCGACAACGTCGAAGTAATCACTCTCGACGAACTCTGGGAGATGCGGACCGAGAACCAGTAGACTACCCCGCCCTACTCGCTCTCCCGCCTTGCGGCGGTCGGTCACTCCTTGAGGGCGGGGCGTTACCGAAACGACAGTGTGCCCCGCGATCCCATGCATGGACGCGGCCCGGCTTCCTCTTCCCGTCCACGCTTCGAGCGGGGGCTTTCAGGCCCACCTTCGACCGTCCGCGTGGATTGTCCTGCCGATTCAATTCCCGGTGTTCTCACGCTCTCCCCTCAACGGAGGGGCGGGAGTCGAACCCGCTCGCGGTCGTCGGTCCCGAGTATAGGGTGCGAGAACGCCGTCCTCGAACCACGGGAGCCAGTTTACTGGTGGCTCCTATCCACCCGGACTTGTGCCGAGAGAACAGTACCCGATATATGGGGCGGAGAGTGCCTAATCCTTGCGGTTTCGCCCAACTTCGCAACGCGCTCCTCCCCTCCCTACTCGCGGCTTCGTCGCTCGGTGAGGAAGGGCGCTCCGCGCTATCCGCCAAAGCTGAACGGCTCGTAACCCGACTTTCCTTCTCTCCGCCAGTCAGGACGGCCGGATCGACCGTCCGAGAGCGGCGATCGCGACGACCGACAGCACGACCGCGACCAGAGCGAGCGGGCGCCGGCGAAGCCCGGTGCCGGCGGTCCAGGCGACGCCGGGGTAGTGGCGGGGCGACACCGACGCCGCCCGGAGGTGGGCGAGCCCGCGGAGGGGCTTGCCGTCCGCGAAGTAGTGTTTGGCGATCACGAGCTCGTGGCTCCCGCGGATCTCGTAGCCCTCCGCCTCGAGACGATCGACGTCCTCCTCGTAGGCCGCGAGGTACTGGCGGCTCGCCCGCTCGACGAGTTCGGCCGACGGGTTGCCCGTGTCGTAACGGACGACGAGAGGTTCGTCGACGTACGCGATCTTTCCCTCGCCGAGGATCCGGACGACGATCTCGGGGTCCTGGAACCGCTCTAACTCCTCGTCGAAGCCGCCGATCTCGCGGACCACGTCGGTCCGGACGAGCAGCGTCGACCCCGCCCCAGGGTGGACGTTGTCCGCCAAGATGTCCCCGAGCAGCTCCTCGCCGCCCTCCATCCGGCGGTCGTCGTCCGCGACCGCGAGGAGGGTTGCGGCCAGCGAAAGCAACGGTCCGGTCGAGCCCGGCGTCTCGACGGTAAAATCACAGTAGGCGGCGACCCACTCCTCCGAACGGCCCTCGACGAGTTCCAGTTGGCGCTCGAGCTTCGTCGGCCGCCACTCGTCGTCCGAGTCCAGAAAGGCGACGTACTCGCCGTCCGCGTGCTCGATCCCCGTGTTCCGGGCGACGTTCGCCCCGTGGTTCGTCTCGTGGGAGATCGTCCGAACCCGGTCCGTTCCGTACCCCTCGAGGACCTCGCCGGTCCCGTCGGTCGAGCCGTCGTCGACGACGACGACCTCGAGGTCGTCTACGGTCTGGGCGAGCGCGCTGTCGATGGCGCGTGGCAGCGTTTCGGCCCTGTTGTACGTCGGAACGACGACGCTAACGAGTGGCATCCGGAGGTACTTGTGGCGTCGGGCGCATTATTATGGCTCGGCTAAGCCGAGCGCCGTCGTGGTACCCGTCTACGAGTTCGGCTCCGAGGCCGAGTGCGCTATCGGTCGATACCGCTCGGCGTGCTGTTCCCGGAGAGGTCGACGCTGCCGCTTCGGACCTGGATCGAGGAACCACTGGTGGCGCTCGCGTACGTGTTCCGGATCTCGATCCCGTTTCCTTCAGTCGAGATCGCGTCGTAGTCGGTTTCGATCTCGCTGTCGGTGACGACGATGTCGTCGCCGGTGAGCAGGAGTCCGCGCCGGCCGCTGCCGGGCTGGTCGATATCGAGGTTTGCGAACCGACAACCGTCGCGTTGGCAGAGTATCGTCTCCTGGATCGGGGAACCGGCCACGTCGCCAGTGACGGCGAAGCCATCGACGTCGACCGGAGCACCTCCCTGTGGGATCTTGAGTGCGTTCCCGTTTACTCCCATATCGACGCTGACGCCATAGAACGACGTACTTCCCGCACCCGAGTTGACCCGGATCGCGGTGTTGGGGTTGGGGCCGTCGTTCGAAACCGTGACGTTTCGGAACGTCGCCTCGTCGACCTCGTCCATAACCCGGATTCCGTTCCCGTTCGCCCGGGTCATCCGAACGTCCACGTTCTCCACGGTGAGACTCCCGTAGTCGAGCCTGAGGGGGATCTGCCGGCGCTCGTAGCTGGCCGTGCCGGTGACCTCTATGTCCGCATTCCGTACGCGACCCTCGCCGACGCCCATACGGACCGTCGTCCCGGCGCTGTTGGCGTACTCTCCGTCCTCGACGAACACGTCCCCGGGGCAGTTGACGTACAGTCCGTTTCCGGGATAGCTGCCGAGCACACAGTTCTCGAGCCTGAGCGCGCCCTCGTGGTATCCGTTCGTGTGGATTCCCGTCGGCCCGCGGCTTACCTGACCCGCGTGGGGGGTCTGGTTGGCGTGGATACCGCCATCCGGAGCCTGGAACCGTCGAACGACGCCAACGCCGTCCGGATCGGTGATGTTGAACAGGCCAGGACCCCACGTCCCGCTGTCGTGGAGGCCTTCGACGATGACGTCGCGAACGGTCAGCCCGGTCGAAACACCCACGTCGAGGACTCGGATTCCGGTGTCGGATTCGGTCTGATCAACGTGGAATCCCTCGACACGGAGGTCACGGCCCGGATCCCACGGTGTTCCCAGCCGGAAGAGCCGGTATTGAGGACCCGAGAAGTCGCCGTAATTCGCCGGGACGAGCGTCGCGTCGCCGTCCCCGACGAGCCCGAAGTTTTGGAAGTTCGTCAGCCGAAGCTGGCTGTCCATGTAGTACCGGCCCTCCGGGAACCGGAGGAGCGTATCGTCCCCGGCATGCTGGCGCAACACCGGCGTAATCGACGCGTTCCCGCTCGTGTCCGCCCCGGCGTCCGCGACGTCGATGACCGTCCCGTACCGGTCCTCGAGCACGGACGTCGCCGGCGAACCCGGAATCTCGGACGGCGAGATCGTCGCCGCCGCATTGTTCAAGAGTCCTCTCCGTCCCTCCGTCGACCGCGTATCGCTCTCTCGCGTCACGCATTCCCCTCCGGAAGCAGGCCCCTATAGTACACGGAAACTAATTACACGAAGCCGATGATAGTCGTTCAAACTTGAATGTACTTGCGCGAACTGGGGCTTACTGTCCGAACAACGTTCGTGAACTGTTTTGCAGACCCGCGCGACCACCCACCATTTAATTCTTCTCTACAGGTGTTATTAATCAATCGTCCATGATTCCGGGAATAGCCGGAGGTCCGAGGGGTTATCGACATTGGTCGTAGCTTCGATATCCCGTATCTAACGGGACCATAAGAAAGGGGTTGTGCCTGCAAGAACGGTTGATACGATGACAGACCGACGATCGTTCCTGGCCGCAGCCGGCACCACTGGGGCGCTGTCGCTTGCCGGCTGTCTCTCGGATGACATTTTAGGCGGAAACGGCAACGACACCGAGGACGAAGGCGAGGAGGCTACCGAAAACGGAACAGACGAAGACCAACGAAACGAGACGAGCGGGACTGGGGACCAAGAAGGAACCGAGACCGAGGAGAATGAGACCGGAGACGACGAGCGAGGGGAGAACAACCAAAGCGGAGACGACGATCAGACAAGCGACGACGAAGGAAACGAAAGCAACCAGACGGGGAACGATGAAGACGAGGGCGAGGGTGGAGCGGACGACGAGCTCGCCGACCTCCCCGGGGAAAGCGTCGACGACTTCGAGGACGTGGACGCCTGGAGCCCGATAGTGGGTGATGACGCGATCGAAGCGGAGACCGAAGAGGTGTACGCCGGCTCGAGCTCCGCCCGGATCACGGCACCCGAAAGCGAGGAGGAGGCGACCGTCTTTCGGACGTTCACCGACGGGCTCGATCTGAGCGGACAGGGTCTCTCGCTGGCGATCAGGTACACCGGTCGCGAGCAGTTCGACCTCACCGTCCAGTTGCTGGCGTCGGACACGCGAAACCGGATCGACCTCCGGCGGGTGCTGACCGGGGCCGCCGATCGCTGGCAGCGGGTCGACCTCGGCGTCGACGTGATAGAGGGCGACCCCGATCTCGCAGACGTCAGGGAGATCCGCATCGTCGGCCGCCGCCGCGGCGACGAGGGCGGAGAGATCGAGTTCGCAGTCGACGACCTCCGTCGCGCGGACTCGCCCGACCAAGGGGCGGTCATGTTGCTCTTCGACGGCGGGCTCGAGTCGCACTTCACCACCGCCTTCGAAGTTCTCGAGGAGTTCGACGTCCAGGGCGTCGAGGCAGTCACGCCCGAGGCACTCGGGAACGAGGGCCGGCTCACGATCGAGAATCTAGAGGAGATGTCGGGGGCGGGCTGGGACGTGATCTCCCGGCCCCGAACCGGCTCCCAGTTCCTCGGGGAGTACACCCCCGAACAACAGGAGGGGTTGATCCGACGGTCCAAGGGGTTCCTCGAGAACCGCGGATTCGAGGACGGTGCCAGACACTTCCTGACCCCCCGGAACCTTCTGAGCCCCGAATCCCACGACCTGATCCGGGAGTACCACGAGCAGGCGTTTCGGTTCGGCGGCGAGCCCAACAGCCTGCCGATAACTGACCACCACAACCTCGGATTCCTCTCGGGCGACGAGGAGAACGCGGCAGCGACCAACCTTGATCAGGCCGCGGCGTACAACCAGCTCGCGATCCTTCATTTCGTCTACGTCGACGACGCGGACGAGGGAGTCGACAGGGGGTACATAGAGGACGTCCTCGAGTACATCGACGACCAGGACCTCCAGGTCGTCACTGCGTCGGATCTCCTCGATTCGGGCCAGGGCCAACTCACCGGTGGAAGCGGAAACGGCGGCAATGAAAGCGCGAACGAAACCGGAGACGGGACCAACGAAAGCGACAACGAAACCGGCGGCAACGAATCCTAGCGTTCCCAGTCGGCGGGTGAAGTCGACGTCCGATCCCTCAGTTTCCGTCGGCCGGTTCGGTTCCGTTCTCGGTCGTTGTCTCGTTGCCCACCGGACGGTCGGTCTCCGTCGACGCCGTCGTCGTCGGTTCGTCGGTTTCCGTCGTCTCGGTGTCGGTCGGCTCCGCGCTTTGTGTCCCGGTGTCGGACGAGGTCGCCGTCCCGTTGTCGGTCGACGTATCGGTCGCCGAGGACGTCCCGGTCTCCGTCGGCGATTGGGTTTCGGTCCCGTTCGGGGTCTCCGCCTCGGTGTCGGTTGCGGTCTCGCCGTCGGTCGCCGTCTCGGTGTCGGTGCCGGTTTCCGTCTCCGTCGTCTCGGTCGGAGACTCGGTCTCGTTCGGCGTCTCCGTCGCCGTCGGCATCTCCGTTGCCGTCGCCGTCTCGGTGTCGGTCGGAGAGTCGGTCCCCGTGTCTGTCCCGTTGGGCGTCGGAGTGTCGGTTGCCGTTTCGGTCTCGGTTTCCGTCTCCGTCTCGGTCTCCGTTTCCGTCTCCGTCGCTGTTTCCGTCTCCGTCGGTGGCTCGGTCTCCGTCGCCTCGGTCGGAGACTCAGTCTCGTTTGGCGTCTCCGTCGCCGTCGGCGTCTCGGTGTCGGTCTCGGTTTCCGTCTCCGTCTCGGTCTCCGTTTCCGTTGCGGTGTCGGTGTCGATGTCGGTTTCAGTCTCGGTCGGCGTCGATGATTCCGATTCCGTGGGCTCCTCGGTCTCGGTTTCCGTCGCGGTCGGCGTCTCGGTTTCGGTCGGAGTATCGGTCGCCGACGTTTCGGCCGGCGTGTCGGTCTCCGTCTCGGTCGGGCTGTCGGTCGACTCCTCTCCACCGATGTCGCCCGACGTCTCGGTCTCGGATTCAGATTCGGGGTCGCCGGCGTCCGTGGCCTCGGACTCCGACTCGAGGGGGACCTCCTCCTGATCCGCCTCCCCCGGAAGGATCTCCCCGTCATCGGTCGTGTTCGGAGAGTCGGGCGGCGTCTCCCCCGTCGACGCCGTGTCGGTTCCGTCCTCGGGCGACGCCGACTCGGCCGTCGTCCCGTTTCCGTCCGTACTCCCGGTCGATCCCGTCGAGTTCTCTCCTGTCGTGTCGACCGGGGCATCCGTTTCCGGCCCGGGGTCGTCGCCGGAACCGGCCGTCGGCGAGTCCCCCACTCCGGGACCGACCAGGGCGAACGCGAGGCCGACGACGAGCAACAGTATCCCGCCGCCGATCAACAGGAGCTGGAGGGAGTTCCCCGATAGCTCCCGGAGATCGAACGACTGGAGACGATCGATCGCCGTCGTCGCCGTCGAACCGATCGGATCGGGGAACTCCGCGAACAGCGAGGCGGTCTCGTCGACCCCTATCGCCCCCGTCAGGAGGGTGAAGCCGGCGAAGATCAGGAAGCCGACGGGGGGGACGACGAACAGCGAGACGGGAGCCGCTCCGAGGACGGGGATCGGGATCGTTATCGAGAGCGCGTCGGCCAGGAGGAAGATCGGAACGGCCGCGAGGACCGTCGTCAGCGCGACTCGACCGATCCTGGCGTCCGAGAGCGGATAGAAGCCGACCTGGCGCGCGCTCAGGCAGTGAAAGAGGAACATCGAGCCGTAGCCGGTGGAGGTCGCGATCGCCGCGCCGGCCATCCCGTAGCGGGGGATCAGAAGCAAGTTCAGGACGAGGTTGATGCAGGCGGCAGTGCCCGTCGCGACGATCGGGTACCGAAGCTTGCCTTTCCCCTGGGAGATCGCGAGGATCGGCCGCGCGAGCGCAAAGCCCAGCGCGCCCGGCAACAAGAGCAGTAGCGGTTCGACCGCGGGTGTCGCTTCGGGGCCGAAGTAGAGCGGAACGACGGCGTCCGCGAGGGCAGCGAGCCCGACCGCCATCACGGCAGTGAGCAGGAAGGTGTATCGGGTGGTCTGCGAGGCGATGGTCGTGATCCGATCGATCCTGTCCTGGGACCACAGCTCCGACATCGAGTGGACGTAGACCGTCTGGAGCGCGAGGGGAACGAACCAGAGGAACTCCGCGAGCGTCAGCGCCGCCTTGTAGTTGCCGACCTCGGAGCTCTCGCGGAACGTCTGGAGCATGACGACGTCGATGTGGTACAGCGAGGACAGAAACAGGACGAGGACGATGCTCAGCGAGTTGAACGTGAACATCGTCCGACGGGGAAAGTGAGCGGGCGGCCGTCGGACCAGATACGACAGCGGGACCTGTCTCTGGACCAGGAAGAACCCGATGATGGCCACGAGAAAGCTCGCGAGCATCAGCCCGACGAGCGCGCCGAGAACGCCATATCCGAGGTAGACCAGCGGGATGGCGAAGGCCGCGAACGCGGCGGTGTCGAGGGCGTTCAGGGGTTCGGAGTAGCGTTCGAGGCCGAATCCCATGAGCGTTTTTCGGGCGTAGGCCCGGAACTGGGCGGTGACGACGAGGCCCGCGAGGACGTAGAAGTACGGCGTGAACTCCGCCCCCCAGATGGCCGCGACCAGCCCCTCGCGGGCGGCGATAAAGAGCGCGACGGCGCCGACGACCGCGAACACGACCGCGAGCCGAAAGTAGTAGCCCACGACGTGGGCCTCCCAGTCGGGCAGATCCCGCTCCTCGGCGACGAACTTCCGGACGCCGTCGGTGATCCCCGAGCTGACGAAGATCATGAAGATGGCGAACACGGACTGCAGAGACGCGTAGTCGCCAAAGCCCGAGGGCTCGAGGAGCCGGTAGAGAACCGGCGTCGTCACCAGCCCGATGACCATGATGACGACCTTGCTACTGAGGACCGAGAAGACACCGCTGAGAAGCGACCGGTTCATGCGACCACCGGAGCCGCCGGCTCGAGTCGTGCGGCTGTGTGACGACGTTCCTGATCGATAACGTGACGCGAACGGTGCCGTAGACAGTAGGGGCGATTCCGGAACGTCCTCACGCCGGCGTCCGACTGCAACCGACCCGTCGGATCGTCCGCTCTACGGCCGAGCGGAGCGTCGGCGTGGGCGGGACGGCGTTCGACCGGAGCCGGACGATGGAATACCATGCGCTGATTCGAGGGGCATCGAGGACGCCGGGTGGCCCGAAACGTCCCACCCGCGCTCCGTGGTATCGTTCCGGACGAACGCCCGCCGTCCCGAGTGACCGGTTCGTTCTGAGTTCCGGGTCGGCGACACTTAACGCTCCCTACTCCGATCGGTAGCCGTCGGCCGACACGCCACAGGCCGTATCGACGAGCGATGACGAAAACGGAACCGACGAAAAACCGACTACTCGCGAAGGCGGGCCGCGACGAGTTCCTCGACGTCCTCGCGGAACTCCTCGACGGCGATCTCCTCGAGAACGGGAACGAAAAAGCCCTCGACGAGCATGTTTCGGGCAGCACGCGGCGAGATCCCCCGGGAGGTCATGTAGAGCAGGTCCTCCTCGTCGATCTGGCCGACGGTCGCCGAGTGGCTGGCCTCGGTGTCGTGGTTGTTGATGATGAGCTTCGGCGAGGCGTCGGCCTCGCTCTCGTCGCTCAACATGAGCGTGTTCTCCCGCTGGTAGGAGCTCGTGTCCCAGGCGTCGCTGCCGACGTCCTGGACTCCCTCGTACACCGAGCGGGCGACGTCGTCCGTGACCCCGCGGGTGACGAGGTCGGCGGTCGTGTGCTCGGCCCGGTGCCAGACCTTCACGTCGAGATCGAAGTGCTGGTCGTCGTGGCCGAAGAAGGCGCCGACGATCTTCGTTTCCGAACCATCGCCCTCGAGGATCGTCGACGTTCCGGTCTTCGTGAGCTTCGAACCCAGGTTGCCCTCGATCCAGTCGATCGAGGCGTAGGTGTCGGTTCGGCCGCGTTTGGTCGTGAAGTTGTAGGTGTCCGCAGAGAGGTTCTGGAGGCTGCCGTACTGGATCGAGCTGTTCTCGCCGGCGTCGACCTCGACGATCCCGCTGTAGTAGCGGTCCTCGTCGCCGCGGGCCGGACCCTCGGTGCCGGTCGACTGGCGCTCGAGGATCGTCACCGAACTCGACTCCTCGGCGACGACGAGCGTGTAGTTAAAGAGCGACCGGGAGTTCATCTCGGTCCGGATCGTCACGTCCTCGGCGTCGACGCCCTCGGGAACGTAGATCACTGTCCCGGTCGAGAAGAGCGCCGTCGAGAGCGCAGTCAGGTAGTTCTCCTGGGGATCGACGATCGAGCCGAATTCCTCCTTCAGGAGCGCCTCGCGTTCGTCGACGGCCTCGGCCCACGAAAGGACCTCGACGTCGTCGGGACCCTCCTGATCCTTGTTCTCCGCCCAGTTCAGCGGATCGACGAGCGTCTCGAAGTCCAGATCGTGGAGGTTCGTCCAGTCTCGCCCCGGCGTCCGGATGACGTCGGGCATCTCGAGTTCTTCGAGCGCCTCCAAGGCCTCCAGACGCGTCTCGAGGAGCCACTCGGGCTCGCCCAAGTCGTCGCTGATCTCCCGGACCTGTGCGTCGGTCAGATTCGCGTGTAGTTCCGTTCCTGCGCTCATGTCTTATCCGAGGCTCCCCTCCATCTCGAGTTCGATCAGTCGGTTGAGTTCGACCGCGTACTCGATCGGTAGTTCTTCGGTGATCGGCTCGATGAAGCCGGCGACGATCATCTTCTTTGCGTCGTCGTCGTCCAGTCCGCGGCTCTGGAGGTAGAAGACGTCCTCGTCCCCGATCTTCCCCACTGTCGCCTCGTGGGCGACGTCGACTTTCGACTCCTCGATCTCCATGTACGGCATCGTATCGGAGGTCGACTCGTTGTCGAACATCAGGGCGTCACACTCCACTGCGGTCGAGGAGTCCTCGGCACCGTCGGCGATGTGGACCAGTCCCCTGTAGTTGGTCCGCCCGCCGTCCTTGCTGATCGACTTCGACTCGATCGTCGAACTCGTGTTGGGGGCGTTGTGGTAGACCTTCGCGCCGGTGTCGATGTCCTGGCCCTCGCCGGCGAACGCGATCGTGATGTGGGTGTCGGTCGCGCCGCGGCCCTTCAGGATCGTACACGGGTAGAGCATCGTGGCCTTCGAGCCCATCGAGCCCGAGACCCACTCCATCTTCCCGTCGTCCTCGACGATCGCTCGCTTCGTGTTCAGGTTGAACGTGTTCTTCGACCAGTTTTGTACTGTGGAGTACTGGACGTGGGCGTCCTCCTTGACGAAGACCTCGACACAGCCGCTGTGGAGGTTGTGGCTGCCGTATTTGGGGGCCGAACAGCCCTCGATGTAGTGGACTTCCGAACCCGCTTCGGCGACGATCAGGGTGTGCTCGAACTGGCCCATCCCCTCCGAGTTCATCCGGAAGTACGCCTGGACGGGCATCTCGACGGTGACGTCCTCGGGGATGTAGACGAAACTGCCGCCCGACCAGACCGCGCCGTGGAGCGCGGCGAACTTGTTGTCGCTGGGCGGAACACACGTCGTCATGAAGTACTCCTTGACGATCTCGGGGTGTTCCTTGACGGCCTCGTCCATGTTCATGAAGACGACGCCCTTCTCCTCCCAGCGCTCCTGCATGTTCTGGTAGACGACCTCGCTTTCGTACTGGGCGCCGACCCCCGACAGGGCCTTTCGCTCGGCCTCGGGAATGCCCAGTTGCTCGAAGGTGTCCTGGATCTCCTCGGGGAGTTCGTCCCAGTCGTCGACGCCCTCGCGCTTGTCCACGTCGGGGCGGATGTAGGGAACGATCTCCTCGATGTCGAGTTCGGAGAGGTCGGGCTGGCCCGGCCAGTCGGTCGGCATCGGCATCGCCTCGTACTGCTTGAACGCGCGGAGGCGACGCTCGCGCATCCAGTCGGGCTCGTCTTTGTCCTCGGAGATGAGTCGGACGACCTCCTCGGTCAGTCCCTTCTCGGAGCGGACGGCCGATCGCTCCTCCTTGTGGAACTCGAAGCGCGCCTCGGTGTCGGTCTCTTGTAGGTTTTCTTGGTCGGAACTCATGATTGGTCGTGTCCGTGGGTAGCGGCTGTAGCGCCTTGAGGGTTTGCGTGGGTGGTCACGATCAGGCGGCCTCGTACACTTCCTCGCGGACCCAGTCGTAGCCCTCGTCCTCTAGCTTCTCGGCGAGCTCCGCGTCGCCGCTCATGGCGATCTCCCCGTCGAGCATGATGTGAACGCGGTCGGGCTCGACGTAGTCGAGGATGCGCTGGTAGTGGGTGATCTGGAGGACGCCCGTCCCCTGGATGTCCCGCAGGGCGTTGATCCCGTTCGAGACGTCCTGCAGCCGGTCGATGTCGAGCCCCGAGTCGATCTCGTCGAGCACGGCGATCGACGGCTCGAGGATCGCGGCCTGGAGCACCTCGTTTTGTTTCTTCTCGCCGCCCGAAAAGCCCGCGTTGAGATAGCGCTGGGCGAACTTCGCGTCCATGTCGAGTTGGTCCATCTTCTCCGAGAGGATTTCCTGGAACTCGGCGACGCCGACGTCGCCGTCGTCGGCCGGACCCTCCATCGGCGAGGTCTCGAATCCCGTATCCTCTTCTTCGTCCTCGTCGGCGGCCTCCTCCTCTTCGAACAGCTCCTCGCGCTCCTCGATCTTGGCGTTCAGCGCCGTTCGGAGGAAGTTCGTCATCGTGACGCCGTCGATCTCGGCGGGGTACTGGAAGGCGAGGAAGATGCCGAGCGCCGCGCGCTCGTTTGGCTCCAGGTCGAGGACGTTCCAGGTCCGTTTGTCCTCGGGGATGTCGATCCCGTCGAACTCGTCTTCTTCCAGATGGAGGAGAACCTCGCCGTCGGTCACCTCGTAGGCGGGGTGGCCGGCGATGACCTTCGCGGTCGTGGACTTCCCGCTGCCGTTGGGTCCCATCAGCGCGTGGATCTCGCCGGACTCGACCTCAAGGTCGACCCCCTGGAGAATCCGTTCTCCGCCCTCCTCGGCGACTCTCGCGTGTAAGTTGTTGAGCTCTAAGCGTGCCATAATACGGTTACCTCGGTCGTTCGAACGGTGGGGCGTCATCCCCATAACGGTTTCGTATGTGGGCGGATAGAGTGTCGAAACGAGAAGAAAAGTTTTCGTATCAGAAACAGGGCCGGGCTTTCGGGCAGGGGCCGACGGGATTCAGACGAAACTGTCCAGCCCGGTCTGTTCCTGGCCCGACTTGGCCTCCTCCCAGGAGATTCCCAGGGCCTCGAGAATGCGCGCAATCGGCCCCTTCAGCGTCTTCTCTAACATCTTGCCGTAATCGACCTCGAACTCCTCGGGAAGCTGGTCTGCGTACTCGAAACAGATGACGTCGGGATCGCGCTTGAACTCACCGTACAGCGGGTCCTGGCGGGCGTCGAGATCCCGCTCCTCCTCGACACGCCGGAAGAACGCGGGATCGACCCGCTTCAGGTAGAGCCGTTTTGGCTTGCTCCCCCGCTGGAAGTTCGTTCCCAGCAAGCGGTTCGCGTACTTCGCCCCTCGGACCTGGGCGGTGTCGGTGTCGTAGTCGTCGAGGCGCTTCCCGATCCCGCCGGGAATGCCGATCTCATCGACGGAGATCTCCCCGGTCCGGACCTCCTCGATGATGCCGTGGAGGTACTCCTTTGCCCCCTCGACGTCGCCCTCTTTGACGATCATCTCGATCACGCGGTGCTGGACCTCCTTGGTGATCGGCGCGATGTCCGAACGCTGGTACTCGAAGCCGACGATGTCGATCGTGTCGACGTCCTTGCCTTCCTTCCAGGTGATGTGGCCGGCGTACCGTTTCTTCTTTCCCGCCTGGAAGAAGCGCCGGTAGAGCTTCTCGAACTCGATCTGGAAGCGGTGGTCCTCGGCATCGAGAACGTCGCGGGCGAAGTGGTCGTAGCGCTCGTTGATGTGTTCCTCGATGTCGAACGACTGCTCGATGGCTTCCTCCTTCGATACGTCGGGACCGAGTTCGAGCATGACGCTGTCGGTGTCGCCGTAGGCGACCTGTTGGCCGATCTCGTTTGCAGCCTCCTCGGTGAACTCGATCACCTCGCGGCCCGTCGCGGTGATCGCCGACGCCGCGTCCTTGTCGTACAGCCGGAACTGTTCCCACCCGGACACACCGTACAATGACTGTCCGACGAACTGGAACTTGCCGTTACGACCCGCGAGCAACGTGTGATTGTCTTCGACCGTGACGCAATACACGCCGTTTTCGGCCGTACTGCGGGACGAACTCCGATGCATCCGGAGCGTGTTCTTCGAGTTTTCGGTCACGTAGATCCGCCACGTCCCGCTATCCCGACCGTAGTTCGCCGTAAGCCCGAGATGAGCACAGAGCCGAAGGACGTCGTCTCGAAGTCGGTCGCTCGAGGTGGAGTAGCGCCACGAGTGTACCTGTCGATCGCCGTCCCCGTCGACGAGGAGTTCGAGGAACCGTCGTTTCTGTCTACGACTGCGATCGAAGACGAACTCGGGGATCCGTTTCTCGAAGCTTCCATCACCACAGAGCGACGTCAAGAGGTTTCCGAGGAGTTTCGACGTGATCGTGTACGCTCGATCGTCGACGTAGGAATCGAATCCCATCCCGTCGAGCAGATTACCGATCGTTGCGTGGTGGTTACTGCCGCCGTCCGCGACCGGGAGGTTCTCCTGGGCCAGTTTCACCGTCGTCGCGGATCCACGGAAGTTCTCACCGAACTGCTTGTCCTCGGAGGTGTAAACGTTCCCCTCGGTCACGAACCACGCGAGCAGGTCGAGGAAATCGTCCCCCTCGTACGTTCGTGGAATCCACTTTCTGCCGGATTCGCGGTGGATGAAGCTCGTCTCGCAGACCTCCTCGATGTATTCGCGATGGTCCTCGAACTCCTCGGCGGTGAAGACGTAGCCCGTCTCTCCGACGTCCGCTTTCGGGACACGTCGCGGCGTCCAGCCCAGCTCGGCTGTGAATGTGTGGCCGTGAACGGACGGCCGTACCCAGACCTCGTACTCGCCATCGATCAGCTCCGTGAGATCGGCCTCCTCGAGTTCGTCTCCATCGGGACCCTCCCAGTCGTGTGGGAGCTCGTAGTTCGTGGCCCGGTCGAGATTTCCGGCCTCAACGAACCCGTACTCGTCCTCGGTGATTCCGTTGGTTTCGTTCTTGCGGACGAGCATCCGGTGGTTCGGCGTCACGCTGAAGTCGATCTTGCTCGTCTCGATGTCGATCAGATCGCCCTCGTAGTCGGGATACGAGTGGGTCTCGACGACGGGCTTGACCTGTAACTCCTCCGTCTCCGGATCGAGCGAGTACACGTCGTCGCCGACGTCGAGATCCGTGATATCGCGGACCCCATCGGGAGTCAGGACCTCCGTATCCGGCGTAAAGCAGTTCATGATGACCTTCACCGCACCCTGCTGTCGGTCGTACTGCTCGAACTCCGGAGAACCGGGCTCGTTGACGTTTCGGAGTTCCTTTTTCTCCTCTCGCTCGGCGAGCAGTTCGTTGACCATCTCCCGGATGATCCCGTCGGGTTCCTGCCGGAAGTGCGTGGGTTCCGGCTTCGTCGGCGCGGTGTGGGTCGGGCCGTCGTACGTTTCGGGATCGACCCGCGTCTCCGGCGAGGCGTTGACGGTCACCATACACATCGGGTACAGCGATTTCAGGTCCAGCACGGTGACGTTCTCCTTGACGCCCGTGATCGGGTCGAAGACGGCCCCGCCCTCGTACTCCTCGCCGGCGTCCTGTTGGCCCTTCGAGGGCAGCGCGAAGCGGCCGTAGGCCTCGTGGAGGACGTACATGTCCACCGCGTCCCCGGGGGTGGGGGCGTCCTCTAACTTGCAGCCGACGAACGCCCGGACCTCGTCCCAGAAGGGGACGATGTTCTGCTGGCGGTCGAGTTCGACACAGAGTTCGACGTCCCGGAGGTTGTACTCGAGTAACTGGGTGGGGTCGTCCTCCCAGAGATCGCCGATATCTCCCGCATAGCGTTCCTTGCCGACGCCGAGTTCGGCCTCGCCGACGGCGTCCAGGCGATAGGAGTCGAGTTCGGAGATGACCATTCGCTGGTAGCCATAGAGCAGGTCGAAGACGACACGACCCTTGATGTCGGGACCGCCCCAGTTGCTCCGCCAGACCTCGTCGACTCGCGAGAGCCGGTCGATGTCCAGGTCGTAGTCGTGGTGCGGTCCTTGAAGGCGCTCCATCCGGTCGAGGAAGTAGGGCGCGTCGAAGTCCTCGAAGTTCCAGCCCGTCAGCACGTCGGGGTCGGTCTCTCGAACGTAGTCGACGAAGGCCTCGAGCATCGCCTCCTCCTCGGAGAAGGCGCGGATCTCGTGGTCGATCCCGCCCTCGATCGGCTCGTAGGCCGTGATCTCGTCGGGGATCGGCCCGTCGCCGATGGGGGCCTCGTAGAGCCACATCACGTACTCGTCGCGACCCGAGTCGTGGCTCGTCAGACAGACGATCGGCTCCTCGCCGTCCTCGGGGAATCCGGATCGGTCGTCGACCTCGATGTCGAACGTGCACACTCGAGGGGTGGCCTCGACCTCGCAGGCTTCGACCTCGTCGTGGGGGACCACGAGCGAGTCGTCGTCGGCGCGCCGTTCGGGGACGCGGATCCCGCTGCGGACGTCGTTGTCGATCAGAAAGCGGTTTGGAAAGAGGATGTCCGCCTCGTAGTGGTCGAACTCGTCTCTGACCTGGCCGACGTCTCGCGGGGTCTGGCCGAAGATCTTCGTCAGGCGCTCCCCCCGGATGCTCTCGTAGGGCTCGCCCTCGGCGTCTTCGGTTTCGCTGCCCGTGAGCCGGTCGTAGCGCTCCTCGGGCGGCCCCTCTAGGCTCGCGGTCGGCGCGTAGAAATAGGGGCGGAAGCCGACGACGCGGACGTGTTCGATCTCGCCGTTGCTCGTCCGGCCGAAGACGTGCATCACCGGCCGCTCGTCGTCGCCCCGGCCGGCGATGGTGTAGTCGACCTGCATCACCGCCAGCTCGAGGGCCCCCTGGGGCTCGGGGAGCGCCTCGGCGACCACGTCGACGACCTCCGCCCGGGAGGAGCCGCCGTTTCCGGCGACCGCGATCGCCTCCTCGACGAGCCGGTTGCCCGAGCCGGTCACCTCCCCGCCCTCGTCCCCGGACCCGTCGCCCACCTCACCGGCGTAGTCGCCGAGCCCGGTCTGTGCCTCCTCGCTCATGGCCCCGGGTTGGCGGGGCCCGAATAAAAACCCCCTCATCGACCGCCGCCCCCTCCCGGGACAAGAGCTTTAATGTGGTAACACATACCACGACACGGTGAACGCCGTGTCAGTCCGAGCGAGAGACGAGAGGCGCGAGGAGCACAGTCGCCACGACGACCCCGCAGTCGCGACGGTCGAGTGCTACGAAACCGACGGCAGGACCGTCTTCTTCGACGCGGAGAACCCGCTCGCCTGGATGGAGACCGCCCGAACGCTCGCCCTAGAGGAGTTCGCGTAGGGAGACAACGCTTTTCCCCCGACCCACCCTTTTCCGACCGTGGACCTCGAGCCGAGCGACCACGAGCCCGAGGAGGACGACCCCGAGGAGCGGTTTCACGACCCCGACTCCGAGGGATTGACGATCCCCTCGGCTCCCTCGCCACCCTCTCCCGAGGCGCCAGAAGTGCCCTCGCCGGGGGCCGACGAGGACGTCCCCTCGGAGATCCACTCCGCGTTCTGGCTCGTCGTGTTGACCCTGAACGCGGCCATCCTCGCGACCGCGGTCGGCGCCCTCGTGCTCGTCTTCGGCCACGGGACCCGCCCCGGGCTCGCCGCCCTCGCCTGTGGCGTTGCCCTGTTCGCGCTCGCCGCCCGTCGGTACCGTAACTCCAAGGCGCTGGCCGGAGGCGGAAGCGACGACGCCGAGAGCGATTCCGACACCGAAAGGGAGGAAGCACAATGAAAACCGTCCGCGACGCCGAGGGGACCCGCTACCTCCTCCGGAAACGCTCGACGGAGTCGAGTCTCGTCTACGACCCAGAAACGGGGGAGGAACGCTACCTCCCCAACGACCGCCTCGAGGAAGAGGAGGGAAGCGGATCGCCCCTCGAGACGGCCGCAGCGGGCGTCGATCCGGCGGTCCGAACGCTGCTTTCGGCCGTCCACGACGATGAGACGCTGGGCCTGGTGATCGCGCTCGCCGACCGGGGACCCATCGCCGTCCGCCAACTCCTCGACGGCTACGGCCTCTGCGAGAGCGACCTCCACGGCCGGCTGGCCGAACTCGTCGCCGCCGGCCTCGTAGAGGAGGCGACGGTCGCGGGCGAACGGGGCTACCGGGCGACCGGGGACTGCCGAGTGGCGCTCGAGATCGTTCGTCCCGACGCCGGAAGCTGACACTGCCGGCTGTGACTTCCTGCCGAAAGGTAGTCCGAGGTAAGAGAACCGTGGCTACGTTCGACTGAAAACCCTGTAAGATCCGTACGCGAGGACGCCCCCTACGGCCAGGAGGAAGAACGCTGCAAAAGGCCCTAATGGCTCGATCGGCGCGAAAAAGCCAGGTAAAACACGGCCATGATCGCGATAGCGATCGACCCAACACCATTGACAAAGTCCAGCCAGGGAAAATGGGTATGTTTCATCATAAGCTGTCTACGGCGGAGAACACTTAAAATTCCATCCAGTTGCCATATTGGTCGTTAGCTTGTGCACAACGTAGTCGATCTCGCATAGCCGTAGTTCGGCACGCGGGAGTCATAGGATCCAGTTCATAGTACGAGTCAATCTGAGGTCAACAGCGCCTCCGAGGGCGCGCTGCGCTCGAGCCGCGAGCGATTCGAGGTCGCCGACTTCTCGACGGCGACGAGGTCGTCGGCGGCCCCGACGAGTTCGTCGTCGTGGCTGACGACGACGATCTGCTCGACGCCGATCTCGCGCATCGACTCGATCAGCGAGACGAGCTGGGTGACGTGGCCCGAGTCCAGAAAGACGGTGGGCTCGTCTAAGATCAGCGGCGGCATCGGAGCCGACCCCTCGACGCCCTCGGCGAGCAGTCGGTAGATCGCACACCGCAGGCTGAGGTTGAACAGCGCCCGTTCCCCGCCCGAGAGCTGTTCGGGTTCGAGGGGCTCGCCGTCCTTCTGGTAGATCGTGAGCCGGTAGTCGCCGTCGAGATCGATCGCCGCGTAGGAGTCGTTTCTGTAGACCAGGTCGAACGTCTCGTTGACCAGTCGCTCCAGGGTCGAGACGTTTCGCTGGCGAAGCTCCGCCCGGAGGTCGCCGTAGGTCGCCTGGAGGGTCTCGGCCTCCTCGTAGAGCGAGTCGAGGCGCTCACACCGGACCTCGACGCTCTCCAGGCGCTCCCGGAGGCGCTCGAGTTCCTCGATCTTCTCCTCGATGCCCCCGATCGCCCCCTGGAGTTCATCGCGATCGTCCTCGAGATCCGATAGTTTCTCGCCGACCCGCTCGAGGTAGTCCTCCGCCTCGGCCTTCCGCTCGCGGGCCTGCTCGATCCGGTCGTCGTCGAACCCGCTTTCGAGGTCGCGCTTTCGCTCGCGTTTCTCCGAGAGCCCCTCGCGGCGTTCCTCGTTCATCGTCGCCCAGTCGTCCCGGCGCTCCCGGAGCCGTTCGATCTCGCCTTCGAGCTCGCCACGTTCGCTATCGATCTCGGCCACGCGCCGGAGCGTCTCGAGGGAGTCCCTGACCTCGCCGCGCTCGGCGTTGATTCCCCCGAGTTCCGAGCGGGCGTCCGCGACCTCGCTCTCTATGTCGGTTGCCTCCTCGCGGGCGTCTGCCGCCTCCTCGTCGTACTTCTCGGCCTCCTCGCGAAGCCGGTCGCGCTGGTCGCGGCGATCCGCGAGGGTTTCGCCTTTTTCCGCGAGCAACCGGGCGGCGCTCTCGCGCTGTTCTTCCAGTCGGTCGACCCGGCGTTCGGTCTCGACCAGGTCCTCGACGCGCTCGATGCGCTCGTCGATCTCCTCGCGGTCCGCTTCCAGTTCGGACAGCTCGGCCTCGAGCTCCGCCAGCCGCTCGCGTTTCCTCTCGAGGGCATCGACGTGGGGCGAGTCCTCGACGTCCTGGCCGCACTCTGGGCACTTGCCCTCCTCGCGCAACTGCTCGCCCTCCTCGATCGCGTCCTCAACCGACCGGATCTCGGCGGTCAGTTCGGTGAGCTCCGCCGTGAGGCCCTCGCGGTCGTCCTCCAGGGCCTCGAGACGGGACTCGCTCTCCCCGAACGCGATCGGCGCGTCCGCGAACGCCTCGCGGGCGGACTCGATCTCGCCGTCGAGCTCCTCGACTCTCCCCTCGCGTTCCTCGATCGCCTCGACGTCCTCGGCGATACGCGATTCGAGGTCGTCGGCCGCCTCGCGGGCCGCCGCCGCCTCCTCGTCGTACTCCGTGGCCTCCTCGCGGAGGCGCTCGATCTCGCCGGTCCGCTCGGTGATCGTCACTCGGACCTCCTCTAGGTCGTCCCGGAGCGCCTCGTCTCTGGCCTCCAGCTCCTCGACCCGGTCCTCGATGGTTTCCTCGTCTCGATCGCCGTCCGCGAGATCGATCTCAGAGACGTCGGCCTCCGCGAGCAGGCCCTCGCGTTCGTCGGCGAGCCCCTCGTCCTCGCCCTTCAGCTCGCGGAGCGCCTCGCCCGCCTCCTCGCGTTTGCGCTCGGTCTCGGCGATCTTCGACCGGAGCTTCTCGATCTCCTCCTCGAGCTCTTCGATCTCCTCGCGGGTCTCCTCGTGGCGCTCGAGAACGTCCGCCGCGCTCTCCCTGGCCTCTCTGGCCTCCTCGCGCTGGCTCTCGTAGCGCTCGATCTCGGAGACGACCTCGCCGCGGCGGCTTTCGAGGGCGTTCAGTCTCTCGTGGAGGTCCTGGTCTTCCTTGCGCTCGACTTGCGTCTGCAGATCCTCGAGGACCTCCCGCTGGCCGTCCAGCACCGACTTGACGCCCAGCCGGGCGTCGCTGGCACGTTCGCGGTACTCCTCTAGAGCACCCAGCTGGAGGAGGTCGTCGATCATGTCCTGGCGCTCGCCCGGCGAGGCGTGGATCAGCTTGTTGACCTCGCCCTGGCGGACGTACGCGCAGTTGACGAACGCGTCGGCGTCCATCCGCAGGAGTTCCGAGACCGCGCGCTCGACGTCGCGGGCGCCCTCGATCGGCTCGCCCGCGCCCTCGAGGATGCAGGTCGTCGTCGTCGCGCGATCCCCCCGGAGGCGAAGCTCGCGCTCGATCCGGTAGTCCCCGCCGTCGTGGTGGAAGTCGAGTTCGACCGTACACTCCTCCTCGCCGGTGGAGATCACGTCGTCGAGGGTTCGGTCGTCGAGCGCGCTTGAGCCGTAGAGCGCGAAGAAGACCGCCTCGAGCAGCGTCGACTTCCCGCTGCCGTTGATGCCGTGGACGACCGTCACCCCCCGGCGCAGGCGGAGGTCGGCGTCGCCGTAGCACTTGAAGTTCCGCAGGCGGACGCGTTCGACCCTCACGAGAACTCACCGATCGAGATCTGATCGTCGCTCTCGTCCGTCGGTTTCCCCGCTTCGGAGTCGTCGGAGGCTTCGGATTCGGGCGCTTTGGCGGCTTCGTCGCTCTCGGCATCGGTCCCGTCGCCGCCCTCGCCGGAAGCGGGCTCAAACGCCGCGGACTCCTCAAGGCCCTCCCGGACCCGGCGCTCGATGGCGTCCCGGACGTTCGCGTCCGCGAGATCGTCGTCCCTGACCACCCGATCGATGTCGCGGGCGGCGTCGCTCAGGCCGAGGTCGCGTACCCGTTTTCGGACGGCCTCGTCGGGGTCGGCGAAGTTCACCGAGACCTCGGTCTCCTCGTCGATCTCGCGGCGGTCGGTCACCCGGGCGACCAGGGCCCCGCGCTCGCTGGCGGCGGTCTCGATCGTCGCGGGGGTGATCGGCTCGCCCTCGCCCTCTACCGTGACGACGACGACCGCGTCCTCGACGTCGTACTCGCCGACGCGCTCGCGGACGACATCGCCGCCCTCGCCCTCGTGGAGGGTGACGTCGACGAAGACGAACTCGCGGCTCTCGATCCCGCGTCGGCGGATCTCCACGGCGTCGTCGAACTCGACGACGTTGTACCCCCGGCTCTCGCGCTCGCTCGCGCTCGCGCGCTCGGTCGAGCCACAGTAGGTGACCCACGTGTCCTCCACTTTGGCGGTTCCCGGTTCGTGGTTGTCCCCGAGCAGGAGGGCGTCGAACTCGACGTCCGCCTCCGCCAGGAGGGTCTCGGTCTCCCAGTCGGCGTGGGCGAACGGGGAGAACAGGCCGTGGGTGACGAGCGCGGCGTGGTCGCCGTCGTGGTCCGCGAACTCGTACTCGAGGTCCTCGCGCCGGGAGCGGGGAACGAAGTCGAGGCCGTAGAGAGCGACCTCGCCCAGTCGATAGGGCTCGCGCCCGAGGCGGGTCGCCAGCCCGAGATCGGCGAAGAGGTCGAGCCACTGGGCGTCGCGTTTGCCCTCGTGGTTGCCGACGACGGCGAGAAAGGGGATCCCCGCGTCGTCGAGGTCTCGCAGGACCGAAAGGGTGCTCTGGAGGTCGACCAGCCCCGGCCGTCGGTCGTGAAAGAGGTCGCCAGCGTGGACGACCGCGTCGACGTCGAGATCCATCGCGTCGTCGGCGACCCGACGGAACGCTCGCAGGAAGTCCCGGCGGCGCTCGGGAGCGTTGTACTGGCGATAGCCGATGTGGGTGTCGCCGGTGTGTATCACCCGCGTCATCTACCTCTCCCTTGCCGGGCGAACCCTATAGGGGTTCGGAGAGTCCGGTGAAACTAGTCAGTCCGCGATCGAAAGCGAGTAGAGCCGTTTCCGGGCGTCCGAGAACGAAAACCGGGAGTCGATGACGTTCTGCTCGTCGAGACGGCTCAACGCGTAGCGGACGGTTCGTGCGGGAAGCAGGGTTTCCTCGGCGATCTCCCCCTGAGTCATCGTCTCGTTGTACTCCAACACTTTGGCCACGAGTTTCGCACTCGGCGGCAGCTCCCGGACGTCCTCCCAGCTCCCCCCTCCTTCCGTGCCGACCGGCTCTGAGACGCTCATCGAGTCCCCCTACAGGATACAGAGTGATAATATTTTCCCTTCTATCGAATAACTTCTAGTTATTCCATCGGACGCCCGATCCACCCGAAGCCTCTTATGAAACAGCGACTTACGGAGGGGCAATGAGCGACACTGCGGACGAGATCGACCTCCCCTACGACGAGGAGGAAACGTCCCAACAGGAGAAGATCCAGGTCCTCGAGGAACGCCTCGACGGGCTCGAATCCCGAAACGAGGAGATGCGCGACAAGCTACTGGACGCAAACGCCGAGAACAACAAGTACCAGCAGAAACTCGAACGGCTGACCCACGAGAACAAGAAACTCAAGCAGTCGCCCCTGTTCGTCGCCACCGTCCAGGAGATGACCGACGACGGCGTCATCATCAAACAACACGGCAACAACCAGGAGGCCCTGACGGAGGTCACCGACGAGCTTCGCGAGGAACTCGACCACGACGCCCGGGTCGCCGTCAACAACTCCCTCTCGATCGTCAAGACGCTCTCCGACGAGACGGACGTTCGCGCTCGCGTAATGGAAGTAACTGAGAGCCCCGACGTCAGCTACGACGACATCGGCGGCCTCGAAGAACAGATGCAGGAGGTCAGAGAGACCGTCGAGATGCCCCTCGAGAAACCCGACATGTTCCGGGACGTCGGCATCGACCCGCCCAGCGGCGTGCTCCTCTATGGCCCGCCGGGCACGGGCAAGACGATGCTCGCGAAGGCGGTCGCGAACCAGACCGACGCGACGTTCATCAAGATGGCCGGCTCCGAGCTGGTCCACAAGTTCATCGGCGAGGGGGCAAAGCTCGTCCGGGACCTCTTTGAGGTCGCCCGCGAACACGAACCCGCCGTCATCTTCATCGACGAGATCGACGCCATCGCCGCGACCCGCACCGAGTCGAAGACGTCCGGAGACGCCGAGGTCCAGCGGACGATGATGCAACTGCTCTCCGAGATGGACGGTTTCGAGGACCGCGGCGAGATCCGGATCATCGCCGCGACCAACCGCTTCGACATGCTCGATCGCGCGATCCTCCGGCCGGGTCGGTTCGACCGCCTGATCGAGGTCCCGAAACCCGACGAGGAGGGCCGGGAACTCATCTTCGAGATCCACACCCGCGACATGAACGTCGCCGACGACGTCGAGTTCGCCGTTCTCGCCGCGGAGGTTGAGGAGGCCTCCGGCGCCGACGTGAAGGCGATCTGTACGGAAGCCGGGATGTTCGCGATCAGGGACGACCGCACCGAGATCCGGATGGAGGACTTCCGGGCGGCCTGGGAGAAAGTCCAGGCCGAAAACGACGACGAAGAGGTCTCGAAGACGTTCGCCTGAGCCAGACCGGTAGAACCAACCACGGCGAGTGCCTCGGCTCAGAGAGCCAATGTACGGACACAGTTCATCCCACGAGCGAGCGAACCGTGACCGGCCCGGTCGGCCGGCGGGAGGCCGATGAACCCGGCACGGGTCGACTTCGTCGTCGACCTCATCTACGGACTGTTGATCTTCGCCTCGATCGCCCTCATCGCCGTCCTCGGTACCCGTGTCGGGGTCGCGTTCGGCCTCGGCGTGCTCGCCTCCTACGTCGTCCACGTCGTCTGGAAAATGGCCAGGTTCGATCCCGACTGGATGACACGGGAGGTCGCCGACGAAGTCGAGGAGACGGTGACCGAGGAAGTCACCGAGGAGGTCGAACAAACCGTGAGCCAGGAGGTCGACGAAGTGATCGACAGGTTAGAGGAGATCAACGACCGGGTCGACCGCCGTCCCCGAACCGAGGAGGTCGACGAACGCGTCGAGGAGTTGACGCGCGAGAGCCGACCGGACGACGGCTCGGAGCGCGATCGGTAAGGCTACACCACTCCGAACGCCGCCCACGGCAGGACGAACAGCGCCGCCGCGAGCGCGAGGAGGATCAGCAGATAGCCCCCGACGGTCGCGCCCGCGGCGAGCCAGGCGGGTGAGAGCTCCGCCGTTCGCGGATCGTTCATGAACATCGGTCGCCGGGAGAGAGCAAAAGCCTGGCGGCGGTCGCCGGCGCCTCTCCGACGGGCGGCCGCGTGGTCCGGACCCCTTTTGTCGCCGCGGGCGCTATCGCCGGCAATGACGACGATCGTCGTGGTCGACAACCACGGGCAGTTCACCCATCTCGAACGGCGGGCGCTCCGGGACCTCGGCGTCGAGACCGAACTCGTCGACAACGAGACGCCACCCGAAGAGGTCGAAGCCGACGGGATCGTCCTCTCGGGAGGGCCCGACATGGACCGCATCGGCCACAGCGCCGACTACCTCCGCGACGGCCGGCCCGTCCTCGGGATCTGTCTGGGGATGCAACTGATCGCCGCCGAACTCGGCGGCCGCGTCGAGGGCGGGGACTACGGCGGCTACGCCGACGTCACCGTCGAGATCACCGATCCCGATGACCCCCTCGTCGGGTCGCTTGCCCCCGAGACCCGCGTCTGGGCGAGCCACGCCGACGAGGTCCGGGAGGTGCCGGAGGGCTTTTCCCGAACCGCCAGAAGCGACGTCTGTGGCGTCGAGGCGATGAGCGATCCCGAGAGGGCGCTCTACGGCGTCCAGTGGCACCCCGAGGTCGCCCACACCGAGGAGGGCGAGGAAGTCTTCGAGAACTTCGTCGCGATCTGCGAGTCCGCCTGACCCATCCCCAAACGAGCCCGGATAGGTACAGTTACACCGCGGGAGTCCGATTCTCGCCCCATGACCGACCCCGACGACCTGGCGGAACGGGTCCGGGAGGGCGACCTCCGCCTGCACGAACTCGAGGAGCACGCAGATAGCGAGACGGCCGCCACGGCTCGCCGGCGGCTCGTAGAGAGCGAGACGGGCGCCGACCTCGATACCGTGGGGGAGTACGCCTTCGACGCGGGGGAGGCGACGGAGTCGGCCGTCGAAAACCTGATCGGCGGGGCCCAGATCCCGATGGGCGTCGCCGGCCCCCTGGCGGTAGACGGCGGGGCAGCCTCGGGCGAGTACTACCTCCCGCTTGCGACCACCGAAGGGGCGCTCCTCGCCTCGGTCAACCGCGGGCTGTCGGCGATTCGAGCGGCGGGCGGCGCCGACGCGCGCGTGACGAAATCGGGGATGACCCGCGCGCCCGTTTTCCGGGTTTCGGGCGTCGCCGAGGCCGCCGAGGTCGTCGAGTGGCTCGGCGAGCAGGAACACCTCGAGTCGGTCAGGGAAGCCGCGGAGGCGACGACGAGCCACGGGGAGTTACTGGGAATCGAACCCTACGTCGTCGGCGACTCGATCTACCTCCGTTTCGCCTACGACACCAAGGACGCGATGGGGATGAACATGGCCACCATCGCGACCAGGAAGGCCTGCGAGGTCGTCGAGAACGAGACGCCGGCCTCGCTGGTCGCGCTCTCGGGGAACCTCTGTTCGGACAAGAAACCGGCCGCGATCAACGCCGTCGAGGGCCGGGGCCGCTCCGTGACCGCCGACGTCGTCCTCCCCGGAGAGCTGATCGAGGAGCGCCTGGGAACGACCCCCAAGGCGATCGCCGAGGCCAACACCAGAAAGAACCTCGTGGGGAGCGCGAAAGCCGGGAGTCTGGGATTCAACGCCCACGCGGCGAACACCGTGGCCGCCGCCTTCCTCGCGACCGGCCAGGACGCCGCCCAGGTCGTCGAGGGCGCGAACGCGATCACGACGATGGAGACTCGAGAGGGCGAGGAAGGGGAGACGGACCTCTACGCCAGCGTCAGCCTCGCCTCTCTCGAGGTCGGCACCGTCGGCGGCGGGACGAAGCTGCCGACCCAGGCCGAAGCCCTCGACGTGCTCGGGCTCGCCGGCGGCGGCGACCCCGCGGGGTCGAACGCCGACGCGCTCGCGGAAGTGATCGCCGTCGGCGCGCTCGCGGGCGAACTCTCCCTGCTGGCGGCACTCGCCTCCCGGCACCTCGCGAGCGCCCACGAGGACCTGGGTCGGTAGGGTTACGCCCGATCGCCCTCGGTCGGTTCTCGGCGGGCGCGGACGGTCGCGACCGCGACGTAGGCGCCGCCGGCGACGAGCAGGAGGTAGCCCGCGATCGTAAAGAGGGGAGCCGCCGCGGGCGCCACGAGGAAGAGACCGGCGGCGGCGAGGGCGTACGCGCCGGCGAAATCCCGCCGGCCGTAGGAGGCGTGGAGGACCGCGAGGGACGCAGCCGTAAGCGCGAACGCGACGAGGGCGAGCGCCGCGGGATCGAGCCCGAGGACCGAGCCGCCGATGTACCGGCCGTACGCGAAGAGGACGAGCGCGGCGACGGTGCCGACGCCGATCGCCGTCCCCTGGACGTCCACCGCGCCGTGTTCGTCGGCCACGGCGGTTAGAGCCGGCGGTACCGGCCGCCGCTCTCGCTCACCTCGCCCCGACGGCGCAGCTTTTCGAGGGCCGTTTCGACGTAGTCGGCGGGAACGCCGTGGTCGTCGGCGTACTCGACGATCTCGCTTTCGGTGGGTTCGTCGAGTTCGGAGAGAGCACGTTCGACGACATCCTTCCGGCTCGAGCCCGAGGGAGAACGAGGATCCCGGTCGCCCGCGGCCGCGATCTCGTCGGCATCGAGTCCCGATCCCTCGAGGTAGGCCTCGTCGTCGATCACGCCGTCTTCGACCTGGTCCTCGAGCTCCGAGACCGAATCGACGTCGGCGAACACGTCGCTCTGACCCTGGCGGGCGGCGAGCATCGAGGCGCGGACCTCGCGGGCGTGGTCGGCGTCGTCGGTCTCGACGAACTGCTTTCGCTTCTCGAAGGCCCGCCGGGTGCCACAGCGGGGGCACTCGGAGGTCTCGGAGCGACCCTCGACGATCCAGAGGTTCGAGCACTCGCCACAGCCGACGACGGCGTACATCGTCGGAACCTGCGGCGTCACCGTAATTCAACCTTCTCCCTCTCCGGTTCTCGAGGAACTATATGGCTGGTTTCACTCCACTGAAACATGACCGACGCCGCCGACGGCGATCCGAAGGACGTCCTCGACGAACTCGCCTCGCTCCCGACCTTCCACCATCCGACCGCCTCTCCCGACGGGGAGACGGTCGCGGTCTACCACGACGTCTCGGGCCGGAACGAACTCCACCTGATCGACGTCGCTACTGGGGAGTCCCACCAGGTCAGCGACGGCGAGGTCCCCCGGAACGCCCGCTGGCCCGTCCGGTGGGACGCCGCGGGTGAGCGGGTCTACTTCCACATCGACGACGCGGGCGACGAACAGAACGACGTCCACGCGATCTCCCGCGAGGGCGAGGTCGAACCGATCCTCGAGCGCGAGGGCCAGACCGTCCTCGCCGACGTGAGCGAGGCGTTCCTCCTCTTCGGCTCGACCGCGGAGGGCCAACTCAACCTCTATCGGTCGGATCCCGACGGCCGAAACCAGGAGAAGCTGACCGACTACGACCGGGCCGCTGCGGCCGGGACGATCTCGCCCGACGGCGAGCGGATCGCCTACGCGACCAACGAGAGCGACGAGTACGAGAACATGGACGTCTACGTCGCCGAGGCCGACGGCTCGGACCCCCGAAACGTAGAGATCGGCGAGGTCGGCGCCGAGTCCTTCCCCGCCGACTGGGGTCCCGAGGGCGACCGGCTGCTGGTCGCGGACAACACCGCGGATCTCGGTCGAGCCGGGATCTACGATCTCGAAGCGGGGGAGGTGACCTGGTTCGGCGAGGGCGAGGCCGAGGAGAGCCCGGTGCAGTTCATCGATGGAGGGCGATTTCTCGCGACCCGGACTCGCGAGGCCGCGGTCGTGCCGGTGGTCTACGACGTCGAGAGCGGGAGCTCGCGAGAACTCGACCTCCCCGAGGGCGTCGCCTCCTTCGCGGGCGGCGAGGCCGCCCTCTCGGAGGGTCGGGTGCTCCTCGATTACACCACGCCGAGCGAGCGCCCGGCGCTGCTCGCCTACGATCTCCACACCGACGGGACCGAGACGCTGATCGAGCCGACCTACGGTGACCTCGATCCGGGGATGTTCGCCGACGCCGAGTACTTCGAGTTCGAGTCCGACGGCGTTCCCGAGGTCGAGGCCGAAGCGATCGAGCTGGAACCGGGAACCGACCTCGAGATCGGTGCCCTGCTCTACGATTCGGGGGAACGCCCCTCCCCGCTGGTCGTCAACCCCCACGGCGGCCCGCGGGCGGCCGACCAGCGGGCGTTCGGCCTCTACACCCAGTTTCTCGTCTCCCGGGGCTACAGCGTCCTCCAGGTCAACTATCGGGGCTCGACCGGACGCGGGCGGTCGTTCGTCGAGGAACTCTATGGGGACTGGGGCGGGGCCGAACAGGGCGACGTCGCCCGCGGGGTCGAACACGTCCTCGCAGAGCGGGACTGGATCGACGCCGAGCGCGTGGTCGTCTTCGGGGGCTCGTATGGAGGGTACTCGGCCTACTGGCAGATGGTCCAGTACCCCGCGCTCTACGCCGCCGGCATCGCCTGGATCGGGGTCACGGACCTGAACCGGATGTACGACACCACGATGCCCCACTTCCGGACCGAGCTGATGGAGAAACAACTCGGCAGTCCCGATGAGCACGCCGACCTCTACGAGGAGCGCAGCCCGATCACCCACGCCGAGAACCTCGCCGCACCCCTGCTGATGGTCCACGGCGTCACCGACCGGCGCGTCCCCGTCGAACAGGCTCGAGCCTTCCGCGAGCGTCTCGAGGAGCTGGGCTACGAGTTCGGCGAGGAGGGCGACGTCGAGTACGTCGAACTCGGGGAGGAGGGGCACGCCTCCTCGGACATCGACCAGAAGGTGCGGCTGTTCGAGACGCTGGACGGGTTCCTCGAGCGCCGGATCGGGACACCTGGGACCTGAGACTCGGTTTGGCTCGAGTTTCTCCCGATCGGCCAACCGCTGCCCTGGTGGACTAAAAGGGCGAGGCTGTTTCGGGGAACCCCGGCGACGCAAGCACCGCAGCAACGCGAGGAGCGCAGCGAGCCGCGGGACGCGAAACAGCCGAGGGCTTTCGAGGTGGTGTTGACCTCGACAACGGCGCCAATCTCGACAACGACTTTCACGTCGAACTACCATGAGTAGAGTATGGAACGAGTTTCGATCCACGACACCGAAACCACAGAAGTCGCAGAGGGCGTCGAGTTGGCACTATTAGCCGGCACGGACTCGATGACCGTCCAGCATTTCGAGATCGAGCCCGGAGCGCGGGTGGACAAACACAGCCACCCCAACGAGCAGACGGGGATGATCTACGAGGGGGAACTGGTCTTCCTCTCGGAGGGCGAGGAGGTCGTCTGTGGTCCCGGCGACTCCTACGGGATCCCCGGCGACGAGCCCCACGCCGCCGAGAACCGCGGCGAGGAGACGGTTCGGGGGTTCGATATCTTCGATCCGCCAAGAGAAAATCCTAGTTGGCAGGAGTAGTTTGCAGAGCCTATAGAGAGGGCATTGTTTCAAGGTGGTTCTAGATCCTCTGCTTCAAGTTCCTCACTATAGGTTTGAACTTCGTATTCTCGCTCTCCATCTACAATAGTGAAATTTATTTTCGCCCTGACCTTTTCGTAGTCATCCCGAACATCTGCAATAGTAGAAAGGGCAAATATTCGCGGTACAACCTGTAATTCGATAGTTTCTCCTTTTTGAGAGTGAACGGCCCCCTCTCGTAACCCTTCTCAGTATCTACTATCTTGTTAGTTACAACAATTGGCTCTGAATCATAAACAAAATCCCCTAATTCTTCTCTGTGGAGTATATTCTTCCCAGAGTCAGAAGGTGATTTATTATAAAATTCCAGCCAATCCAATTCTGATCCAGTAATATGACCTGTGTCATCTCCCCGATTTTGAGCCAAAAAAATAAAGTTCCATTTGGATTTCACCCGCACGGGTTGAGTTCGTATTAGACCGGGGTGCAACCTTCTTATTAAATACAACATCTGACTTGGGCTTTCTAAAATGAGTTATAGCGAAGTCAACCAAAGATAATACCAAGGTTAGTGTGATGAGAATAAGGGTCCATTGCTCAATAGATAAGCCAAACATCTGCTATAGTGACCTCACTTAGTATATGGATCAAGGATAATTCATTGTTGTCATTAGACCAGAAATTCCTATGGGCACGATGGGATTCGAACCACGGTCGTTCTGCTCACTTCGTTCGCGCCACTCCCTGATTCGAACCCATCTCGTCCGACAGCGGCCGCTCGCGGATGCTCGCGGCACGCTGTACGGGCACGATGGGATTCGAACCCACGACCGTCGGATGTCTTCCCCCACAACACACGTCACGGGGATAGAAGTCCGACGCTCTATCCGGACTGAGCTACGTGCCCTCGGCCCATCATGGAGGACCGATCGGCATAAGCGGTAGGGATTTCGCCCCCGAGACACAGCCCTTATGCTCACCACGGCAGTATCGCTCCCCAATGCACGTCATCGGAACCGTGGGCCTCGCGGGCAGCGGGAAGGGAGAGGCGGCCACGGTCGCACGGGAGGCCGGCATCCCGGTCGTGACGATGGGCGACGTCGTCCGCCAGGAGACCGCCGACCGCGGCCTCGATCCCGCAAGCGACCACGGCCAGGTGGCCCAGGCCCTCCGAAAAGAGAACGGCCCCGCCGCGATCGCCGAACGCTCGCTCCCGATGATCGAGGACCGCCTGGAGGACCACGACGCCGTCCTCGTCGACGGCCTCCGCTCGGACCGCGAGGTCGATCGCTTCGAGGACCGCTTCGGCGACGCCTTCACCCTCGTCAGCATCGAGGCCCCCTTCGACCTCCGCCGGGAACGCGTCGAGGACCGGGGACGGGACACGAGCGAGGACGACGGCGGCGAACCCCTCGCCGAGCGCGACGAACGCGAACGCGGCTTCGGGATGGGCGAGGCGATGGAGCGCGCCGAGGTCACCATCGAGAACACCGACTCCCTCGAGGCCTTCCACGAACGCATCCGAACGGTCATCCGCGAGGGCGGGATCGACCGGAACCACTCCCCCACTCACGAACCATGACCGACGTCTACCGCGTCGATGTCGAACTCGCGGCCCCCGTGTTCCCCACCGAGGTCACCGCCCGGGTCGTGGACGCAGTCGAGAACCTCTTTCCCAACGCCGATATCGAGGAGAGCCACGGCGAGATCCGCGGCGAGGCCCACTCCCTCGATCACCTCTCGGAGCTGCTCCACCGCCAGGAGATCCTCGATACCGCCCGCGGCGAGTTCTTCGGCAACCGCGAGGGCGAGGATACGTTCACCTTCGCGCTCAAGAAAGGGGCCGCCTTCCAGAGCCGAGTCAACTTCTCGGTGGGCGAACCCGACGAACTCGGCGAGATCACGGTCCGGGTCCGTGTCCACGAGCCAGGTATCGAGGAGTACGTCGATCACGTCGCACCTCCCACCGAGGGCGGCCGGCCGATCGACCCCGAGGCCTGATCAGCCGAAGGGACCGCCGCCACCGCCGCCGCCCAATCCGCCCATCCCGCCACCGCCGCCGCCCTGCATCTGTTTCATCATCCGCTGCATCTCCTTGTCCGAGCCCATCCCCTGGAACTGCTTGAGCGTCTTCTCCATCATCTTGAACTGCTGGAGGAGTTCGCGGACCTCCTCCTCGCTGGTGCCCGACCCGCGCGCGATGCGCTCGATCTGGCTCGCGCCGATCGCCCTGGGATACTCCTTTTCGGCGTCGGTCATCGAGTCCATGATCACCGAAAACGAACGCATCCGGTCCTGGGTCACGTCCATCGCGTCGTCGGGCAACTGATCTTTGATCCCGCCGCCGAACCCGGGGATCATATCGAGGACCTGATCGAGCGGTCCCATGTTGTTCATCGCCTCCATCTGTTTTTGCATGTCGTTCAGCGTGAACTGCCCCGAGAGGAGGTCCTCGGGGTCCCAATCGTCTTCCTCCTCGATGCCCGTCTCGGCCATCGCGCGCTCGACGCGTTCGGCGAGCTGGCCCAGATCGCCCATCCCCAACAACCGAGAGATGAAGCCCTCGGGCTCGAAGCGCTCGACGTCCTCGACCTCCTCGCCGGTCCCGAGGAAGGCGATCGAGGAGTCGGTCTGATCGACCGCCGCGAGCGCACCGCCACCTTTCGCGGTCCCGTCGAGTTTCGTGATGACGACGCCGTCGATCCCGATCGACTCGTCGAACTGAGCGGCCTGGTCTTTCGCTCCCTGTCCGATCGCGGCGTCGAGCACGAGCAGGGAGGTGTCGGGCTCGACGACGCCCTCGATCTCCTCGATCTCGGCGATGAGGTCGTCCTCCAGGGCGTGGCGACCCGCGGTGTCGACGATGTGGACGTCAGCCTCGCTCGTCGCCTCCAGTCCCTCGCGGGCGACCGCGACGGGGTCGTCGGCGTCGGGATCGCCGTAGAAGTCGACCTCGGCGCGCTCGGCCATCTGTTTGCCCTGTTCGTAGGCGCCCGGCCGGAAGGTGTCGGTCTGGATCACCGCCGGCCGGAGCCCCTTCGTCGAGAACCACCAGGCCATCTTCGCGGCCGACGTCGTCTTCCCCGAGCCCTGGAGGCCCGCGAGCAGGATCGTCTGCTCCTCTAAGGGGAGATCCGTCGACTCGCCGATGAGGTCGACCAGCTCCTCGTAGACGATCCGGAGAACGAAGTCCCGCGCGGGGGTGCCCGCCGGGGGCTCCTCCTCTAGGGCCCGTTCCTCGATGTTGTCCGACAGCTCCATCACGAGCGAGACGTCGACGTCGGCCGACAGCAGCGATCGCTGGATCTCCTTTACGACCTCCTCGACGTCCTCCTCGGAGATCCGCGACTGCCCGCGGAGTTTGTCCAACGTGCCCCGGAGCGAGCTTCCGAGATCGTCGAGTACCATTTGCTCCCGGTAGGTCGCCGGGCGGTTAAAGCCTTGTCCGTCGCCCCCGCCCCGATCCGCACCGCCCGCACCCCCTCTCGAACCCCCGGCTATCGTAAGCACGTCTCCTTCGCGCGTCGGGACCCTTCTCGAAGACGCCCTCCCATGACCGCATCCACCGAACGCCGAGGGGTGACCCTGTCGCTGTCCCACGAGGAACAGTGGCTCCTCCACCACCTGATGCTCGACCGCATGGAACTCGAGGCCCGCTCGCCCGAGACCGATCCACCCTCGATGGACGTCTACCGAATCTTCGACAAGCTCGAGGCCGGCACCCACTGGTTCACCCGCCAGGAGTGTCGACGGCTCCGGGACGAACTCGACCGGTACGTCGACGCACGGGACACCCCCGACCGGGACAGGCCGACCGCGAGGCGGCTTCTCGACCGACTCGACCGGGGGGGGACGCCTCGCGGTTCGATCAGTCACGCGGGTCCCTGATCGCGGACGGCATCGACCGCAACCGTTCGAGGGGTCGAGACTGAGAGAGGCGACGGCCCGCAGTTGGGACGTGACAGCGCTTATTGTGGTGCCCCTCGATCCGCCGGTATGGCCGACAAACTCGAAACCTACGAGCGGATCGTCGACGCGGGCGTCGTCGCCGTCATGCGCGGGATCGGCGAGGACGACGTCGTCCCCGTCGCCCGTGCCCTCCACGAGGGCGGCGTTGAGGCGCTGGAAGTGACCGCCGACGCGACGCGCGCCAGCGAACTGATCGCCGACGTCGACCGGGCGCTCGCCGAGACGGACGCCGTTGTCGGCGCGGGGACGGTCCTCGACGAAGCGATGGCGGTAAACGTCATCGAGGCCGGCGCGGACTACATTCTGGCACCCCACTTCGATCGCGGGATGGTCACCACCTGCAACCGCTACGGCAAGATCGCGATTCCGGGGGTCGCGACGCCGACCGAGGCCGTCGAGGCGGCCGAGGCAGGCGCAGACATGCTGAAGGTGTTTCCCGCCTCGGATCTCGGTCCCGGCTACATCAGCGCGATCCAGGGCCCGCTCGGCCAGTTGCCGATCGTCGCCACCGGCGGCGTCAGTCCCGACAACGTCGACGAGTTCTTCGCGGCGGGCGCGACCGCGGTCGGCGCGGGATCGGCGATGATCGACTACGACGCGATCGATCGGGGCGATATGGACGGCGTCCGCGAACACGCCGCCCGGTTCGTCGAGGCCGTCGCCGACGCCCGTTCGGAGTAGCGTCCGACGGCCACCCACCGGGGCGGCCTTCGCGGAAGTATCCAGGTTCGTGCATACTTCCCCGCCCGGGTCGGGCGATCGAGGCACGAACAAGGAGCTTTTTGGTCGCTCGGTTCGACTCCCTCCCATGAGCAACCCGCGGGGCGAGATCCCCCAGCGGACCGGGATGACCGAGAAGTGCGGCGTCGTCGGCATCTCCCTCGACGGCCGACCGGCGTCGCGCCCCCTCTATTACGGACTCTACGCGCTCCAGCACCGCGGCCAGGAGTCCGCGGGGATCGTCACCCACGATGGCTTCCAGCAACACAGCCACGTCTCGATGGGGCTGGTCGGCGACGCCTTCACCGAGGGCGACCTCAAGGACTTGAACGGGTCGGCGGGGATCGGCCACGTCCGCTACCCCACCGCGGGCAGCGTCGATTCGAGCTGTGCCCAGCCCTTCTCGGTGTCGTTCAAGAGCGGCTCGCTCGGCCTGAGCCACAACGGCAACCTCGTCAACGCCGCGGAGGTCCGCGAGGAACTCGCGGGGATCGGCCACGCCTTCACCAGCGACGGCGACACCGAGGTCATCGCCCACGACCTCGCGCGGAACCTGCTCGATGCCGACCTCGTCCGGGCGGTCAAGCGGACGATGGACCGGATCCACGGCTCGTACGCGCTCACGATCAGCCACGACGACACGATCATGGGCGTCCGGGACCCCCAGGGGAATCGCCCGCTCTGTATCGGCGAGCTGGAGGACGGCTACATCCTCGCCTCCGAGTCCGCCGCGATCGACACCCTCGATGGGGAACTGGTCCGTGACGTCCGCCCGGGCGAGCTCGTCGTCCTCGCCGAGGACGGTTCCGGCTTCGACTCCTACCAGCTCGTCGACCTCGACGACACCGCCCACTGCTTCTTCGAACACGTCTACTTCGCGCGCCCGGACTCCGTGATCGACGACAGCCTGGTCTACGAGGTACGGCGGAACCTCGGTCGCAAACTGTGGGCCGAAAGCGGTGTCGAGAGCGACGTCGTGATGCCCGTCCCCGACTCGGGACGGGCGTTCGCGTCGGGCTACGCCGACGCCGCAAGCGAGACGACTCCCGGCGGGGCCGACCGCCCGGAGGACGACGACGGCGTCGAGTTCGCCGAGGGGCTGATGAAAAACCGCTACGTCGGCCGGACGTTCATCATGCCGACCCAGGACGAACGCGAGCGCGCGGTCCGCCTGAAACTGAACCCAATCAAGTCCACCGTCGAGGGGAAATCGATCACCCTCATCGACGACTCGATCGTCCGCGGGACGACCTCGAACCAGCTCGTCTCCCTCCTTCGCGACAGCGGCGCCGCGGAGGTCCACATGCGCATCGGCGCGCCCCCGATCGTCGCCCCCTGCTACATGGGGATCGACATGGCGACCCGCGAGGAGCTGATCGCCGCCGACAAAACGGTCGAGGAGATCCGCGAGGAGATCGACGCCGACAGCCTCGCGTACCTCTCCACCGAGGCCGTCGCCGACGTCCTGGCGACCGATCGGACCGACCTCTGTATGGGCTGTGTCACCGGCGAGTACCCATACGACATCGCCGGCGAGGAGACCGACCGGCCCGTCAGCCGACCGACGATCGAGGCCGCGATGAGTGCCGACGACTGACTCTCCCGGCGTCCGACCTCCAGTAACCTGTCGGACGGTGAAAACGTTTGATAGTCGAAGTGGAAACAGCCATCCATGGACAGGGCGTTAATCTATCACGTGTCCCTGTCCGTCGTCGGGGGCCTCTTGGGACTAAACGGGCTCTCGGAGATTCTCGGCGGGGAAACATCCCTCGCCTCGCTACTGATGGCGATCGGCGGTTTCGGGATCGTTCTGGGCGTGATCTACGACCGGATCTCCACTGGCGACTCGTCCGAATCAGCTCCGGACGCACGAGTGGTCCGCTTGGCGCTTCTCGGGGCCGTACTCGCCGTCGCCGGCACTCTCCTCGAGACGATATAGCAACCGCCGGGCAGGCGGTTCGGATCCAGGGCTTCACGGGTTTGGTTCGCTACTCCGTGAGCCGAAGTTCTGGAGTCAGAAGTACCGAGACAGCCCGCCCTCGCCGTCGAATTCCCGGACCCGACGACACAGCGGGCGTGCCGCCGATCCGATCGGGTCGGGAAACCCCGCGAGGATCCGGAGCATCTCGGTCAGCTCGAGCGCCCGGAAGACGATGGCGGTGACGAAGAAGATCGCGAGCCCGACGGGCGGGACGACGGCCGCCGAGACCGGGACCGGGCCGACGAGAGGGACGGCGATCGACGCCGAGATCGCGTCGGCGAGCGAGAAGATGGGGACCGCCGCGACGACGGTGGTGGCGGCGATGCGGACGTACCGGGCGTCGGCAGCAGGGTCGAAGCCGACCTGCCGGGCGCTCCAGACGTGGAGGACGGCCATCGAGCCGTAGCCGATCGAGGTCGCGACCGCCGCTCCCTGGATCCCGTAGCGCGGGATGAGAACGGCGTTCAGCACGGCGTTCAACAGCGCCGCGACCCCGGTCGCGGCGATCGGGTACCGGAGTTCGCCTTTCCCCTGGCTGATCGCGAGGATCGGGCGCGCGAGCGCGAACCCGACCGCGCCGGGAAGCAAGAGGAGCAACGGAGCGATCACCGGCTCCGAGCCGGGGCCCCAGTAGACGGGTACGACGTCGTCGGCCAGCGCCGCCATGCCGACGGCCATCACTGCGGTCAGCAATAAGGTGTACCGGCTCGTCCGCGCCGCGATCCGGGAGACCTCCGCCTCTCGCCCCTGGGACCACAGCTCCGAGGTCGACTGGACGAACACCATCTGGAGGGTCACCGGCGCGAACCAGAGGAACTCGGCGAACACCAGCGCCGCCTTGTAGTGGTCGACCTGGCCCCCGGGGACGAGCGCCTGAAGCATCATCACGTCGATATGGTACAGCGACATCACCAGGAAGACGAGCACGATCGACAGCGAGTTGAACGCCATCATCTCGCGTCTGGGGAGGCCGTCGTTCCCGAACCGGAAGACCCCGCGCAGCGACAGCCTCGAGTGCAAGAGCCCGAGCCCGAGGACGGCGGCCACGCCGGTCGCGATGATCTGGCCCGCGAGCGCGCCGACGACGCCGTAGCCGTAGTAGACCAGGGGGACGGCGACGACCACGAACGCGACGTTGTAGAGCACCTTCAGCGGCTCGGAGTAGCGCTCGAGGCCCAGCCCCATGAGCGACTTCCGGGCGAGTTCCCAGTACTGGGAGGTGATCACCAACCCGACGACAACGTAGAGGTACGTCCGGAACTCGGGGCCCCAGAGCGCGTCGAAGACGCCGACGTAGGTGAGCAGCGCCAGCACCGTCGCGCCGAGGATCGCCAGAAGCGTCGCCAGTCGGACGTAGAAGCCGACGACCGACCGCTCCCAGCCGGACTCCTCGCGGGTCTCGGCGACGAACTTCCGGACGCCGTCGGAGATGGCCGTACTCACGAGGATCATGAAAAGCGAGTGGGCGGCCAGCACCGTCGCGTACGCGCCGTACTCGCCCTCGTCCATCCAGCGGTAGAGCAACGGCGAGGAGAGGATCCCGAGCACCGTCGTGATCGCCCGCCCGCTCGCGACCGAGAGGATCCCGCTCGTGAGGCTCCGTTTCACGGGGCCCACCCCGAATCGGGAGACGGACCGCCCGCCGGGACCTCAGGCGGGCACGGAGCGAACGGAGAGGGCGATCGGCACGTCCGGTACATCGAGAGCGATCATCGGTACGTCGCCCACCTATTATAGTTCGGCGATCCCACGAGAGGGTCGGAGGGCAGGGAGCGTGCTCGGCCGTCGGACAGGTCAGTGATGTACGGCAGTTCGGATCAGTAGACGTGATACAACATCGTGTAGACGACGACCCCCAGAGCGAAGGAGACGAGCCAGAGCGTCGCCGCGACCCGCCCGACAGCGGCGTGGCGGGTCGCCGGAAGCTCCGCCGCCGGGCGAGTCGCCGCCAGCAGAAGGACGTAGTACAGAAGTGGGATGCAGACCACGGCGAGCAGGATGTGGACGGCGAGCACGGGGAGATAGACGAACCGCTCGACGGCCGCCGGCCCCGGGAAGGAAGCGGGACCCCCCAGCGCGACCAGCCGGTAGAGGTAGAGCCCGAGAAACGCCACGAACAGGAGAAAGGAGGCGACCATCGCCGCCCGGTGGCGGTCGATCCGGCCGGCCCTGATCGCCCGCCAGCCCGCGGCGATCGTCCCGATCGCCGTCAGGCTGATCGCCGCGTTGACGTGCGGGATCGCCTCGAGGACCCACGACGGTGCCCCCGGGACCGCCGACGGCGGGATCCGTCCGCCGGCGGCAGCGAAGACGACCGCGAGCGAGGCGACGCTCAACACCGCCGTCAGGAGCGGGACCTGGGATCGGACGACTGCCATACCGGATCTTGGCGCCCCGGGAGAAAGGGATTGCTCTCTCGACCTGCTCCCCGACGTCGGAGTACCGGGCGGTGTGACATCCTCCCCTCCCTACTCCCTCGGTCTTCGACCTCGGTCCTTGAGGAAGGGGCTTGCCACGCCCACCAAAAGGGCGGTTCGTTGGGAACTTACGGTTTCGAGTCCGACGAACTCGTGGCGGTGCCACGCCGCCGGTACTCCTATCCCGCACAGGACTCGGAAGTACTTGCTTATTTTGTGTCGGTCTGCGCCCCATGGGCTTACTTATTTGATGAGGCAAACACCGAGTCAACTGCCAGTTTGTGGGATGTCGAGACGCGACGGGAGACCGTCGCGTCGACGGATGGATATGTGGGCGTAGGGCAACCTAATCCTTCCGATTCGGGCGTTTGAACAGATGAAGACACCGCCGTATCCCCGCCCTTCCGGTCGGACATCAATCCGACCTCAACGGCGGGGTTTTGCCGGCTGCGATTCAGATAAGCCCCGCCGGACGGAATCCGGACGACATGAGGAAACGGGCGACCGACGCTCTCGTCGCCGGGGTGCTCGCGGCCGGGCTCGCGGTCCTCGCCGGAATCCGGGCGAGATCGCTGACGACGTTCGCCCACCGCGGGTTCGCGGCCGACGCCCCCGAGAACACGGTCCCGGCGGTTCGCGGGGCCGCCGACCGCGCCGACGGGGTCGAGATTGACGTCCGTCGGTGCGCCTCCGGCGAACTCGTCTGCGTCCACGACGCCGACGTCGAGCGCTTCACCGGCGACCCCATCCCCGTCGGCGAGACGGAGTGGACCGCCCTCCGGGAGATCGAGGTCGGCGACGGGGCGACGGTCCCCCGTCTCGAGGACGTCCTCGATGCCGTTCCCGACGACGTGCTCCTCAACGTCGAACTCAAGGAACGCGGGCTCGCGGCCGACGCCCTCGCGGCCGTCGCCGGCCGGGAGCGGGTCCTGCTCTCCGCGTTCGATCCCGAAGTTCTCGAGGAGGTCCGGGCCGCCGACGGCGGCGATGAGGTCGCACTCGCGTACGTCACCCGCTCGTCGCGGGGGACCTGTTCGGTTGCCGATCGCTTCGACTGCGTCGCCGTCCACCCCCGTGCCGACCTCCCGTTTCGGTCGGCGATCGTCCCGCGGGCCCACCGGCGGGGGCTCGCGGTCAACGCCTGGACGGTCGACTCCCGGCTCGAGATGCTCGCACTCGCGCTCGTCGGGGTCGACGGCGTCTTCGCTGACTCGGCGCGCTGTCTGGGCCGGTCCCGGCGGTAATCGGGCCGAACGGAAGCTACATGCAAGCGGGGGCGGGAACGCCACTCGTGCACGCAGGCGAGCGGTCGGGTGGCGAGCGGCTGATCGGGGGATACTCCGGACGGTTGCTGATCGGGCTCTCGACGGGCTACCTCGCGATCCAGCTCGGCCGGAACGTCCTCTCGCCGCTGCTTCCGGCGATCGTCGAGGACCTGGCGATTTCGTCGTTCGAGGCAGGAGTCGCCATCTCCGTGCTCTCGGCGGCGTACGCGCTGTGTATGTACCCCGGCGGACGGCTCTCGGACCAGCTCACCCGCAAGACCGTCCTGGTCGCCGCCGCTCTCGTCGCCGCCGCCGGTTTCGGGGTCCTCTCGGTCGCCGGCTCATACCCCGCCCTCCTCGGGGGCGCCGCGACGGCCGGCCTCGGCGCCGGTCTCTACTGGATCGCGCTGCGTGGCCTGCTCGCCGACCTCTTCGTCGACCGACGCGGCCAGGCGTTCGGGGTCCAGGACGCCCTGGGGTTCGTCGGGCCCATCGTCGCCGCCGGCGGCGCCGTCGCCGTCCTCTCGATCGGGGGGTGGCGCCTCGCGTTCCCCCCGCTCGTCGCCTTCCTGGTGGCGTCGGCGGCGTTCGCCCATCGCCGGATCGACGAACCCTACGAACTCGCCTGCGTCGGGTTCGATCTCCTGGCAACCGGCTGGCGCGTCTTCGGCGACCGCCAGGTCCGGTGGCTCGTCGTCGGCTACACCTGTGGCATCTTCGCGATGCAGGCCGTGATCGGTTTCCTTCCGCTCTTCTTGCAGGCCGAACGCGGCCTGCCCTCCGCGTACGCAAGCGCCGGCTTCGCCGTCCTCTTTCTCGGCGCCGTGATAACGATGCCGACGGCGGGCTACCTCGGCGACCGCCTCTCCCACGTCCCCGTCGCCGTCGGCGGGCTCTGTCTGAGCATCGCCGGTCTCCTCGGGTTCGTCCTCGGCCCCTCGCTCCCGGTCATCACCCTCGGAATCCTCTCGTTCGGGCTCGGCATCTGGGCGTTCCCGCCAGTGATCCAGGCCCACCTCATGACCCGCTTTCCCGACGAGAGCATGGGCGGGGATTTCGGCGCGTTCAAGACCATCTACGCGGGCGTCGGGAGTCTCGGCCCCGCCTACGTCGGCTTCGCGGCCGGCGTCGTCGGCTACACCCCCGCGTTCCTCGGGCTGATCGCACTGCTCGTCGCCGCGATCGTCGTCTTCCTGTGGGTCTGAGCCGGCGGTGGACGAAAAGTGGGGCCGGATTCGAACCACGCGAAGACGTGGTCGCTTCGCTGTGCGCGTCTTCTCTACTTCGAATCCGGTCGTACGATTCGCGACGCTCGCGGATTTGCTCGCGTCGAGAGAATGCGTGGGACCGGATTCGAACCGGCGGACCCCTACGGGACAGCGCCCTCAACGCTGCGCCGTTGGCCTGGCTTGGCTACCCACGCGCGGCAAGACTGCATTCCCGAGTAGACGGAGTTGTTTGATATGGGTTTCGCTTTGGCCCCCGCGAGCGGTGTATTCAAATGCGGTAGCCCCCAACGTCCCCTATGGCGAAATACTCGACGGGCACCTCGTCGGGCGGCGGTGGCGACAGCTGCGAGCTCTGTGGCGCCGAGAGCGGCTCGCTCCGGACGGCGACCGTCGCCGGCGCCGAACTCGAGGTCTGTCCCGACTGTGCGCCCCACGGCGAGGGCGGTTCGGGCAGGCGATCGGGCTCGGGCGGCGCGGGCGGCGGCCAGAGCCACGGCGGCAGTCAGGACAGCGAGGCCGAGCGGCGCAAACGCGCCGCCCGGAACACCGCGAAGGCGAACCCGATCTGGGACGGCGACTCCGAACACTGGGAGCGTGAGGGAACCAACTACGACGACGACCAGCTTCCGTACCTGGTCTCGGACTACGGCGAGGTCGTCGTCGAGGCCCGCCGGGACGCGGGCTACCAGCGCGGCGAACTCGCCGACGAGCTCGAGGTCCCCGAATCCGACCTGCTCGCGATCGAACAGGGCCGGGCGACCCAGGCCGGCGTCGGCGGCGGCCTCGTCCGGGAGCTAGAGGAGGTCCTCGAGGTCGAACTCGCGGAGTGATCCCGCGGACCGGCCGGAAGCGACACGTTGACGGCGACGGCGCCGCCGAACCTCGTATGGACCTGCTCGTCTACGGCTCCTACGGCTACACCGGCCGGCTGATCGCCCACCGGCTCGTCCGACGTGGACGGGAGCCGAGGCTCGCGGGCCGAAACCGCGACCGCCTCGAGGACCAGGCCGACGCCCTCGGTCTCGAGAGTCGAGCCTTCTCGCTCGACGGGCCGACCGAAGGGATTGTAGAGTACCTCGAGGGGTTCGACGCGGTCCTCAACTGTGCCGGCCCGTTCGTCGATACCTGCGGGCCGCTCGTCGAGGCCTGTCTCGAGGCCGGAACCGACTACCTCGACATCACCGGCGAGCTCCGGGTGTTCGAGGACCTCATCGAGAACGACGACCGCGCGCGTGAGGCGGGGATCGCTCTCCTTCCGGGCGCCGGCTTCGACATCGTCCCCTCGGACTGTCTCGCGGCCTTCCTCGCCGACCAGTTGGGATCGGTTGAGGAGCTTACCATCGGGATCGCCGGCGGAGCCTCGATATCGGCTGGGACCGCCAGAACGATCCTCCGGATGGCGGGCGAGGGCGCGGTCGTCCGCCGGGAGGGTCGGCTGCGGCGGGTTCCGGCGGCCGACGACGTCCGCGAGATCGAGTTCGGACGGGGTTACGGCACCCGGAGCGCCGTCACCGTGCCGTGGGCCGACGTCGTCTCGGCGCCCCGCTCGACCGGCGCCGAGGACGTCACGGCCTACGCCGCCGTTCCCTCGCCCGCAATCGGGCTCATGCGTCGGATGGGGCGGCTCGCTCCACTGGTCGGCAGCCGGCCTGCCAGGTGGCTCGGCGACCGACTGATCGACGCTGCGATCTCGGGCCCGAGCGCGCGCGAACGTGCTACCGGCTCGGCGGTCGTCTGGGCCGAGGCGACCGACGGCGACGACGTGGCGCGGGGACGCGTCGAGACCTCCGAACCGTACGGATTTACGGCACAGGCCGCGACGGCCATCTCCGAACGGGTCGTCGCGGGCGAGGTCGATCCAGGCTATCAGACGCCGGCGACCGCCCTGGGTCCCGATCTGGTCCTCGAGTTCCCCGGCGTCGATCGGGAACTGCTCGTGGCACCCGGAGAGGAGCCATGAACGTCGACCGGGCCGGCGCGTTCTACCTCGTCGGGGTCGCGCTCAACGCGGTCGCGTTCGTCTTCGCGCTGGCCGACGGCGAACCCCTGTTCGCGCTCGCCTTTGGCCTCGTGATGGTTTACCTCGGGATCCGCTATCGGATGCACGCCAGCGGCGGTCAGTAACAGGCCGTCTCGACGCGCTCGTCGTACAGTCGGGCGAGCAACTCGGTGACGGGGCCGACCTCGCGGTCGATGCCGTCGACGGTCCGAACCGGCCGAACCTCCCAGGTCGTGTTCGTGAGGAAGACCTCCTCGGCCTCCCGGATCGCCGCGGGCTCGTAGTACCCCTCCTCGATCGGGATCTCGGCCTCCTCGGCGAGTTCCATCACCACCCGCCGCGTGATTCCCGGGAGCACCGGACCGTCGGTCGTCGGCGTCCGTACTCCCTCCCCGGTGACGAAGAAGACGTTGCTCGTCGCGCCCTCGGCGACGTACCCTTCACCGTCGCGAACCAGGGCCTCGTCGGCGTCGTGGAGTTCCCGGCGGGCGAGGATCCCGTTCAGGTAGTTGTGGGTCTTCGCGCCCGCCGGGATCGCCTCGTCGGGAACCCGTCGAGTTCGGACCGTCTCGAGGGCGGCGGGGCCGTCATCGGCCCAGATCGCCTCCCCGGAGAGCCCGCCCCGCGGGAGCGGCTTGGCGACGACGACGACCGTCGGATCGACCGCGGGACCGGGGGTCAGCTTCCCTGGCTGGACCCCGCGAGTGATCGAGAGCCGGACGTAGGCGTCGAGCAGGTCGTTCGCCGCGAGCGTCTCGTCGATCCGCTCTCGAAGGTCCCCACGGGAAAGGCCGTGATCCAGCCCGATCGCCTCGCAGGTGGCCTCGAGGCGGTCGACGTGGGCCGCCCACTCGAAGACCGCGCCGCCGTAGGCCCGCATCGTCTCGAACGCACCGTCGCCGTACCGAAACCCCCGGTCCTCGACGGAGACCGTCGCCTCGCTTCGGGGCCGGAGTTCGCCGTCGACGTGATAGAGTCGCTCGGCCATACCGTCGCTTCGGCTCGCGGGTATTTAGGGACTCGACGTCGGGTCGGGGACACCGTTTCCGCTCGGGCGGCTCGCCGTCGCTCGCCACCGTTCGCTGAAAAACCTGCACCAAAAAACCGCCTTACCGCTCGATGACTTCGATCTCGTGGCCGTCCTGGTCCTTCGTGAAGGCGTAGTTGTAATCACACGACTCGGGATCGCGGTAGTCCTCGCTCTCGCGGGTCATCAGCGTCTCCCAGTCCTCCTCCAAGTCGTCGACGCGGACCGCGACGTGGCCCCAGGCGTCCCCGAGGTCGTAGCTGCGCCCGTCGTAGTTGTAGGTGAGTTCGAGGTCCATCTCCTCGCGGGAGGCATCCTCGGGAGCCATGAAGTAGTTCGCGAAGGAGTCGGCCTCCCAGCGGCCGGTCTCCTCGTACTCGAGGGTTCGGGTCCAGTAGCCCAGCGCCTCGGTCGCGTCCTCGACTCTGATCATCGTGTGGTCCAGTGACCAGCGCTCGCCGTAGTCGCGTTCGACGATCTCGATCTCGTGGCCGTCGGGGTCTTTGACGAACGCGTAGCCGGGGTTGTCCTCGGGCCGGCGGTAGTCCTCGACGCCGTTGTCCATCAGCTCGTAGTAGGCGTCCTCGACGTCCTCGACCCGAACCGCGATGTGGCCCCAGCCGTCGCCCATCTCGTACGTTCGGTCGTCGTGGTTGTAGGTCAGCTCGAGGGTCGCGCCGTCGTCGGGCTTGTCCTTGGGGCCGAGGTGGACGTTCGTGAACGTGTCGGCGTCCCAGCGGCCGTGTTCGACGTAGCCGAAGTTCTCTTGATAGAAGTCGAGCGATTCCTCCAAGTCCTCGACGCGCATCATCACGTGGTCGAGCGTCGCGTGCATGGAAGGTCATGTGCGACCCCGAGCCAAAAGCGTAGCGGAGGCGGCGACCGCCGGACACCCACCAGTGCCGTGGCCGGCAGTGATGGTCAACGGGCGATCGCGGCCCGGGTACGCGGACCCCGTTTCGCCCATCAGAACCTATTTCCGTCCATTCCGACCTTGATTACTCGATGCGGCAGGTGCTCTGGTGGCTGATCGGCGGTTCCCGCGGCGGGAAAAACCGCCTCCGGATCGTCCGAACGCTCGGCGATCGGCCGATGAACACCAATCAGCTCTCGGAGGAACTCGATCTGAACTACAAGACCGTCCAGCACCATCTCGAAGTGCTCGAGGAAAACGACGTCGTCGACACCCAGGGCGGCAACTACGGTCGGATGTACTTCCTGACCGATCGAATGCAACGCAACGTCGACGTTCTAGAGGAGATAGCCGCCCAAGCCGACATCGAGACCACCACCAATGACACGTGAACGCTCCGCGCTCGTAAAGACGGGTATCGTGGCCGCCGTCGCGGCGGTCGCCGGATACGCTGCCACGCTCACGCTCGGGCGGACGCCGCCGTTTCCGTTCGGGCCCCCGGAGTTGCTGGTGGCGCTCGTCCGGATCCAGCTGTTCGTCACGACGTTCAACCTGATCGTCCTCGTCCTCCTGATCCGGTCGTACGTCTCGCTGTACCGGGGCCTTCCGAACAAATACACGCGGAGCATGCTCGTGTTGAGCGTCGCCTTGCTGCTCTACGCGCTGACGTCGAACCCCTACGTCGCGGCGCTTTTCGGCTTCTCGCCGGGGGTCGACCTCGGGCCGTTCCTGTTCATCCCGCACGTGTTCGTCGGCGTGGGAATCGTCGTCCTGTTCTACCAGAGCCAGACGTGAGCCCAAGTGGAGCGACCCGGGCTCGCTACCGGGAGGCCGTCGCCGGCCGCTCGGGTCGTACCCCGAGAGTAACCGATACCGTCCGTCGCTCGCCGTCGCGACGCACCGCCAACTCGACGGTCTCCTCGGGCGACGCCTCGAGGGCGAGATACGACGAGAGCTCCTGGCCGTCGTCGATCGTCCGGCCCGCGACGCCGACGACGACGTCGCCCTGCCGGAGGGCATCCGCGGACGGCCCGTCCGGTTCGACCCGGGCGACCGCTACGCCGCGTGGCCCGTCGAGGCCGGCCTGGGAGGCGATCTCGGGGGTCACCGTCCGGAACCCGATTCCCAGGTACGGGTGGTCGTAGCTCCCGTCCTCGACGAGCGCCGGGACGACCCGGTCGACGAGGGCCGCCGAGATGGCGAACGCGAGGTTCTCGCCGCCGCCGGAGTTGATCACGCCGACGACCTCACCGTCCGTGGTGACGAGGGGCCCGCCGGAGTTGCCGGGGTTGACCGGCGCGCCGGTCTGGATCCCGTCGGGGATCGTGTAGCCGTTCGGCGCCGGAATAGACCGGTTGACGCCGCTTACGAGTCCCGAGGTGACCGAGCCCTCGAGCCCATAGGGGTTCCCGATCGCGAGGACTTCCGTCCCGACTGCGGGCTGGCTCTCGACCAGCGAAAGCGCCTCCGCGTAGTCGGGTTTCTCGTCGACCTCGATCACGGCGAGATCGCTCGAGGCGTCGGTCCCGACGACCGACCCGTCGCGCCACTCGCCCTCGGCGAAGCGCACCTGGACGTCCGTCGCGTCGGTGACGACGTGTGCGTTGGTGACGACGTAGCCGTCGCGGTACACCCAGCCCGATCCCTGGCCGCCGCCCGAGCCCTGACTGTCCGCGGAGTCGCCCCCGACCCGAACGAGGACGACCGACCCGATCACGTCGTCGTAGACCGCCGCGTATCCCCCCGTCGAGCCGGCGGCCGACGGAGCGGAGTCGTTGCCGGATTCGTCGGTTTCGTTTTCGGAGTCGCCGTCGGTTCCGTTCGCGGTCACCGATCCGATGTTCTCCGCGCTACAGCCGGCGAGCGCCGACGCGAGCGTAACGCCCGCAGCGGAGAGAACGGCGCGGCGACTCGGTTGGTTCGGTGTCATTGCATCTAATCGAAGCGCCGCAGACCGGAAAACCGTTGGCCGAACTCCGATACAACTCCGGGACAACTCGGGGACAACTGAGGCACAATTTCGTCACGAATCCGGTGCCCCCGCCCGCGTCGAACGGCTCGCCGGCCGCCTCCCCGTCTTCGCGCGCGGGCTCCTCCGCGGGGCTACCTTGCGCGGGAACTACCGCTCTCGCCCGTTCAGGTACGCCCAGCCCGCGAGCCCACCCAGCAGGACGGAGCCGACCGGGACCGCCGACCGTGTCGGTTCGGCGGCCAGCCCCCAGGCCGTCCAGCCGGCGGCGAGCGCCGCGAGCGCGAACAGGCCGGCGGCCACCCGCGGGTCGGCGCCGAGCCGCTCGCCGGCCGCCCAGACCGCCCCGAGGACGTAACAGGCGGTTCCGACCGGCCACATCCGGAGGTACCGGGGGAGGCCCGCAGTCGCCGAGAGGTACTCCGGGAGGGTGGTGACGTAGAACCCCTCGAGCGCGACCATCCCCCAGGGGAAGACGAGCGTCGCCGAGGTCGTCCGGACGGCGACCAGCGGCACCACGAGCGGCGCGAGGACGGCGAGGCGCCACGCCCATATCGCCTTTCGGTCGCGGACGGCACCGGCGCTCCCCTCGCCTGTGCGCGTCACCGCCGGAGGATCAGCTTCAGGACGTCCTCGTCCTGCAGGACGTGCTGATCACCCACTTGCTGTTCGTCGTGGGTCGCGCTCGGCCCCGAAACCCGCGCGAACCGAAAGCGCTCCTCGAACTCGCCGCCGAGCTTGTCGATGGCGTCCTCGACGGTCGCGCCCTCCCGGAGCATCAGGGGCTCCTCCCGGTCGATCCCGCGACCGGGCTTGTCCATGTAGACCCGGATGAACTCGAGGTGCTCCCAGATCCGGTCCTTGAGCGTGTCGAGGCCGCGTTCTGCCTCGGCGCTGATGAAGGTGACCGCCTCGGGGTCGAGTCCGCGCTCGCGCAGCTGGTCGTCCACCGTCTCCTTGTAGTCGGGATCGATCAGGTCGACCTTGTTGACGCAGGTGATCGAGGGGATGTACTCGCGGTTCTCCATCAGGCCGTCGACGAGCCGGTCGATGTCCACCTTCTCGCCGAGGTTGAGATCGGCGTTGACGTAGCCGTACTCGCGGGCGACCTCCTTGATCGTCGTTTCATCCAGATCCTGGTCGGCGCTCGAGGTCACTCGGATGCCGTCCTTGTGCTTTCGGCGTGCGGTCACCCGCGGGGGGTCGCGATCGACCCGGATGTTGATGTTATACAGCTCCTCCTGAAGGCGATCGTACTGTTCGATCTCGAACACCGAGAGCACGAACAGGACGAGGTCGGCGTTGCGCACGACCGCGAGCACCTGCTTGCCGTCGCCCTTTCCAGTTGCTGCGCCCTGGATCAGCCCCGGCACGTCGAGCAACTGGATGTTCGCGCCCCGGTGGGCGAGCATGCCGGGGTTGACGTCCAGGGTCGTGAACTCGTAGTCGCCCGTCTCGCTCTCGGCGTTCGTAAGCGAGTTCAGCAGCGAGGACTTCCCGACGCTGGGAAAGCCCACGAGGGCGACCGTCGCGTCGCCGGTCTTCTCGACGGAGTAGCCCGTCCCGCCGCCCGCCGAGGACTGGTTCTCCAGCTTCTCTTTTTTCTCCGCGAGCTTCGCCTTCAGCCGGCCGATGTGGGACTCCGTGGACTTGTTGTAGGGGGTGTCCTCGATCTCGGTTTCGATCTCCTCGATCTCCTCCTCGAGCCCCATTTGTCCCTAGCCAGCCGGTCGTGCCGAAAAACCCTTTCTATGCGCGACCCCGCCTCCCTCACTCGATCCGGTAGTCGTCGAAGCGGGCGACGGCGTACCGGTAGCCGGCGAGGGGTGCGACCAGCCCGACCGCGAGGACGAGCCAGGCGAGGGCGGCGATCAGGCCCGCGGGAACGGTCGGCTCGCCGATCACGGGGAGGAAGGCGAGAAGCGCCGTCAGAACATTGGCGAGGAGGGCGGCGGCGTCGATGGCGATGAGCGCGGCGGCCGCCGCGGGGAGGGCGATCGCGAGGCTGTAACAGAGGAAGGCGGCCTTGCTCGGCATCACCGCCTCCCGGTTGTTCGTTACCTTCACGCTGCCAAAGCGGGGGAAGGCGGTGCCGACGCCGGTCGCGAGCGCGGGCGAGAGGACCGCCCCTACGACGGTTCCGGCGACCAGGAGGAGCGTTCGCTCGACCGGGAGCGGGCTCGCGACTCCCGCCGCCAGGGCGACGAGGAGGCCGATCGGGGCGGTGACGCCCGCGCCCGCGAGGATCAGTCCCCGGGTCGAGGCTCGTCCCGACACCGTCGAGGTCATCGCGGCCGGCAGCGCGGGTCCGAGGTCGCCGAGTGGGTTCAGAGTGGCGAACGCGCCCGCGGCCCAGACGACGTACAACGAGAGAAGGACGGCGAGATAGGACGGAAACGTCCCCGTCGAGTACACCGTCTGGGCGAGCGGGAACACGCCGAACAGCGGGTAGGCGACGTACAGCAACCGGACCGGCGCCCGCTTGGTCCGGCGAAGAGCAGTCGCCGCGACCGTCCAGGCCGGCCGCCCGACGGTGGGGATGAGGGCGCTTTCGAGCCGACCGGGCGCGCGCTCGACGGGCTCGCGGGACGTGGCGGTCTCGTCCCCGCCGCCTCCGCCCTCGGTCCGGGCGGGGTCCGCGTACCAGTGGACCCGCGCGGAGGCGACGCCGGCGGCGAGGGCGACCGGGACGAACAGGACGGTGCCGACGAGAGCGCCGACCGCGGCCACCGGCGAGGGGTCGATGGTCGGAACACCGACGAGCAGGAGGTGGCCGGGCCAGCCAAGCGGGCTGTCCCCCAGCACCGAGAACACCACGGAGGTGATCCTGTTGAACCAGCCCGTCGCGATCAGACCCATGTAGACGGCGAAGGCGAGGACGCCGATGACGGTCCGGAAGCGCGCGACCGGCTCGTAGACCGTCAGCAGGTGGCGGATCCAGACGCCGACGACGAAGCCGACCGGGACGGCCGTCACGAGGAGCACGGCGACGACGACGACCGCGGCGGGCACCGGCAGGGCGGTCCCCGCGCCGTAGGCAAAGGCCCCCGAGAGCAGGAGCGTCGGGACGGCGATCCAGGCGCCGAAGAGGGCGATCTCGGCGCCGACGAGGCCGACGACGGCGTTCCTGAGTGGCGTCGAGATCAACAGACACGCGGGCTTTTCGACGTCTGCGACCGCGGTCGTCGTCCGGATCGTGGCCATGACCGCGACCCCGACCCAGAGCACGGCGGCGCCGCCGGTGACGATCTCCGTCGGCGTCCCAAACCCGAGGTCGCCGACGCCCCCCGCGGCGACGGCCTCGCCCGCCGCCGAGAGCCCGAGCACCCCGAACACGCTCACGGGACCGAGCATGAACAGGGCGACGGCCCCGAGCACCAGCAGCTTCGTCCGGTCGCCGGCGACGACACGGACGGTCCGGCGAAACTCCGTGCGGGCGACGACCGAGGCGGCACGCGAGACTCCGTTCATCGTCCGTCCCTGTCTCCCCGCCGACCCTAAACCTTTCGCACCGTTGTCGTTTCGGCGGGCGAACGGAGTCGAGGTCGAAACCGGCCGTGTGACATGACTTCGACACACATATCATCCGGGATACGCACGGGCCGGACGATGCCGGACCCGTCGTCGCTGCGCGACAGCACCCAGATCGTTCTCCCCCGGGAGGCGCTGGCAGGGCTCGAGGCGGGCCTCGACGACGCGTGTACGGTGACGGTGTTCGAGGAGGGCGAGGACCACTACCGGATCATCGGCAGCCCCGTCGAGATCAAACGTGCCGGCGAGTTCCTCGCGCGGAACGGCGTCGCCTTGCCTTAGCTCCTCAATACTTGATCTCGACGCGCTCGCCCGTCCGGGCCGACTCGTAGGCCGCCTCGGTGAGCATCGTCGCGTACAGCGCCGTCCGCGCGGTCGCGGGCGGCTCCGTCCCCTCGCGGACCGACTTGAGGAACGCCCCGACTTTCTCCGCGGTCGAGAGCACGCCCTCGATCGTCTCGCTTTCGCCCTCGGCGCCGGTTCGGATCAGGTGGCGGTCGTCCCAGCCCTCGCCCTCGATGATGCCCCGGCCGCCGTCGCCCCGGATCGCGATCCGCTCCAAGACGTCCGGGGAGTCCCCCGAGACGCCGATCGAGGCGACGGTGCCGTCCTCGAACTCGGCTGAGAGCGCGGCCTGGAGGTCGATCCGTTCGGCCTCGTGGTAGTAACTCATCTCGGCGGAGACGCTCGTCGGCCGGGCGTCGAGCATCCAGACGATGGCATCTAAGACGTGGCTCCCGCTGTCGTACAGCTGGCCGCCACCCGAGAGATCCGGATTCACTCGCCAGGTGCCCGCGACGTTCTGGATCCAGTCCTGGGCGATCTCGGCGGTGACGAACTTCGGTTCGATCTCGCCGGCCGCGATCGCCTCCCGGAGTTCGACGTAGGCGGTACAGAGGTGGCGCTGGTAGCCGACCATGAACACCTCCTCACTCCCTTCGACGCGCTCGGTGATCTCGCGGGCGCGATCGACGCCGGGGGTAAAGGGCTTCTCACAGAAGACGTGGAGGCCCGCGTCGAGGGCGTCCATGATGTGGTCGTAGTGGAGGGTGTGCGGCGAGGAGATCTGGACCGCGTCGAGGTCCTCGCTTTCGAACATCTCCTCGTGGCTCTCGTAGCGATGATCGGGCGCGACCGCGAGTTGCTCGCCCGCTCGCTCGCGGCTCGCCTCGGCGACATCGGCCAGCGCGACGACCTCGGCTCCGGGATTCTCGTGAAACTGGGTCGCGACGTGGGTTCCCCAGCCGCCGGTGCCGACGACCGCCGTCCTGATCGTCTCGTCCATACACCCCCACGCTCGGCGAGCGGGTAAGCGGTTTCGTTCCGCCTCAGCGCTCGGGGTGGACGGGCGCGTCGAACCCGCCGCGTACCAGCGGTTTCGCGATATGGCGGCGGGCACAGGGGGGCACCTCGTACCACCCCTCCTCGAGCTCGCGTTCTACTGCCCGTTCGACCTTCCCCTCTGCCGTCCTCGCGCAGTCTCGACACCGATAGCCTTGGTCGGCTCCGGCGCTCTCCATTCGCCGGCCGCAGTCGGGACAGGTCGGGGTCTCGAGTCGGGTCGTCCGCAGGTCGCGGACGGCGAACTTCTCGAGTTTGAGGGTGCCCCCCGAGAGTTCCCCACAGACCGTAAGGGAGTCACCGGCCCGCAGCGCCCGGACCCGCTCGCGAAAGCGTTTGGTCGGCTCGAAGGCGACACACTCCAGCCGACGGTCGCCGTCACCGACCTCGAAAAAGACGTGGCCTCCCTCGCGGGTTTCGGGACCCGAAACGACCTCGCCGGAGAGGCGATAGGCCCGGCCGTTCCGGAGCTCGCCGATCTCACCCTCCCGGAGGTGGACGTCGGTCCCCTGGTTCGTGACGAACAGTTGGCGCTCCGCAACGGGTTCGCTCTCGATCCTCGCCGCGATCCCCCTGACCGCATCGGCGTCGTCGCCGCGGATGCCGTACAGAATCGGTCCCGGCGTGTGGGGGACACAGACCGTCTCGCCCTCGATCCGGTCGACGGTGTCCCACACCGCCGGGTAACCCGTCTTTGCGGCCGCGAACACGCTTTGGTGATCGACCTCGCGGGGCGTGCCCCACCGCTTCGGTTCGCGGTAGGAGATCTCCTCGAGGGTCCACTCCGAGAGCGTCGACCAGGCGCCGACCGCCGCGAGCGCGCCGATCCGGCCCCGGCCGTTGCCCGCTCCCCAAGCACGATAGCCCGCCCGCTCGATCAGCGCCTCGCTCTCGGGGATCGTGAGGTGGTCCCGGACCGCCTCCCGAGCGAACTCGCTCACGGAGTCGGGCACCGCCTCGGGCGCGTGATCGGCGACGACGACACCGGGGTTTGCCGTGCCGTCCCCCGCGGCGAGGTCGGTGACTGTCTCGCGGGCGACCGAAAACGCCTCGCCGGGATCGCAGTCGGCGTGGACGGCGAGGGCGGCGTTCCCGCGGGTCTTGTGTTCGACGGCGGGGTTCAACCTGACGAGGAGCAGTCGCTCGACGCCCGACAGGGCGCTGGCGATCCGGGCGGCGACGTAGGTCGTACACATCCCCTCCTCGCGGGAGTCGGTGTCGTCGACGGCGACGACGGTCATCGGATCCAGTTGGAACCGCGGGCAGTAACGCGTTTCGGGCGCGGGCCGCGGCCACGCTTATTACGCTCGCTCCGATGGATGGCGTATGGGCGTACCGACGGAGTCGGCGGGATCGCTGACCGATCTCTTCGCTCCCCGGCGGGTCGCCGTCGTCGGCGCGACCGACCGCGAGGGGTCGGTCGGCCGTGCGATCGTCAAGAACCTCGCTCCGTTCGGCGGCGAGGTCGTCGGCGTCAACCCCTCGCGGGAGTCGGTGCTCGGCGTCGACTGCGTCGATTCCCTCGCCGAGGCGGGCGACCCCGACGTCGCGGTGGTCGCCGTCCCGCCCGACGCCGCGGTCGAGGCCGTCCGGACGGCCGGCGAGGTCGGGATCGGGAGCGTCGTCGTCATCACGGCGGGCTTCGGCGAGACCGGCAGCGAGGGCGCCGCCCGCGAGCGCGACCTCCGCGAGATCGCCGCGGAGTACGAGCTCGACCTCGTCGGGCCTAATAGCCTGGGCGTGATCGGAACCGGCGCCGGTTTCAACGCCACGTTCGGTCCCGACGCGCCCCTCAAGGGCTCGATCTCCTTTCTGAGCCAGTCGGGGGCGTTCGTCACGAGCGTGGTCGACTGGGCCCGCGACCGGGGGCTTGGCTTTCGAAACGTCGTCTCGCTGGGCAACAAGGCCGTTCTGGACGAGGTGGACTTCGTCCGGGAGTGGGACGAGGACCCGGAGACAGACGTCATCGTCGGCTACCTCGAGGGGATCGACGACGGTCGGGGGTTCATCGAGGCCGCCCGTGCGTGCGAGACGCCGATCGTCCTCGTCAAATCCGGTCGAACGGACGCCGGCGCGCGGGCCGCCTCCTCCCATACGGGGGCGATCGCGGGCAGCGACCGGGCCTACGAGGCGGGCCTCGAACAGGCCGGCGTCCTGCGCGCACAAACGGTTCAAGAACTGTTCGACGCCGCCGAAACGCTGGCGGGCCAACCCCTCCCCGAGGGCGACGGCGTCGCGGTCGTCACCAACGCCGGCGGGCCGGGCGTGATGGCGACCGACGCGGTCGGGGACTCCCGGCTCTCGCTTTCCTCGTTCAGTGAGGAGACCACGAGCCGACTCCGGGAGGCCATGCCCGACGCCGCGAGCGTCCACAACCCGATCGACGTGATCGGCGACGCCGACGTCTCGCGCTTTCGGGATGCGCTTGCGGCCGCGACGGCCGACCCGAACGTGGGGATGGCGACGGTGATCGCGGCGCCGACCGCCGTCCTCTCGTTCGACGCGCTCGCGGAGACGATCCTCGCTATCCGCGAGGAGACGGGGGTGCCGATCGTCGCCTGCCTGATGGGCGGGGAGAGCGCGCGGATCGCCAGTGGGGCCCTCTCCGAGGCGGGGGTCCCCGCCCACTTCGATCCCGCCCGAGCGATCGAGGGGCTGGACGCACTCGATGAGTACCGAGAGATCGGGAGCCGAGAGTACGACGACCCCATGAGTTTCGACGTCAACCGCGAGCGCGCCCGCGAGGTGCTGGATCGCGCCACCGAACGCGGCGACAATCGGATCGGCGTCGAGGCGACGGACCTCCTCGACGCCTACGGCATCCCCACCCCCGAGGGCGCGGTCGTCGAGTCGCCGGGGGAGGCCGAACGGGTCGCGAGGGGAGTCGAGGGCGACGTCGTCATGAAGATCGTCAGCCCCGATATCCTCCACAAGAGCGACATCGGCGGGGTCCGCGTCGGCGTCGCGGACGGGGAGGTCGCCGACGCCTACGAGGACCTCGTCGCCCGCGCGCGAAACTACCAGTCCGACGCGACCGTCCTCGGGGTGCAGGTCCAGGAGCTGGTCGACACCGAGCAAGGCGTCGAAACGATCGTCGGGATGACCCGCGATCCCCAGTTCGGCCCGCTCCTGCTGTTCGGGCTGGGCGGGATCTTCGTCGAGGTCCTGGAGGACACCGCCTTCCGCGTCGGCCCCGTGAGCGAACGCGAGGCCCGCGAGATGGTCGGCGAGATCGACGCCGCGCCGCTCCTCCGTGGCGCCCGCGGGCGCGAGCCCGTGGACGAGGCGGGGATCGTCGAGGCGATCGGCCGGCTCTCACAGCTCGTGACCGACTTCTCCGAGATCGTCGAACTGGATATCAACCCGCTGGTCGCGACGCCCGATGGGGTGTGCGCGATCGACCTCCAACTCACCGTCGAACCATGACCCGAACCCTGCTCGTCGCCGGCACCGAGGAAAGCACCGGAAAGACCGCCATCGCGCTCGCGCTCGCGAAGATTGCCGCCGGGAGAGGCGAAAGTGTCGGCTACATGAAACCGAAGGGGACCCGCCTCGAGAGCCACGTGGGAAAGACCAGAGACGAGGACCCGATGCTCGCGCGCGAACTCCTCGACCTCGACGCAGAGATGCACCGACTCGAGCCGATCGTCTACTCGCCGACGTTCGTCTCCGAGGCGATCCGCGGCCGGGAGGACCCCCAGGAACTCCGGGCGACCGTCCGGGAGTGTTTCGACGACCTCGCCGACGGCCGGGACCTGCTGATCGTCGAAGGGGCCGATCGGATCGACACCGGCTCGATCGTCGATCTCTCCGAACCGGCGGTCGCCGACCTGCTGGACGCGGAGGTCGTCCTCGTCGGCCGCTACGACTCCGCCCGCGACGTAGACGGCGTGCTCGGCGCGGCCGAACGCTTTGGCGACCGGTTTCGCGGGGTCGTCTTCAACGCCGTCCCGGACGCCGCCGTCGACGAGGTCGAGGCGGCCGCGGGCTTTCTCGAGGGCCGAGACGTTCCCGTCCTTGGCGTACTCCCCAGAGAGCGCGACCTCGCGGGTGTCACCGTCGCCGACCTCGCCGACGAGTTGGGTGCCGAGATCGTCACCCGGGACGCCCCGACCGACGCCTACGTCGAGCGCTTCCTCGTCGGCGCGATGAGCGCCGAGGGGGCCCTCTCCTACCTCCGGCGGAGCCGCGACGGCGCCCTGATCACCGGCGGCGACCGCGCGGACCTCCAGACCGTCGCCTTGGAGGCCCCAGGGGTCCGCGCACTCGTGCTCTCGGGGGGAATCCGTCCCTCCGGGGCCGTGGTCGGCGCCGCCGAGGAGGCGGGCGTCCCGATTCTCGTCGTCGGCGCCGACACCCGCTCGACCGTCGAGCGGGCCGAGGACGTCGTCCGGAGCGGCCGGACCCGCGACGAACGCACGGTCGAAACCATGGGCCGGTTGCTCGCCGACCACGCCGACACCGACGCCCTCCTTCGGGACTGATGCGGCCTACGCCATGTAGCCGCCGTCGATCACGAGCGGGTGGCCGGTAACGAAGGAGGCGTCATCCGAGCAGAGCCAGACGACCGCGCTCGCGACCTCCTCGGGCTGGCCCATCCGGCCGAGCGGTTTGGCGTCGATGAACGCCTGCATCTGCTCGCCCATCTCCTCGGCCGAGCGGGCGACCATCTCGGTGTCGATGACGCCCGGACAGACCGCGTTGACCCGGACGCCCTCGGGACCGTACTGGGCGGCCGCGACCCGGGTCAGCCCGATCACGCCGTGTTTGCTCGCGACGTAGGGACCGGGACCCGCGGCGGCCAGCCCGGCGATCGACGCCGTGTTGACGATGCGACCGCCACCGTCGTCGGCCATCGCCGCCAGCTCCTCCTTGAGACAGAGCCAGACGCCGGTCTGGTTGACCGCGATCGTTCGGTCCCAGTCCTCGATCGACTGCTCCGCGAGGGGGGCGTGGTCGCCCTCGATCCCCGCGTTGTTGAACGCCATGTCGGGAACGCCGTAGCTCTCCTCGGCCGCCTCGATCAGCGCCGCCACGCTTCCCTCGTCGGTGACGTCGGTCTCGACGGCGGTCGCCTCCCCGCCCGCCGACTCGATTTCGTCGATCGTCTCTTCGATCCCGTCGCCGTCGACGTCGGCGGCGACGACCCGCGCGCCCTCCTCGGCGAACCGTTCGGCGGCCGCCCGTCCGATCCCGCCCGCTGCGCCCGTCACGACCGCGACGCCGTCACTGATCCCGTTCATATCGAACCGAGGACTACGACCACGAGACGGTACATCAACCCATGGCCCTGTTGCAGCCGGTCCGGAGCTCCCCTTATATATAAACGCTCCGGCTCCCGTACCCGGAAATCGACCGACTGCGACCGGGACGGGTCGGGGAAACACTCATGTATCGAGAGTCGCTTACGTCCTTCCATGTCCCGGGGAGCACTGGTCGGAAACGTCACCGCGATGCTCGAGGACGCGGGGTTTGCCGTCAGCGAACGGTGTGCGATCCGCCCGAAGAGCTTCGACGTTGCTGCCAGACGCGGGGACAGTCTCGTCCTCGTGAAGATCCTCGGCAACGTCGACGCCTTCACCGAGGAGACGGGCCACGAGATGCGCCGGCTCGGCTCCTATCTGCGGGCGACGCCGCTTCTGGTCGGCCTACGGAGCCGCGACGAGGAACTCAAACCCGACGTCGTCTACTTCCGCCACGGCGTCCCCGCGTTCAGCCCCGACACCGCCTACAACTTCTTCGTCGAGGGCGTCCCGCCGCTGATCTACGCCGCCCCCGGCGGTCTCTACGTCAACATCGACGGCGACCTGCTCGCCGACGAGCGCGCCGACCGCGAGTGGAGTCTCGGCCAGCTCGCGAGCGAGTTGGGAGTCTCCCGGCGAACCGTCTCGAAGTACGAGGACGGGATGAACGCCTCCGTCGAGATCGCGATGGCCTTAGAAGAGCTGTTCGAGGCACCCCTGACGAGCCCCGTAGACGTTCTAGAGGGCGCCGAGGACGTCCACGACAGCGAGCCCACTCCAGAGGACCCCGACGCCGATCCCGACGACGCCGAGGTCGTCACCGTCCTCACCCGGGCGGGGTTTCGGGTCCACCCCACGCTCCGCTCTCCGTTCAAGGCCGTCAGCGAGGACGGGGAGCGAGACGACGGCGAGGACGTCGTTCTCACGGGCCACTCCGCGTTCACGGAGGCCGCCGAGAAACGCGCCCGCATCATGAGTTCGATCGGCCGGGTCGCCGACACCCGGTCGGTCTACTTCGTCGAGAAGGCAAATCGGGAGTCCGTCGACGGCACCGCGCTCGTCGAACGCGAGGAACTCGCGGAGATCCGGGATGCAGAACACCTCCGCGAGGTCATCCGCGAGCGTGCCGACCGGGAGGAAGCGGCCTGAGGGCCACGTCGAACCCGGCCGAACTACTTCTCTCCCGTCCGCCCCGGAGCCCGCCCGAGGAAAACGGGGAACGCGCCCCACCCGGCGACGCGGCAGCCCGGATCGGCAACGGTCATCCGGAACCGATACGGATTGTGCGTCGATACTACTAATAACCGTTGGGCCAGGGGACAGGGTACGGGAGCCAAGCCGTTCCGGGATCGCGCGAGACACCCGAGATACGACGCCATCGGCCGAGCGGGCCGCGCCCGTCCGGGTCCCAGCCGAGACCGATGGCGATATAGCCAATGACCACGATGGCGAGGACAGTCAGGCGATCCGAGCGGACGGCGAGAGGACCCATCGGGAGGCCATCGATATGAACGACACGGACAACGAGATCACGACCGACGAGAGCGAGAGCACCGACAGCGAGGCGATCGCGGCGCTTACCGTCCGGGTCGTCGGGCCGGCCGGCGAGCCGATCGAGGGCGCGATCGTCCGAGGCGAGGGCGACGGCGTCGAGTTCGGCGGCGAGACCGACGCCGACGGGACCTACGTCGAGGAGGAAGCGGACACGAGTACGTACACGATCGAGGTCGACCACGGCGAGTACGAGGCGGCGACGGTCGAGTACACTCACGACGACGACGACGGCGAGGTGACGGTCGAACTCGCCTCGCCGGTCGCCGTCGCCGATCTCGCCGTGCGGGTCGTCGATTCGGCCGGCGAACCGATCGTCGGCGCGAGCGTCGACGCCAAAGGCCGACCCCACGACGCCGGGATCCCCCTCGAGTTCTCCGGCGAGACCGATAGCGAGGGAGTCTACCGGGACACCGTCTACGAGAACGCCTACGCGATCACCGTCGACCACGAGGAGTACCATCCCGAGACAGTCGAGTACGGCCACGACGGCGACGGCGGACCGACGGTCTCCCTCGAACCCATCGAGGGCGGGGTCCCCGGCGCCTCGCGGATCACCGTCGCCGTCGTCGACGAAAGCGGATCGCCCATCGAGGGCGCGGAGGTGATCGGCCGCGGGACGCCCCACGAGGCCGACATCCCCCTCCAATTCCGCGGCGAGACCAACAGCAACGGCCGCCATCCGGACGTCATCTACCACAACGACTACCGGATCCAGGCCGACCACCCCGACTACACCGGCGAGATCGTCCGACACACCCACGACGGCCCCGCCGACGTCGCCGTCGAGCTCGAGTCCGGTCCCGAACGGATCCCGGTGGCGATCACGGCCATCCACCCCGACACGGGGGGTGCCATCGAGGGCGCGGCGGTGCGTCTCGTCCGGACCAGCGGACCCGACAGCGTCACCGCCGACGCCGAAACCGGAAGCGACGGGGCGGCCCTCCTCGAGGTCGAGGCCGGCGAGTACAACGTGTTGGTGGCCGACGACATCGACCTGACGCTCGTCGAGACCGAGTACACCGTCGCCGTCGGTGACGATCCGGTCCAGACCTCCTTCGAGGCCGTCACCGAACCCGACGACTGCGTGTTGACCGTCGAGGTCGTCGACGGCGAAACCGGGAGCCCGATCGAGGGCGCGCGGGTCCAGGCCGACGTCCGCGCCGAGAACATCGACGACATGGGCCTGGCGGCCGGCGAGGCCGACGGCAACGGGATCGCCGAGCTCCAGGGCTGGTGTGGCGAGTGGGAGCCCGCCATCGGCTCCGAGGGCTACTGGCCCGCCGACCCCGGTCGGCTCGACGTCGCGGGCAACGACGCGCTCACCGTCGAACTCGAGCCCCGCGAGTAACGCCGGAATCGCTCCCGGAGCCTCCTTCGAGCCGTCTCGGTATCGTTCGGACGGAAGTCGAGCGCCACGCTCGCGGACTCGACGATTCGTTCTCGAGTTGCCCACTGGTCGAGATTGAGGACGGAAAACGGGCCGACCGCCGACCCGCTACATCAGGTAGAAAAGCGGGAAGAGGAAGACCCAGACGATGTCGACGAAGTGCCAGTAGAGCCCGAAGAACTCCACGGGCCGGGAGTCCTCGAGATAGGCGTCGATCGAGATCACGCGATAGATCATGAAGACGGCGACGAAGAGGCCAAGCAGCACGTGGAGCCCGTGGAGGCCAGTCGTGACGAAATACATCGAGTAGTGGAGGTCGGTGAACCAGAAGATCCCGTGGCTGAACTCGTAGCTCCACTCGTAGGCCTTCACGCCCATGAACGTCAGCCCCAGCAGGACGGTGGTCCCGAGGGTGGCGAGCAGTCCCGTCTTGTTCTTCCGTTCGGCCATCACGAGCGCGAGGATGACCGTGAAACTCGACGTGAGCAGGATGTACGTGTTCAACAGGCCGAGCTGGGTGAACGGCGGCACGGGGTCCCAGCTACCCCAGCCCGCGTAGATCCGCATGAAGACGTACGCACCGATGAACGCGCCGAAGACCACGACGTCCGACGCCAGGAAGAACCAGACGCCGAGTTTCGTGTTGCCGACGTTCTCGAACGGCCACCGTTCGGCGATCGCCATCGTCGGCGCGGTAAAGCGCTCGCGGCCGAACTCGAAGAGCGTGTAGCCGAGCGTGGCGACCCCGACGACGGTGATCCCCGAGTAGAGGTAGCTCACGTTGGCCGTGAGCCCCGCGCTCTCGAAGTACTCGGGGTCGAGCGATTCGACCAGCGCCGCGACCGTTCCCGTCATGCCCGAGGCGCCAAGCAGGGTGATGAACAGCCCCAGCCCGATGCCGAAGGGCCAGATGCTCGCGTGATCGACGTGTTCCTCGGCGGTCGCGTGGTCGTGGCCGTGGTCGCGCTCGAGGGCGGCCCCGGCGTCGGCGGTCGCCATCGCGCCGCCGTCGGTGGTCGCACCGCCGTCGGTCGCCGGCGTGTCGTCGACGAACTCGAGGCGCCCGCTCGCATAGGAGGGGCGTCCGGGCCAGTTCTCGAGGGGTGGCGGCGAGGGGATCGCCCACTCGGCGGTCCGGGAGAACTCCCAGGGGTTATCGGGGGCGTCGGGACCGGAGACGAGGCTCTTCCCGAGGGTGTAGAACATGATGAGGAACGAACTCCCCAGGACGAACGCGCCGACGGTCGCCATCTGGTGGTAGATCTGCATGCCGTCGGCGTAGTGGAACACCCGGCGTGGGGTCTCCCAGGCGAGGAACATCGGGAAGTAAAGCAGGTTGAAGCCGACGAAGTAGACCGCGAAGTTGACCTTGCCCAGCAGCTCGTCGTACATCTTCCCGGTCATCTTCGGCCACCAGTAGTAGACCCCGCCGACCAGCGCGGTCACCCCCGAGACCATGACGTAGTGGAAGTGCGCGACGACCCAGTAGGTGCCCCGGAACTCGTAGTCGAGGACGACCGCGCCGAGGAACACGCCCGTAATGCCCCCGAGGATGAAGAGGACGAGCGCACCCAGGCTGAAGAGGAACGGGGTGGTAAAGCGGACGCGGCCCTTGACCATCGTGTAGATCAGCGAGAAGACCATCAGGTCGAACGGCAGCGAGATCCCGATCGTCGTCGCCATGAAGAGGGTCTTGATCTCCAGGTTGATCGTCGTCAGGAACATGTGGTGCATCCATACCAGGAAGGACTGCACCGCCACCAGGACCATCGCGATGATGACCCACTTCCGGCCGACGATCCGCCGACCCGTAAAGGTCTGGAACGTCTCGAACATGATCCCCAGCGCGGGGAAGAAGACGATGTACACCTCCGGATGACCGAAGAACCAGAACAGGTGTGCCCACAACAGGCTCGAGCCCTGGTCGGTCACGAAGTACTGGGTCAGCAGGATCTTGTCGCTTACGAGCAAGAGCAAGGCCGCGAGGAGGGCCGCGAACGCAAACAGCATCATCCAGACCGTAAGCAGCCACGACCAGCTGAAAAGCGGGACGTTCCAGAGGCCAAGCCCCTCCGCACGGGAGCGGTGCATCGTCGTCAGGAAGTTGACCGTCCCGACCGTGATCGAGGTGACGAACAGGAGTAACGCGACGATCGCTGCGGTTCCGCCCGTGGTCGCCTGAACGGCGGGCGTGTACATTGGGACGTTGAGCGGGGCGTACATCGTCCAGCCGCCCTCGAAGGACCCACCCTGGAAGAAGGAGATCGCGAGCAGGACCCCCGAGAAGAGGTAAAACCAGTAGCTAAGCGCGTTCAGCCGGGGAAACGCGAGGTCCTTCGCGCCGATCTGGAGCGGAACGAGGTAGTTCGCAAAGCCCGTCGCGACCGGCGAGAGGAACCAGAACACCATCACCAGCCCGTGGATGGAGACCGCCTGGTTGAAGCCGCTGTTCGAGAGAAGAGTCCCGCCCGGGCTCCAGAGCTGGACCCGGAAGAGCAAGGCGAGGACGCCCCCGAAGATCAGGAAGAAAAACGCGGTCACGAGATAGAGGATCCCGACGTCCTTGTGGTTGGTCGTCACCAGCCAGCGTTTGATCGACGTCCGCGGCGGGAAGTGCTCAGACATCAGCTCTCACCCTCCTGGCTGGATTCGTCGTCGGCGTTGCCGTCGGTTTCGTTGTCCTCAGTGTCATTGTTTCCGTCGTCGCCACTGGCGTCGGTACCGTTCGTGTCGCTTTCGTTGCCGGCGTTCGTTTCGTTGGCCGCGTCGGTCGCGTTGCCCCCGGTGCCGGCCGCGGAGCTCTCGTTCGCTCCGCTCTCGTTGCTCGCAGCGTCGGTACCGTTCGCACTGCTTTCGTTGCCCTCGGGGCCCGTTTGGGTGCCCGTGGCGCTCTCGTTGCCCCCACCGCTTTCGTTTCCGCCGCCGTTCGCCTGGGCTTCCTGTTCTGCCATCCACTCCTGGAAAGCCTCCTCTTCCATCACGGTGAGGTCGGCTTTCATGTTGGAGTGGCCGGCACCACAGAGCTCGAAGCACTCGATGGCGTCCTCGTGGGTCACGTTCTCTCCGTTCTCGGGCGCGTCGGCGATGAACCAGGTCTCGGAGTACTCGCCGGGGATCGCGTCGGCTTTCGCGCGTTGATCCGGTATGCCGAAGGCGTGCCAGACGTCGATCGACGTCACGTTCAGCTGGATCTCCCTGTCGGCGGGGACGACGAGCTCGCCGTTGGACTCGACGCCGTTTTCGTACTGGAAGGTCCAGGAGAACGCCTGTCCCTCGACGTCGACGTTGAGCGCCTCCTCCTGGGCCTCGTCGCCCGGACCGGCCTCGACGTAGAGGAGCATCTGGTACGACCAGAAGACGAGCCCGAGCACGATGACGGCGCTCAGCCCGAACGAGAGGAAGAGCTTCCGCCCTCCCTTCCCCCCGGTCGGCAGTTCGCCGACGACCGGGAGGTCCTCGTCCTCGCCGTGGTTGCCGTCGTCGCGGTACTTGTAGGCGTTGTACAGCGTATAGCTGACGACGACGATGCCGACGAGCGTCCCGAGTCCGAGAAAGAGGACGAAGATCTCGTTGAAGACGTCGACACGCGTCTGCTGTAACGGAGTGGTAAGTTGGGGAAGGATCGTGGTCACCTCGTTTGCCGGCTACTTTTATAGTAGTCGCTGAGTGCTGGGTCCACTTGGCTATTGTGGAAGCCCTCGTCGAACCGAACGGACGGTCCGCTCGCCGCCGGCGCTTCCGTCCGCATCGACCGCGCGTTGTTCTCCGGCATCCAGGTCTCTAAACGGACCTTTGTCCGACCGACCTTTTGTGTATCGTTCTGGAGCCGTCGCCCGACCGCCGCCCCGCCGCCGGACCCGACCTCCCACCACGACGACTCTTATACCCGCGACGCGTAGGGGGCGTATGCCCGAAGACGTCCTCTTCGAGTTCGAGCGCCCGATGGACCGCACCGAGATCGCCGACTACCTCCGGACCGTCGCCGACCGCCTCGAGGCCGGCGATGAGCTCGCCATGGAAGGCGGCGGCGAGAGCGTCAGCCTCTCCCCGCCCGCGACCCCCACCTTCGAGGTCAAAGCCGAACGCGAGACCTCGAGTAAGGGCGGCCCAGGCGAGTTGAGCGTCGAGTTCGAGCTCGAGTGGGACGAGCGTGAGGACGGCAAGGAAGGCGACGAGGGCGGACTCTCCATCGAGTAGCTTAGACCTCGACGACCCAGGCGGTGAACCCCTCGTCGAGTTCGTACACCGACCGGAAGATCGCGTCGAGCGCCGCCGCGACCCGGTCGTCGTCGGCCCGCGCCGCGATCCGGACGTTGACCCCTTCGGCCTCCTCGGGACGCGCGAGTTCGTCGATTGAAAAGGCGGGGTAGTCCTCGAGGAGCGCCTTTAGGGACTCGAGTTCCGCTTCCGTGCAGTCGACGTTTACGATCCCCTCCGCGAACTGGAGCCAGGGGATCGCCCCCTCGTCGGGGTCGACCGCGGCTTCGATCGTGACGAACGCGCTCGCGCGGGCGCGATGGGCGGCGATCGCGTCGGCGTAGAGGGCACGGCGTTTCTCGGGCTCGGCGGCGTCGAATCGAGTCATATCGGCCGTTCGATCGCCTTTCTTTAAGCCTTTATGCGACGGGGCGCAACGCTCGGGTATGGCACAGCCACGAATACTCATCCTCGGGCCCCCGGGAGCGGGCAAGGGGACACAAAGCGGCCGCCTCGTAGAGCACTTCGATATCGCCCACATCACGACCGGCGACGCGCTCCGGGCGAACAAGGGAATGGACATCAGCGACGTCCACGACGAGTACGACACCCCCGGCGAGATCATGGCCGCGGGCGAACTCGTCCCCGACGAAGTCGTCACCGCAATCGTCGAGGAAGCCCTCGCCGACGCCGACGGCTTCGTCCTCGACGGCTACCCGCGCAACATCGCCCAGGCAGAGGCCCTAGAGGGGATGACCGACCTCGACGTCGTCCTCAAACTCGACGTGAGCGAGGACGAACTCGTCCACCGCCTGACCGGCCGGCGGATCGACCCCGAAACCGACGAGGTCTACCACGTCGAGTACGACCCCGCCGAGGACGAGGAGGTCAAAGAGCGACTGGTCCAGCGCGACGACGACACCGAGGAGACCGTCGTCGAGCGCCTCCGGGTCTACGAGGAGAACACGGCACCGGTCGTCGAGTACTACGACGAGAAGGGTTCCCTGGAACGGATCGACGGCGACCGCGCGCCCAAGGAGGTCTGGACGGAGATCCGCGAGCGCGTCGAGAGTGCCGTCTAGTCGAGAACGATCTCGTGGGTGCGGACGTGGACGTAGACCGTCAGCTCGTCGGTCGCGATGTTATCCATGTGGCCGTCCCAGTTGCCCGTCGGTGAGGTGGGCCCGGCGCTGCTGTCGCCGTGGAAGGTTACGGTCCCGCTGGCGTCGAGTCCGCCGATGACGAAGGTTCCGTAGAAGTCGAGCGACCCGCTCGCGTCGAAGTCGGTGTCGGCCGACACCTCGTCGTGGGGCGCGTAGATCGAGCCGTAGTAGGCCCCGCCGCCGCTGAACCTGAAACTACTCCCGGTCGTGCCGAAGATCTGGAATCGGTTCGCCTCCCCTCCCGAGTTCGTCACGGCGCCGCCGGACATCGACACCATACCGCTCGTGATCACCCGGACGACGTGGTCGTTTCCACTGGTGCCGGTCACCGTGATGTCCCCGTTCCCCGTCATGGAGACGCCCCCGCCCGGACGGACCAGGATGTCGATGTCGCCGTCGCTGACGTCGAGTTCGAGGTCGCTGTTCCCGCCGACAGAGATTTCCCCGGCGAAGTACTGGCCAGCCTCGAGGTGATCGTCGCTCAGGGTGCCGACTTCGTCGCCCTCTCCCTGATCGAGGATCTGGTCGTAGGCGCGGTCGATCGGCTCGTGTTCGGGGAGGTCGTCGAGTTCGTCGTTCGGATGGGGGCCGATCTCGCCGGGCGGGACGCCCTCTCTCACCTCGCAGTCGCCGACGCAGTAGCCGTTGTCGGTGATCGATCCGGCCGCGACGAGGTCACCGGCGTACGATTTGTCCCACCGGATCTCGATGTCGCCGTAGGAGACGACGCCGCCGTCGACGTGGCCGCCGACGGTGACGTCCCCGCCCGCGAGGACGCTCCCGGCGTCGTCGTCGCCCGCGATGTCGACGCTCCCGGCCGCGATGATTCGGCCAGTGACCTCGCCGGAGTGGCTGACGCTCACGTCCCCGCCCGAGACGACGTCGCCGTAGATCGTGTGTCCGACGTCGACGTCCCCCGGCGAGACGACGTCGCCGCTCGTGTAGCTGTTGCCCGCCGTACTCGTCGAGATCGACCCCCCGGTCGCCGACAGGACGCTCGCACGATCGGAATTGAGGTTTACGTCCTCGATCTCCTGGGGAAGCTCGGAGATGCCGACGATCACCTCGATGGTCCGGTACTCGCCGGTACCGCTGGTCTCGACGCTCGTGTTCCCCATCGATCGGAAGTATTCCGCCCAGCCGTTGTGATAGGCTGTCGTGACGGAGATCTTGATGTTCTGGCTCTCGTCGACACCGCCAGTGAGTCCGGAGTGGTTCGAGGTGGTGTTGACCCCCGAGACCGCGACCCCGCTTCCTGAGGCCGAGCCGCCGCTCACGTTGAAGATCGGAAGCGTCAGCGTCCCGTCGGTGTACGTAATCGGCGGTCCCGAGACGGGCATCGATCGGTCGCCCGTTCCCCGCCAGACGCCGCCGCCCTCGTAGGCGACGACCGAGCCGTCGTCGTTGGTGTACTCGATCGCACCGAGGCTCTCGTTTGCGACTTCTCCTTTCCCTTCGATGGAGACGGTCATGTTCCCGCCGTCGACCTTGCGGATCGTTCCCTCGCTCGCGTCGATGTCGAGTTCCGTCGTGCCTCCGGCGTCGCTCGTCGCGGCGGCAGTCGCGATGTCCGTGCTGAGTTCGACGAACGCGCTCTCGACGCGATCGATCTCGGCCTGGCTTTCGATCCCGTCGGTTGTCGCGCCCGAAGCGAGCAGGATCGCGACGCTGCCGATCGCGACGATTCCGAACAGCAGGACGAACCCGAGGACCTCCGACTGGCCGCGTTCCTCGCTCACTCCGATCGCCCGGCGCACCGTCTTCTATCCATATTGCTGCTAGATATATCCGACACCGTGATATACTATTCGGTTGGTACGTGGACGGCGTCCCGCACTGGCGGCCGACGGGACCGGACTGGGGCCACGAACCGGCGTCCCGTCGCCGGCGCCCGAAGATAAACACTTGTATACTGGACGTGACCTAGCTTCGAGTAGATGACGCGTACCGCGGAGAAGGTAGACTCCCTCGTCCGCGAGGACGCCGCGATGGCCGAGGCACTCGAGTCGATCCGCCGGGAGGCCGACCGCAACGGCGGCGAGGTCGAGTGGGCCGACGTCCGGGACGACCTCACCAGCGGCCAGTGGGGTCGAATCATCGAGACGGGGATCTTAGTCGACGGCCGTGACGGGTTCGAGATCGCCGACCGGGAGGCGTTCGATCGCGCCCTGGACGACGACGAGGAGGGGGTCGACGCCGACACTCCCGAGATCGACGACGACGCCTCCTCGTGGTCCCAGTGGGACAAACTGGCCGGGCTGAGTGCCATATTGTTGATGACCGGCTACTGGTTCGACTCCATCCGGAACCTCATCGGGGGAACGATCGACGTCGCGCTCGGGCCGCTCAACGCCGCGCTCCCATTTTACGCGGTGATCCTCACGGTTGCGATGGTGACCGGGCTCTACTCGACGCTGCTGCAGGCGAACCTGATGAACCCCGAGCGGATGGGCAAATATCAAGAACGGATGAAGGCGATGCAGGAGAAACGAAAGGACGTCGAGGAGCGAAAGGAAGCCGCCGAGGAACGCGGGGCCAGCGAGTCCGAACTCGAGCGACTCGACAACGAGATGGACCGCGTCCAAGAGGAGCAGATGGAGGCGATGGCCGAGAACCTCGGGATGTTCAAAGAACAGTTCCGTCCGATGGTCTGGATCATGCTGTTTACGATCCCGCTTTTCCTCTGGATGTGGTGGATGATCCGCGACGGCCACATCGCCAGCGACGAGCTCCAGGTCGTGATGCCGATCGCCGGCGTCGTCGAGTGGAACGACGGCGTCGTTGGCCCGATGCAAGCCTGGATCGTCTGGTACTTCCTCTGTTCGATGGGTTTCACCCAGTTGCTCCGGAAAGCCGTCAACATCGACATGTCGCCGGCGACCAGCTGACGCGGGGACTTTCACAATTCCTTTGAACGAGCCCGGTGGAGGGAACGTATGTTACTCACCGTCTCCGGCCCGCCTGGAAGCGGGAAGAGCACCACCGCGGGGTTGCTCGCCGACGCCTTCGACCTCGAACACGTAAGCGGCGGCGACATCTTCCGCGAACTCGCCGACGAGCGGGGGTACACCCCCCTCGAGTTCAACAAGCTCGCCGAGGAAAACGAGGAGATCGACCGCGACCTGGATCGTCGGCTGGGTCGGATCGCCCGCGACCGCGACGACCTCGTCCTCGAGTCGCGGCTGGCGGGCTGGCTGGCGGGCGAACACGCCGACTTCCGGTTCTGGCTCGACGCGCCCGCGAGCGTCCGGGGCGAGCGGATCGCCGACCGCGAGGGCAAGGAGCCGGGGCCCGCGACGGAGGAGACCCGCGCACGGGAGGCCAGCGAGGCCAGCCGGTACGAGGACTACTATGGAATCGACATCACCGACCTGAAGATATACGACCTTTCGGTGAACACCGGCCGGTGGGAGCCCGACGCCGTCCTCGACATGCTCGTGACCGCAGTCGAGGAGTACCACCCCGAAAAGGACGAGGGGAAGTACCCGATCACCGGCGTCGAGATCTGATGGCCCTGCGTGGCCCGCCCGCCGAGCGCTCGCCCGCCTCCCTCCTCCGGTTCGGAGTGGTGAACCTCGACAAACCACCGGGACCGTCCTCCCACCAGGTCAGCGGCTGGCTCCGGGACAGCGTCGCCGACGCACTCGCCGAGACAGGAGAGGAGCCGATCGACCGGGCGGCCCACGCCGGCACCCTCGACCCGAAGGTCACCGGCTGTCTGCCGATCATGTTTGGAACCGCGACCCGGCTCGCACCCGCCTTTCTGGAGGGCGGCAAGGAGTACGTCGCGGTCCTCGAGTGCCACGGGCCGGTCCCCGAGGACGCCTCCGAGATCGTCGCGGAGTTCGAGGGCCCGATCTACCAGAAGCCGCCCCGAAAGAGCGCCGTCTCGCGACGATTGCGGGTCCGGGAGATCTACACCCTCGAGGTGCTCGAGACGGCCGACCGAAAGATCCTGTTCCGGACGCGGTGCGAGAGCGGGACCTACATCCGCAAACTCTGTCACGACCTCGGGCTGGCGCTTGGGACGGGCGCCCACATGGGCGACCTCCGGCGGACGGCGACCGACCCGTTCGACGACCGGACGCTCCATTCGGCGTACGACCTGCTCGACGCGCTGGCGTTCTGGGTCGAGGACGGCGACGAGAAGCTGCTCCGGGAGGTCGTCTCCCCCGCCGAGCGAGTGTTGGAGGGGCTTCCGTCGGTAACGATCGCCGAGAGCGCGGCCCGCGAGGTCGCAAATGGCGCGCAGGTGTACGCCCCCGGCGTTCTTTCTGCGGATGACGCCGGCCCCGAGGACCTGCTCGCCTGTTACACCCCCGACGGCGCCGCGGTCTGTCTCGGGCGGCTGGTCGGTGACCCGGACGCGGAGTCGGGGATCGTGGTGGAACTCGAGCGCGTGCTGGTCTGAGTCGGTGAACGGAGGACGGCGAGGACGGTGAAACGACACTCTTAAACGGAACACGCCCGTCGTCGGAAACACGGGACCGTGGGGTAGTGGTATCCTCTGCGGATGGGGTCCGTAGGACCCGAGTTCGACTCTCGGCGGTCCCACTGATTTTGCGACGAACAAACCCACGAGGCGCGTCTCTCTGATGTCCGTCGTGAGAACGACAGAACGGGTCCTATTCGGGTGCTGAGACCGGATTCATAGCTACCGGACAACGGGCTACTCGCTCTCGAGTGCGGCGTAGATATCCGAGTGGCGGCGTCCGTCGAGTTCTCCCATCTCGAGGAGAATTTTGTGGCGCTCCTCGTCGGTGTCTGCTGGCTGGTATCGCTCGTACAGACGGCGAACCTCGTCGTCGGCCGTGGAGGGTTCAGTACCGGACGCCATTGTCTACTGGATATGTGCGTTCGCGCCTTTTTATACGTAATGTAGGGCGGACCCGGTCACGTTTTCCGACCGAATCCCCGGTTCCGTGTCGTCGCCTTCGCGAACGATCTGGTCGTGGAGACCACAAACGAGTTCGACGGAGGGATACACGACGTCGGCGGTCACACCTCTCCATCTCTGGTGCTATCCGATAACGGTTTGCGATGTGAAAGTCGAGTGCAGCCAGTACCCCGACCCCATTCGTTATCGCCGTTCGACCCTCAGGCCTCTCGACCCAACTCCGCCAGTAGATGCGAAACGTGGATCCGATCGCTCGCCCCTTCGCCCATCTCGAACTCGACGTCGGCCGCCAGCCGGTGTAACCTGGCGAGTTTCTCGCCCTGGTACTGCTTGCGCGCGACCGACAGCACCTCGTCGATGACCTCGCTGCCCGACAGTCCCTCGTCCACCAGCAGGTCGTCGAGCGTGCTCCGGGCGTCGGTGAACGCCCCCGATTCGGCGTCCTCGAGCATCTCCCCCACTTCGTCGTCGTAGCCGACGCTCCCGATGGTCTCGTAGGCGGCGTCCATCGTGATCTCGCCTTCCTCGACGGCGGCGGTCTGAGAAGCTAAGATCGCCCGGCGGAGGTCGCCGTCGGCGTAGCCCGCGACGAACTCGAGGCCGTCGGCGTCGTACTCGACGCCTTCGCGCTCGGCGATCCGCTCGAGTACCGCGACGGTCTCCTCGCTGGTGGGCGCGCGCATCGTGACCGGGAAACACCGCGAACGGATCGGCGGGATCAGCTTGGTGGGCTGGCGGGTCCCGATCACGAACTGGGTCGTCCGGTGGTGTTGTTCCATGATCCGGCGAAGGGCCTGCTGGAAGTCCTCCCGAATCGTCTCGGCGTTGTCGAGCAGGATCGTCTTGTACGTCCCCGAGGAGGGCGCGTAGCCCGCCTGTTCTTTGAGGACGTGGGCGATCATGTCCCGTTTCGACCAGTTTCGCTTGTACTTGTTCGACCGGTCGCCGCTCCGGCGGTGCTGTTTCGAGAACTCGGTCTGACCCTGGAGGAAGTGCGAGAACCGGGGGTCCTCGCGGATCTCGCTTTTCGTCCGTTCGAAGAAGTCCGCGACGTTGATCTCGACGAAGTCGTTGTCGGGATCCGCGTGGGCCTCGCGGGCGAGTGCGCGTGCGGCCGCGGTCTTTCCGCTTCCCGTCGGCCCCTGGAGGATCAGGTTGATCGGCTCCTCGATCGCTCGCTCGAGATACTCTCGGGCGCCGTCTTGGGGGAGTTCCGACAGCTCCGGCGCGTGCGCCTCGGTCCACAGCGGCCCGTCCATCGCCGATCCGTAGGGCGGCTGGCGGTAAGAATCGGTCGGTTACGCGTCGTCCTCGCCTTCGGCCTGGGTCTCGTTTCCGCTCCCGTCGTCGGACTCGTTCGAGCCGTCCGCCCCGTCGCTTTCGTTGGTCGCGTCGGTCCCGTTCGTTTCGTTCGTCGCGTTGGCCCCGTCGGTTCCGTTCGTCGCGTTGTCGCTGCCGATCCCGCCGCCGGGCGAGAGCCCGTCGTCGGTCTCGCCCTCGACGGTCGCGGTCGCCTGAATGCGCTCGCCCTCGCCATCCACGTACGGCACCGTCGTCGCCACCTCCCCGGGGTCGCCGCCGTAGACGACGACGGTCGCGGTCTCGCCGTCGGCGAGTTCGTCCCCGACGTCGATCGTCACGTTCTCGTGGTCGCCGTACTCGAGAGCGTCGGAGGTCGCGACGACGGAGCCGTTGCCGTCCTCGACGGCGAGGAACCCGTCGATCGGGAGCGTCGCGTCGGCGACGACCTCCTCGGGCGTGGCCTCGACGACGGTCACGTCCGCGGGCGCGTACTCGACGAGGAAGTCGTCGACGGCGCCGTCCTCGTCGGTGTAGATCCCGTAGCCGTGTTCGCCGGGTTCGACGCCGCTGAGGTCGATCGTGAAGTTGAGCTGGCGGGTCTCGTCGGCCGAGAGCGAGACGATCTGGCGTTCACGGACCTCGCCGTCGATCCGGAAGTCGACTGGCTGTTGGTCCTCGAAGTCGTTGGGGTTGCGGATCTCGCTCGTGATCTCCAAGGTGTCGTTTACCGGAACCCGATCGGTCGCGTTCGCGGACTCGACGATGAAGGAGGTGCTCGTGGCGCCCTCCTCGGGGCCGTCGGGCATCGAGACGGTCGCGGTGTCGCTTACGGGATAGCCGTCCGCGCCGATGTAGGGCCGGTCGTGGTCCTCGTCCTCGCCGGCCTCCTCGGGGCCGACGAACGTCTCGTTGCCGGTGACGTCCTGGTGGGCCGTCGCCGTCAGCTGGCCGAGCAGCTCCCCCTCGCCGCGCTGTTCGACCGTGACGTTCTCGTGGTCTCCCTCGCCGAGATACTCCGAGACGCCGACGATCTCGCCTTCCGACGTGACGACCACGAAGCCGCCGTCCGAGAGGGTGACGTTGTCGACGGTGGCGCTCGTGCCGTCGCCGGTCTGATCCGAGAACTCGATCGAGCCTTCGGGCTCCTCTGTGACGTCGGCGCCGAAGAGTGCGGGTGCCTGCCCGACCACCGTCCCCGCCGCGAGGACGACGACGAGGGCGACCAGGATGGCGCCGATCCGTTTTACCGTGCCGAGCTCGGGTAGTCTACTCATTCTCGCGGTTGTCTCCAGTCTATCCCTGCGTTCGTCCCGCAGTGATGTAAATTTCACCCTTTCGACCACGCATATGCAACCACTCGGATCGAAGCCGGTTTACCCCGGCCGCTCCCAGTCCAGGGCGATGGCACTGCGCGTGACGTTCCTGGGGACCAGCGGGGCCGTCCCGACGGCCGAGCGGAATCCGACGGCGATCCACGTCGCCCGCGAGGGCGACGAGCTCCTCTTCGACGCCGGCGAGGGAACCCAGCGCCAGATGATGCGCTTTTCGACGGGGTTTTCGGTCTCGCAGCTGTTCGTCACACATCTCCACGGCGACCACGTCTTCGGGATCCCGGGCTTGCTCCAGACGATGGACTTCAACGAGCGTGCGGCCCCCCTCGCCGTCCACGCCCCACGGGGCTGTCGGCGCCGACTGGAGGAGCTGATCGCCGCGGGCGGAACCCGACCCTCCTTTCCGGTCCGGATCGACGAGGTCGCTCCCGGCGACGTCGCCTACCGCGCCGACGAGTACGAGGTCCGGGCGTTCGACGCCGACCACGACACCCGCTCGGTCGGCTACGCGCTGGTCGAGGACGAGCGCAAGGGCCGCTTCGACCGCGAACGCGCCGAGGAACTGGGCGTCCCCGTCGGCCCGAAGTTCTCGCAGCTCCACGAGGGCGACCCCGTCGAGCTCGAGGACGGCACCGTCGTCCGGCCGGAGCAGGTCGTCGGCGACCCCCGCCCCGGACGCTCGGTCGTCTACACCGGCGACACCCGGCCCGTGGCTGGGACCGTCGAGGCCGCCGACGAGCCCGACCTGTTGATCCACGACGCGACGTTCGCCGACGACGGTGTCGAGCGCGCGGGCAAGACTGCCCACTCGACGGCCCGTCAAGCCGGCGCCATCGCGAGCGAGGCCGGCGCCCGCCGACTCGCACTGACCCACCTCTCCTCGCGGTACGCCGGCCGGACCGGGGACCACCTCGCGCAGGCCCGCGAGGTCTTCGACGGCGAGGTGTTCGCCCCTGACGACGGCGACGCCGTCGAGATCCCCTATCCCGACGCCGACGAGTGAATCGAGGGGTCGGGACGGCCCCGGCGCGGACGACGACCGTCGAACTATCGCCAGGGGCCGCGAACGCCGGGTCTTTTGCCCGACGGCCCGTAGGCGGGGTATGTTCGACACCCGCCCGGACCGCGGAAGCGAGGTCGTCCTCGTCGGCCGCTCGAACGTGGGCAAGTCCACGTTGATGCGCGAGCTGACCGGCCACACGTTCGACACCGGCCGGAATCCAGGGGTAACGCGCTCGCCGAACCACTACGACTGGGCCCCCGAGGACTTCGTGATCACCGACCTCCCCGGCTACGGGTTCATGAGCGGCGTTCCCGAGGAGCGCCGCGAGGAGATCAAGACCGGGATCGTCCGCTATCTCGAGGACAACGCCGAGAAGATCCTCGTCGCAATCCACGTCGTCGACGGCAAGAGCGTCGTCGATATCATCGACCGCCACAGCGGCGGCGAAGAGATCCCCTACGACGTCGAGCTGTTTCACTTCCTCCGGGAACTCGATATCCCGACGGTCGTCGCGGTCAACAAGATGGACAAGGTCGACGACCGCGACGAACGCCTCGACGCGATCTGTGACCGCCTCGGCCTGCTCCCGCCCTGGAAACAGTGGCAGGAGACGGTCGCCCCGATCAGCGCCAAGCGGGGCCAGCTCGACCCCCTGGAAAAAGCGGTCCGGACCCACCTCCACGACCAGGAGAGGGACGACCTCTTCACGTTCTTCTAGACCACCCGGTTTCGAAACTCGCCGTCCCGCTCGATGCGCGCGACATTGTCGGCGACGATCTCCCCGACGTCCCGGTAGTAGTCCCGGGTGTAGGCGCCACAGTGGGGCGTGACGATCACCTCCTCGAACCCCCACAGCGGCGATGATTCGGGAAGCGGTTCGGTCTCGAAGACGTCCAGGGCCGCCCCCGCGATCGACCCCGACTCGAGGGCCGCCACGAGCGCCGGCTCGTCGACGACCCCGCCGCGGGCGACGTTGACGAAGCGAGCCTCGGGGGCCATCGCCTCGAACGCCGCCCGGTCGAACAGCCCCTCGGTGTCGGCGGTCAGCGGGACGGTCGCGACAACGAACTCCGGGCCGGCGATCGCCTCGTGGAGCGTCTCGGTCGCGTACATCTCCTCGAACTCCGGCAGTGAGTCTGGAGAGCGCCGGACCCCCACAGTACGAACGCCCAGCGAGCCGACGACGTCGGCGACTCCCCGACCCAGGGTTCCGGTGCCGACGATGCAGGCCGTCGTCCCCGAAAGGGTAAACGCCTCGTCCCACTCGGGGCGGTTCCACTCCCGTCGCTCCCCGGCGGCGACGTGGTCGTGGAGCCGCCGGGCGAACGCGAGCAGGTAGCCCGCGACGGTCTCGCCGATCGACCGGCCGTGGATCCCCGTGCTGTTCGTGAGGACGACGCCCCGCTCATCGAGCGCCTCGAGGGGAAACCGATCGATCCCCGCCTGGATCGAGTGGATCCACTCGAGGTCCCGAAACGCATCGCGGTGCTCCAGGGTGACGACCCCGTCGACGCCGCCGAGCCCGTCGTCGCCGATCACCGCGACGTCGATCCCCCCATGCGTCTCGCTCGCGAGGAACTCGCGGAGCCGCTCGGGCGGGAAGACGGCCGCGACGGAGTCGTGAATTCCGAGTCGGTCGATCTCCATGCCGCGGGCTACGCGGGCCGGCTACTCAATACGAGGGGCGGCTCGGGAGAGGGTCCTCGTCACACGGGGCTCGGTGGGGGTAACTCCTCGTCACCGCCGCCCGGCCTGCTGTAGGGTCCAGGGGGGTTTCGGTCTGTCGCTCCTACCTCTCGGCCCACCGCTCGTACTCCCGGAGTTCCTCGGCGACGGCCTCGATCTCGCCGGACTCCACGACGCCCGCCTCGGTGACGATTCCCGTCAGGCAATCCGCGGGAGTGACGTCGAAGGTCGGGTTGGCGACGTCGATCGGTGCCTCGCCGTCGTAGACCGTCTCCGGGGAACCCGACTCCAGGTTGACCGCCTCGCGGGTCGAGACCTTGTCGCTCGCGGCGACCGCGTAGACGGGGACTCCCTCGCGGGCGGCAGCGATCGCGGCCCCTCGAGTCCCAGTCTTGTTCACGATCCGACCGTCGGGAAGGACCGTGTCGGCACCCACGAGGACGGTATCGACGTCCGCGCGGGCGAGAAGGTGGGCGACGGCGGCGTCGGTGTGCAGCGTCACCGCCGTTCCCGGGACCTCCGCCGCGAGTTCCTCGGCGACCGCCCGCCCCTCGCAGGCGGGCCGGGACTCGGCGACGAAAACGCGGTCGGGGTCGCCCGCCCGAAGCGCCCGCCGGACGGTGCCCGACCGCGAGAGGGTCAACACCCTCCCGCCGACCTCCCCGGCGGCGTTGTCGGCCGCCCGGTCGTCGGCCGCGTGGGCCCGGTCGATCGCCTCGAGGGTGCTATCGAGGACCGCCGACGCGTCCCGTCCGTCATCGTCCGCTCCCGCCATCGCCCGGTTGACCCGGTTTCGGAGGACCGCCATGCTCGGTCGGGCCTCGATCAGCCGGTCGGCGAGGGAAGCGAGTTCGTCCCACCCGTCACCGTCCTCGCTCGCCTCGCTCCCCCCATCGTCGCCCCCTTCGGCGGCCAGGAGACCCGCGCGATCCCGGAGGACCTCGAGCGCGCGAATCGAGAGGAAGGCGGCGCCGTGCCTGCCGTCGGCCGCGATCGATCGAACCGTGGGCCCGACCCGTTCGTAGGCGTTCCAGAGACCGGGGACGGTCTCGCGATCCCCGGTGACGATCTCGGTCGGGGAGACCCACGCCGCCTCGTCGTGTTCCTCGCCGAGTTCGACCTCGCGGTTCCCGGCGTCGAACAGGTAGGGGTGGATCCGCCAGCGTTCGCCCTCGACGGTGAGGGGACGACCCGCCCGGACGGGATCCGTGTCGCCCGTCGGGAGGTCGGTCTCCTCGCGGATCTCCCGGCGGGCCTGCTCGTCGGGTTCGTCCTCGGCGTCCCCCGAGACCCCACCCCACTGGCCCCGGAAGCTTCCCGCGTTTTCGCTTCGCCGGAGGACCAGGACCTCGCTCCGGTTCCGGAGGAACGCGGTGACGACGTCGGTCGGACCGTCGTCGGTCATACGTCCCCCCACGACGGGAACCCGAAAGTCGGTTTCGCCCGCCGATGACGGTGGCCTTTTCCTGGCGCTTCCCCCACGAACGGTATGGAACTCGACGCAGTCGAAGGGATCCCCGAGATCCGCCCCGGCGACGACCTCGCATCCCTCGTCGCCGAACGGACGGACCTCGCCGACGGCGACGTGCTGACGGTCGCCAGCACGGTGGTCTCGAAAGCCGAGGGCCGGGTGGCCGACCTCGCCGATTTCCCCGCCGGCCCGCGGGCCGAGGAGATCGCGACCCGGCTCTCCGAGCGGACCGACGAGGAGAAAGATCCCCGGTTCGCCCAGGCAGTCCTTGAGGAGAGCACCGACCTCGTGATGGAGGAGCCGTTCCTGCTGACCGAAACCCGCTTCGGCCACGTCTGTGTCAACGCGGGGATCGACCGCTCGAACGTCCCCGACAACGACCTCCTCTTGCTCCCGAAACGACCCGGGGAGAGCGCCCGCCGGATCCGGGAGGCGCTCTCGAACGACGTCGCGGTGATCGTCACCGACACCTGCGGGCGACCCTTCCGCTACGGCCAGCGCGGGGTGGCGATCGGCTGGGACGGGATCCCCGCGAGCCGGGACTGGCGCGGCGAAGAGGACCGCGACGGCCACGAACTCGCGGTCACCGTCCAGTCGGTCGTCGACGAACTCGCCGCCGCCGCGAACCTCGTCACGGGGGAAGGTGCCGGCGGCACCCCCGCCGTCATCGTCCGGGACTGGGACTTTGGCGATCATGCGGGCAGCGAGAACCTCTTTCGTGATCTCGAGAGCGACTTCGTTCGCCAAGCCCTCCGGGAGTGGCAGTGGGAGCCATGAAGGGAATCGAGTTCACGCCCGAACACCCGCCCGACGAGCTCGCAGATCTCGCCGCTCTCGCCGAGGCAGAGGGGTTCGAGGCGGCCTTCGCGAGCAGCCACTACTTCAACCGCGATCCCTTCGTCACGCTCTCGCGGATGGCGGCGGCGACCGAGGAAATCCGGCTGGGACCCGGCGTCGTCAACCCCTACGAGAGCCACCCCGCGACGCTCGCGGCCCGCGTCGCGACCGTAGCGGAGGTAAGCGACGGCCGCGCGCTGCTCGGCCTCGGCGCGGGCGACCGCTCGGCGCTCGCCGCTCTGGGAATCGACCGCGACCGGCCGCTCCGGCGCGTGTTGGAGACGATGGACGTCGTCCGGGACCTCTGGCAGGGAAAGACGGTCTCGCGCGAGGGGACCTTCGAGGTCCACGAAGCGTCGCTCAACACGCCCTCGGCGGCGATCCCGGTCTACGTCGGCGCCCAGGGGCCCGACATGCTCCGGATGGCCGCCAAACACGCCGACGGCGTCCTGGTCAACGCCTCCCACCCCGACGACCTCGCGTGGGCCGAAGAACGGCTCAAGGAGGGGAGAGCCGAGCGCGGTCGGGACGGCGAGTTCGAAGCGCTGTCGTGGGCCTCCGTCAGCGTCGCCGAGGACCGCGACGACGCACGGGAGGCCGCCCGGCCGCCGGTCGCGTTCATCGCGGCCGACGTCGCAGAGCCCGTCCTGGAGCGCCACGGGATCGCCGGCGAGGACGCCCGCTCGGTCGGCGAGGCCCTCGAGGCCGGCGAGTTCTCGACGGCGTTCGAGCGGGTCACGCCCGCGATGCTCGACGCCTTTTCAATCGCGGGGACCCCGAGAGAGGTCGAGGAGCGGTTCGAGGCCGTCCTCGAACACGTCGACGGGATCGTCGTCGGCTCGCCGCTGGGGCCCGACCTCGGTCGGGGGGTAGAGCTCGCCGGCGAGGCTCTGGCGCGGGCTACTCGAGACTGAACAGCGAGCCGACCGCACCGAGGGTGAGGCCGCCGAAGACGGCGAGGCTGAAGGCGACCAGCAGGGCGCCAACGAGGAACAGAAGCGGCGCGAGAAGCTCGCCGGTCGCGACCTCGGCGAACAGTTCGGTCATCTCGGTGACGTTCTCGACGATGACGTTCAGCGGGACGGGGTCCATACCGGGAGTTTTCGCCCGGCGCACTTGGCCATGCCGGTCTACGGTGCCGCTGGTGCGGTGCGGGCCCGGGGATTAAGGCGCCCGCCGCCCGACGTCCGGTCGTGACCAGAGAGCCGACGATCGCCGACTGCACGAGCGGGGGCGACGGCGACGAGGAGTCCAGGACCGATACGGAAGGGGACGAATCCCGACGGCGGGCATCGACGACGGGCGGCCGGGAGGGGAGCGATCCGGATGCCGCCGAGCCCGCGCGAGCGACGTACGGATGGGGCTCGTACGACTGTGCCCGCTGTGGGTCGGCGACCGAGCGAGTCTGGAGGGGCGAGGAGGGAGTCCTCTGCTCGGACTGCAAGGAGTGGTAAACTGCCTCGGGGTCAAGCCCCGAGGCTTTCGCGTGGGCTCCCGTTCTATGCCTCAACAGAGGTAGGGGGGGACGTACTCCCCACTCACGTTCAACGTCCCGCGATTCAAGCGCACGTCTACGGGTGCGCCTCCGTCGGCTGCGTTTTGCCGCCGGCGGAGATACCGGAAACCGATGTTCTTCGCCGCATTGTAATCCGCGTGGTTCTGATACCCGCACTTTAAGCACTCGAAGTGCTCGCTATCACGGTTGTCCTCGTGGGTCCAGCCGCACGTCGAGCACCGTTGGGACGTATGGTTTGGCGGGACTTGGGCAGCTTCGACGCCGTGCTCTGCCGCCTTGTACTCGACATATTGGAACAATCGACGGAACGCCCACACGTGTTGCCACGTCGCCTGCGGGATGTTCTCGCGGATGTGTGTTAGGTCCACGTTCGGGAGTGTGATAGTCTGAGAACGGAGGTTTGTGTCGAGTATCGACGCGCTTCCTCCCCGAGGTCGAGCCTCGGGGCATCCGCGCTGTGTTTTCTGTGAACCCCCGAAAACCGGCAAGTGCAGGCAGTTTCGCGGCGATACCCCCAGAACATTTATGAGGTTGTCCGGAGTTTATGCGGACGCAATGGCGCAAGGTACGGTCGCGTTCTTCAACGACACGGGCGGTTACGGGTTCATCGAGACGGACGACGCGGACGACGACGTCTTCTTTCACATGGAAGACGTCGGCGGCCCGGACCTAGAGGAGGGACAGGAAGTCGAGTTCGACATCGTCGAGGCCGAGAAGGGGCCACGGGCGTCGAACGTAGAACGGCTCTAAGGGGCCGACCGTCGGGGCATCGTTCTTCGACCGTCACACCGAAAGCGGCTGCATCGTTCGGTCCGAGTTATATTAGTGGGGAGTGCGTACACCCGCCAACCGCAGGCAGTTCGAGAGTCGACGGAACACATATCACCGTCACGACCCCAACGAGGGGTAAGAAGACCACGCCACGTACCCGCCGTGGCGCCGGGAGAGAACAGATGACCGACGCCAACACGAGGGACCGCCCTCACGATCCGATCCAGGAGGACCGCCCGACAGCCGTCGAGCCGCTACCGACCGAGGAGGCCGCCGACCTCTGTCGGGCCGTCGCCGACAACGTCGCCGGCGTCATCGTCGGCCACGACGAGGCGGTCGAACACGTCGTCACGGCGATCCTCGCGCGGGGCCACGTCCTGCTCGACGACGTCCCCGGGGTCGGCAAGACGATGCTCGCCCGCTCGCTTGCACGCTCGATCGACTGCCGGTTCCGCCGGGTGCAGTTCACCCCCGATCTCCTCCCGTCGGACGTCACCGGCGTCAACGTCTTCAACCAGAAGACCCGCGAGTTCGAGTTCCAGCCCGGTCCCGTCTTCGCCAACGTCGTCCTAGGCGACGAGATCAACCGGGCGCCGCCCAAGACCCAGTCGGCCCTCCTGGAAGCGATGGAGGAGGCCCAGGTGACCGTCGACGGCGAGACCAGGGCCCTCCCGCGGCCGTTTACGGTCATCGCGACCCAGAACGCGGTCGAGCCCGATCGCACCTACGAGTTGCCGTTCGCGGAGGTCGACCGGTTCGTCAAGAAACTCCGGCTCGGCTATCCCGACCCCGACGAGGAGTCCGAGATGCTCGCCCGGACCGTCGGCCACCACCCCATCGAGGACTTAGAGCCGGTGACCGACCTCGAGTCGGTCCGGCGGGCCCGCGAGACGGCGACCCGGGTCCGCGTCGAGGCCCCGGTCCGTGAGTACGCGACCCGGCTTGCGGGCTACACCCGCGACCACGCTCGTCTCGGGGTCAGTCCCCGAGGAACGATCTCCCTGCTGCGGGCCGCCCAGGCCCGGGCGGTGCTCTCGGGGCGGGACTACGTCATCCCCGACGACGTCCAGTACGAGGCCCCAGTCGTCCTCCCCCACCGGATCAGGGCCGGCTCCGACGACCCCGAGGTCGACGGGACGGCCATCGTCGAGCGGGCCCTGGAGCGGGTAGCGGTGGAATAGATGAAGCTCACCCGCCGTGGCTACGCCGTCGTCGCCGTCGTCGCCGGCTGTCTCGTGATGGCCTGGCTCTACGGCGCCCGGTCGCTGAACGCGCTCGTCGCTCCCCTCTTGCTCGCCCTGTTGGCGGCGGTCGTGGCGGTCTCCCGTGCGGAGGCGCCGACGGTAGAGCGGGCCGCCGTCGAGGACGGCTTCGTCGGCGAGCGCCGGACCGTCTCGCTGTCGCTCACTGCCGGGAACCCGATCGCCGCGACCGTCGAGGACGAGGTCGGCGACGGGCTGGCGACGATCCGGGAGGCACCGAGCGAGTCCTGGCGCGAGGGAATCGTCGCCGACCCCGAGGCCGACGCCGTCGCCGACCTCACCATCGCCGAGGGAAGCGAGGTCACGTACGACGTCCGGCTGACCGCCCGCGGCGAGCGGACGGTCGGTCCCGTCACCGTGACCGTCCGGGACGTCCTCGGGCTCGTCTCCCGAGAGTTCTCGGTGGCCGCGACCGGCCGGGTCCTCGTCTACCCCGAGGTATACGACCTGCGGGGGGCCTCGCGGCGGGACCTGCGGACGCTCGCGCTGGCGATCCGCGAGGGGAGCCGCGAGGAGTTCGATCACCTCCGGGAGTACGACCGGGGCGACTCGCTGCGGGACGTCCACTGGAAGTCGACCGCGAAACGTGCCGACGGCGAACTCGTCGTCAAAGAGTTCGTCGCCGACGACGACGTCGGCGAGGTCGCCCTCCTCGCGGAGGCGGGTCGCGACCGCGCCGACCAGATGGCGACGGCGACCGCGAGCGTCGCGACCTACCTCCTCGAGTCTGGCGTCCGCGTCTCGGTCGCCACGCCCGCGGGCTCACTGCCATCGCGGGCGGGCCACGACCACCACCTCGAGGCGCTTCGCTTGCTCGCCCGGACCGGCGACGGGATCGCCACCGACCGGGCGAGACGCGAGGCCGACGTGGTGGTCCGTGCCGACGAGACGGGAACCGTCGTCGCGGTCGGCGAGGAGACGATCCCCTTCGACCGGTTCCGGGAGGGCGATCTCCGGACCGGAATCGCCCCGGATTCGAAGGATGAGGGCCGAGAGGTGGTCGCGTGAGCACGACCGATGCGACCGCGAGCCGGTCGGTCGACGTCGACCGGGCGATCCCCGACCGGGCGTTCCGGACCGGGGCGCTCGCGGGCGTGCTCGTGCTCACGGCGTCGTACGTCTCGGTGTTGCTGGAGGTGACGGGCGTCGTCGGCGGGACGGCCCGACTGCTGGCCGTCGTCGCGGTCGTGTTCGCGGCCGCGACGCTGCTCGCCCGGGCGATCGCCGTCCGGACCGCGGTGGGAACGGCCCTCCTCTTCGGTGCCGTCGGCTTCGGCTACTACTTCACCGTCACCGGGGTCGGGGTCGGGACCGCTCTCGGCTCGTTGGACAGACTGGCCTCGGATACGATCGCGATCGCAACGGGGATGCCGCTGCTGCGGATGATGGCGGTCGACAGCTGGGCGCTGGCGTTCGCACCCGGACCGGTCTTTCTCTCGTGGTATCTCGCCGTCCGCCGCCGGTACGTCCTCGGCGTCCTCGCGGGCGGGATCGCGCTTGCCTTCCTCGTGCTCTCGGGGGACGCCGGCGTCGCGACCACGCTCGCGGGGACCGTCGGCGGGATCGCCGCCGTCGGCTTCGGCGAGCTCGAGCTCCGCCGGGGGACGATCGCCCAGGCGGACGTGCTCGCCGTCCTGTTCGCGGCGATGGTCGTCCTCTCGCTTTCGGTCTCGCTGGTCCCCGGCGGGACACCCGGGCCGACGGTACTGATCGAGGGCCAGGGCACCGACGGGAGCCTCGAGGCCAACTCCGCGACGGCGCCCGAGGAGACGACGATCGCGGGCAACGTCTCGCTGTCGCCGGAGGTCCGCTTTACCGTCCGCAGCGAGCGCGAATCGTACTGGCGCACCGGCGTCTACGACCGCTTCACCGGCGAGGGGTGGGTGCGGACCGGCCAGCAGGAGGCCTTCGACGGCCGCCTCGAGGCGCCCCCGGGAGAGACCGAGACGGTGAACCAGACGGTGACCGTCGAGGACGACGCCCGCGTGCTTCCGGCGGCGGCCTCCCCGGTCGAGATCGAGGGGGACGTCCGGGAGATCACCGAACGGACGGACCACGGCCAGTTCCACCCGAGCGAGGCGCTGATCGAAGGCGACAGGTACAACGTCGAGAGCGCCGTGCTCAACGCCTCGAGCGAGGAGCTGGCGAACGCGAGCACCGACTACCCCGAGGAGGTCACGGCACAGTACCTCCAACAGCCCGAAGGGGTGTCCGCAGAGTTCGAGGACGCGACCGCGGAGGTCGTCGCCGACGCCGACGACCCCCACGAGGCCGCGAGCGCGATAGAGGAGCACCTCCGGACCGAGAAGGGCTACTCGCTGAACGTCACCCGACCCGACGGCAACGTCGCCGAGGGGTTCCTCCTCGAGATGGAGGAGGGCTACTGCGTCTACTTCGCGACGACGATGACCCAGATGCTCCGGACCGAAGGGATCCCGGCGCGCTACGTCACCGGCTACACGAGCGGCCAGCAGGTCGACGACAACGAGTGGGTCGTCCGCGGACTCAACGCCCACGCCTGGGTCGAGGCCTACTTCCCCGGACACGGCTGGGTCGCCTTCGACCCCACGCCCGGCGGCGACCGCGACGACGTCCACTACGACCGGCTCGAGGACGCCCGCGAGAACAATGAATCAGGCATCGACACCGGGGCGAGCGAGGACGTCGCCGCCGGGCCCGAGGGCAACACCTCAGACGGCCCCGACCTCGACCGCGTCGAGGTCGAAAACGCCCCGATCAACGTCTCCGAGCCCGCCGGAGGCGGCGTCGGACCGACCGAGCCGCCGTCGGAGATTCCCGACGGGGCGCTTCCCAACGATCGCGGGCCCAACGGCAGCGCCGAGCCCGGGATCGGCAGTCTCGACCCCGAGGGAGGAAACGGCAGTGCGAACGCGACCGACGGTGATGACGGCGAGGGCGACGGCGAGCGGGAGTTCCCGCCCTCCTCGCCCGAAACCGCCATCGTCGGGATCGCCGTCCTCGTCGGCCTAGCCGCCGGCGCCCACCGGACGGGCGCCACTGCCCGGGCGAGCCGGAGCGCCCGCCTCCAGTACCAGGGCCGGACGGCGGGCCCCGACGCGGACGTCGAACGGGCCTACCGCCGCCTCGAGATCCTCCTCGAACGCCGTCACAGGCCCCGCGAGGCGGGGGAGTCGACCCGCCAGTATGTCGAGGCGCTCTCGGGGACGCCCTCGTTCGATCCGCGCGCCCGCCGGGTCGAGGAACTGTACGAACGGTCGACCTACGGCGGGGGCATCGACCGGGCGGCGGCCGACGAGGCGATCGACCTCGTCGACCGGATGGCCCGAGAGGAACTGCCGGCGATCGGCCGGCTCTATACGGCCGGACGTAACGGTCGATAGGTTTTCGCCGAGTCGATGGGCGAAAACCGTCCACGGCTTACGCCCGACCGTATACCGGGCATCGACGTAAAAAGGATCACGGGCGGGGATCGGGGTCCCGACAGTGTTTAATATGGTCGTTTCCTACCGTCGAGCGTAATGTCGGAAGTCTGCTCGACGTGCGGGCTGCCCGAGGAGCTCTGCGTCTGCGAGGACGTCGCCAAGGGCCAACAACAGCTCACTATCCGCATTGACGAGCGCAGATACGGCAAGGAAGTAACGATCATTGAAGGGTTCGATCCGAAAGACGTCGATCTGGACAGCCTCTCCTCGGACCTCAAATCGAAGTTCGCCTGCGGGGGGACAGTCGAGGACAGCCAGATCGAGCTCCAGGGCAACCACACCGGCCGCATCGAGGACTTCCTCCGGGACCGCGGCTTCAACGTCGCCTGACTCCGACAGCCGACCTCGTTTTCGATCGCTCGACCGCCGAGCGACCGCTCCTCAGAACGGCGCGTCGGGCCCCTCGGCTCCGCCGGAGTCGGCGGTGGCGGCCGACTCCAGTTCGTACCGGTCGGCCCACGCCTCGAGCCCGCCGGCCATGCTCTCGACGCGGGCGTCGGTCGCCCCCTCGTAGGAGCCGATGAGGCGGGCGGCCTGGACGCTGGCCTTCCCGTGGGGACAGACCGTCACGATCCGGTCGGCGCCGTCTAGCTCCTCGACCCGGCCGGGGAGTTCGGAGAAGGGGACGTTCTCGCTGCCGGGGATCCGTTCCCGGCGAAAACTGTGTTCGTCGCGGATATCGACGATCCGAACGCCGTCGCTCTCGAGGAGATCGCGGACGTCCTCGACGGTGATCTCGCCGTCCATCGCCGGCCCGTTAGGTCGGCCGGCGAATAAGCGCTCCGCTACAGGAAGCCGTCCGCTCTGGCCAACAGGAGCCCGTCTATCGTGGCGTCGTTCGCCGGTGCCTCGCGGGCGCGATCCAGAGCGTCCTCGAGGGGCACCCGCCGGAGCTCGAGGAACTCGTTCGTGTCGAGGGCCCGCTCTCCCGGCACCAGCCCGTCGGCGTAGACGACTGCCCGATCGTGTCTGAGGAGGCCGGTCGCGACCGCGTACTCCTCCAGAAGAACCGTCGTCTCCGGCCGAAAGCCGGTCTCCTCCTCGAGTTCGCGGGCCGCGGCCGCGGTGTAGGACTCGCCGTCCTCGACGATGCCGGCGGGGAGTTCGAGGTGGTGTTCGCCGACCGTCGGGCGGTACTGCTCGACGAAGAGCAGTTCGTCGCCGGCGGGTCCCTCGGGGCCGTCAGTGCGGGCGACGACCACGACCGCCGGCGGAAGCGAAGCCCAGTAGTAGCGCTTTTCCGTGCCGTCGGGCTGGCGGACAAGGTCGTAGCCGCCGTCGTACCACGGGGTCTCGTACTCGGTCACTGACTCGATCACGGTCCACTCCTCGGGCTCGCCGGCGTCGTCGGTCATTCTCCTGGGTCGGTTGTGATCTCCAGGCGGTAGTAACTGCTGTTTTCGACGACCAGGACGCCTTCCTCGTCCCCGGGGGTCGCCGCCCCCTCCCGGACCCGGAGTTCGCCGAACTCGTCGCTCGGCGTGTGGGTGAACGACTCCTTGATCCCGAACCGCCCCTCCTCGTAGGCGTCGGAGATCCCCTCCTCGATCGCCTGGTGAGTGTACGGAAACCGGTTCTCCGAGAGGTTCTCCACCCGTATCGGTTCCCCGTTTCCGTTCTCGCTCTCGACGGACGTCGCGGTGACGTAGTAGACCTCGCCGCCGCCCAGCAGGGAGGGGAGGGCCCCGAGCGCCAGGAGCGCGAGGAGAGCGAAGAGAACGGTTGCAACCGCGAGCAGGTAGCGCCGGCGCATCGGTGGGGATCGGGCCCGGGAGCCAATACGCGTTTCCCTCTCACTCCCCGCAGAGACCGACGAAGTTCCGGAGGATCGTCAACCCGGTCTCGCCGCTCTTCTCGGGATGAAACTGGGTGCCGAAGACGGTTCCGGAGTCGTCGGCGATTATCGCGGGGAACTCGAGGCCGTAGTCGGTCGTCGCGACGACCGCCCGCTCGTCGTCGGGCACCGCGTAGTAGGAGTGGACGAAGTAGGCGTACTCGCCACTAACGCCCTCGACGAGCGGGTGGTCGCGCTCGACGCTGAGCTCGTTCCAGCCCATGTGTGGCACCTTCTGGCCCTGGTCGAACCGGAGGTTCGTCCCGGGGATCAGGTCGAGGCCGGCGCTCGCGGCGCCCTCGGCGTCGTCCTCGCCTTCCTCGCTGCCCGACAGCAGCATCTGCATCCCCAGACAGATGCCAAAGAGAGGCGTGTCGCTTTCGGCGACCGCGAGCAGGTGCTCCCGGATCGGGTCGGCGTTCTCGACGCCCTCCCGGAAGGCGCCGACGCCGGGAAGGACGACGCCGTCGGCCTCGCCGAAGGCGTCCGGATCGTCGGTGATCTCCACTTCGGCGCCCGCCCGCTCCAACCCGCGGGTGACGCTCCGGAGGTTCCCCAGGCCGTAGTCGACGACGACCACCGAGGCCGCCGCCCCGCTCGCCCGCCGGGCGTCCGTCTGCATGCTCATGGCGGAGGCTACTCCCCGGGCCGGCAAGTGCCTTCCGCTCCCGTTAATACTCCCCTAAACGGGACTGACCGCCCGAGGAACCGCCGCCCACGAGGTCGGCCGCCGTTTCGATCGCCTCCGCAAAGGTCTCCTCCTGGCTCCGGTCGTACAGCGTCGCCGCGGGATGCAGGCAGATCAGTACGCGCCGGGGGCGGTCCCCGATCCGGACCTCCTCGACGCTTCCCGACTCGTTCGTGACCGACACCGACCGGCCGAGCAGGTGCTCGCCGGGCACCTTCCCGAGCGTGACGATCACCTCGGGGTCGACGCGTTCGATCTCGACTTCGAGGTAGCCCCGACAGTGCTCGAGTTCCTCGGCCGTCGGATCGCGGTTCTCGGGCGGTCGACACCGCACGCAGTTCGTGATCCGGACCGACTCGCGCTCGAGCCCGACGCTCCGGAGTTCGTCGTCGAGTACCGACCCGCTCCGGCCGACGAACGGCTCTCCGCGCTCGTCCTCTCGCTGGCCGGGACCCTCGCCGACGAACAGCAGGTCCGCGTCGTCCGGTCCCGTTCCGTCGACGATCCGGCTTCGCGACTCGACCAGTTCGGGACAGCGCTCGCAGGCGGGCACCGTGAGGCCGTCCATCCGCTCGCGGTCGTCTGCGTCCATACCTCGCGTTCCGGCGCCGTCCTACTACCCGTTTTCCTTCCCTCGCAGCCGGTAGGCGTCGCCGGCCCGCGCGGCAAGCCGGGCCACCCGAAGGGGTTCCGGTCGCCCGCCGGTCGGGGTGTAGGCCTCGACGACTCCACCGGCCTCCTCGTCGTCGATCCCGACCGACCGAACGTACACCCGCTCGCCGTTGACCCGCCGCTCGTGCCGGGGCGGCAGCGACCGGTAGGCGTCGAGGCGCTCCTCGAGTTCCGCGCCCGAAAACGCCTCCCGGAGCGAGGGCTCGAGCCCCTCGCTTTCCTCGAACGTGACCGCGATCGTCGGGCGATCGGCGGTCGAGGTGATCGCCTCGAGATCGAGGAAATCGTACCAGGCGGGTGCGATCGCGCCCAGAAACAGATAACGGACGTCCTCGCGGGCGAGGTCGTCGACGAGTGCCCCGACGGCGTCGGTCGCGTGGCGGCCGCCGACCGGACACGACCGGAAGGCGAACCCGTCGACGACCCGGTCGGCTCGGACCACCGCTCCGGCAAAGGTGCTCCGGTCCCCGTGGGCCGATTCGGCGATCCCCAGCGCTCGCGCGCCGGGTTTCACCATCAGTCCTCGTCTTTGATGCTCTCTAGCTTGTCGAGCAGTTCGTCGTTCGAGGCCCCGTTATCGAACTCCAACGAGCCTGTGTGGCCGTTTTCCTCGGACTCGACGGCGTCCTCGTCGTCGAAGTCCGCGTCGATGTCCTGTTGTTCGGACTCGTCGTAGCTTCCAAATCCCATACGGGCCCGTGTACGCCCTCCAGCGGAAAAAAGGCTGTGGCGGCTATGTTTCAGTTGACACGAGCCGCGACACCGTTTTGTCGTCGGCCCGAGAGGGGGTCCGTATGGCGGTCTACAACGTCACCGAGGGCGCCGAGACGTTCACCTGCAACGCCTATCTCGCGACCGGCGGGCGGCCGACGCTCGTCGACGCCGGCTCGATGGCGGGCGTCGAGGAGGTGATCGCCGGCCGGGTGGACGACCTCGCGGCCGTCGTCCTCACCCACCAGCACGGCGACCACGTCGCGGAACTCGACGCGGTCTGCGAGGCGTTCGACCCGGTGGAGGTCGTCGCCTACGCCGACCATCCTCGACGGACACGGGCGATCGACGACGGGGACCGCGTCGAGATCGGCGATGAGACCTTCGAAGTCGTCTACACCCCTGGCCACGCCGACGACCACGTCTCCCTCGTTTCGGAGACGACGCTGTACAGCGGGGACGTCGTCGTCCACGACGACGGCGCCTTCGACTACGGGAGCTTCGGACGGACGGACATGGAGGGCCAGTCCCGGGAGACGCTTATCGAGAGCATCGAGCGCCTCCTCGAGCGGATGCCACCGGGCGTCGAACACATGTACGCTGGCCACGGCGGCGCCTTCCACGGCGACGTCCGTGACGTCGTCGAGACGGCGCTGGGACGGGCGGAAAAACGGGAGCCGAAATACGACGACTGAGAGAGGTCAGGCGTTGCGGGGCTCTTTGGCCTTCACACGGAGGTTGCCGTAGCCACACTTCCGACAGCTTTCCGCTCGCTGTGGATTTCGGGCGTTACACCGCATACAGATCTGCTTCTCTAAGTTCCGTTTCTCGGCGGCGTCGAACTTGGCCATGTCCCGAGGTCGGCGTTCGCGTACGTAACGCTTGTGATTCGGGCTACTCCAAATACTCGGACTGGACGGCGACGACCTCCGTCGAGTCCGCACACGCGGCGTACCGATCCAGGGGTTCCTCGTTGAGTTCGAGGAACGTCTCCCCCCACCGGAACGGCTCGAGCACTCGCGTCGCGTGGTCGTCCTCGCCGAGGATCCTGAGAGCGCCCGCCAGCGCCTCGACGGTCGTCAGTCGGAACGGCCGGCCGAAGTTGATCGGGTTCGCCGCGACCAGGAAGGGAAGCGCCCGATGAACGCCGTCCATCGCGAAGGCGGCTTCCCCGGCGGACTCCCACGAGCAGTCCAGCGCGACGAGCCGATCTGCGGCGTCGGCCGGCGACAGCGCCCGCTCGGCGTGGGGGTTCAGGACGACGCCGTAGGGCACCCGACCCATCGACCGATGGAGGGTAACGATCTCGAAGCGCTCGAGGCGACGCGCCGTACACTTCTCGGGGTCGTCGTCGCCCTCGTAGTAGGCGTGACACTCCACGCTATCGGTCGGCGGCGTCGAAAGAAAAGTCTCGTGGTCGTTGGGTCGCGTTCAGCGGCGTCTACAGGACGCCCTCGCCGATGACGCAGCTCCCGCCGGTTTCGGCGTCGTCGGTGTCGCTCGTCTGTTCGGGCTCCTCCTCTTCTTCGGGTTCCGGCTCGGGTTCGGGTTCCGGCTCGGGTTCGGACTCTTCTTCGGGTTCGCTTTCGGAGTCGTCGGAACCGCTCGAGCCGTCCGAGCTACCGGAGTCGTCCGAACTACCGTCCGAACCGCTCTCGGAGTCGTCCGAACTACCGTCCGAACCGCTCTCGGAGTCGTCACCGGACATGTCCTCGGAGCCGGTCTCCTCGGCGGGTTCCTCGGTGTCGCCGGAACTGCCGGAGTCGTCGGATCCGTCGCTCGATTCGCTGCCGGAGTCGTCGGTGCTCTCGTCAGTCGACTCCGACTCGTCGGACTGATCCGGCTCGTCGGACGTGTCCTCCTGGTTGGCCTCGTCGGACGTGTCCGCTTCTTCGGCCGGCTCTTCGTCCGTCGTCCCCGAGGGAGCCTCGTCGACGCGCGCGTCGATCCAGTTGATGACTCCCTCAGTGCTGTGGTGGGGCGAGGTAATGTCGCCGGCAAGCTCCATCGTCGGGATCCACGAGACGCCGTCGGAAGCGGCGGCCTGGGAGACTGCATCGGGTGCCGACTCGTACTGGCTGGCGGCATTTGCGATGGCGTCGGCGTTCGAGACGCCCCGGGCGCTGGCCTCGTCGGCGATGTCGTCGTACGCAAGGTATCCTGACACCGGATCGATGAACATCTCGTCGAAGAACGACCAGTAGGTCCCGGGCTGCTCGTTCCAGAGGGCGCGGCCGAACGCGGCCAGCCGCGGGTCGCTGCTCGAGATGTAGTACGAGGACGTGCTGCCGGGATTATAGGCCAGGTTCGCGAACTCGATGTTGAGCTGGCCGGTCTCGACGAACTCATCGATGATGGTCTGGAGGTTCTCGAGGACGAACCCCTGCGTGACCGGACACTTGAAGTTGCCGTAGACGGTCGCGGTCGGGTTGGAGCTGTCGGTGCCCATCGTCGGTCGATCCGCGCTCGCGACGACGGGTACGTCCGAGACAGTCGTGTCAGCCTGTGCCATTCCGGCGAAGCCGAGAAGTGATGCGCTGCCCGCTGCGGTAAGCCACTCACGTCGCGTTAGGTTGCGTCGCATTCGGTCACCGCTACGAAGGGGGATGGATATAAACGGTCTCGACGCTCCAGCTAATTCGATCGATTTCACCGCCTTCGATGCCTCTACTCCGATTATTGCCCGTTTAAACACGAAAATGAACAGCGGTTAATTCGGCTGAAGGTAAATTAAGCATGACGTTCGCACCGTCGAGACCGTCTATACGGGTTCCATAATCCATACCGTATCCCTTGCGACTGTCGGGGGCCCTTTTAATACCGTGCGCCGCGATCGGACGATTTCGTGGCACGAACCGCGTAATTCAGCCGTCATGGATGCTCTCGCCGCGGTTCAGGCGACTCGCGATCGTGAACGTCTGCTCGGCTTCCCGGCGAGTCGGGAAGTGTGCTGCCATGTATCGTGCCGTCGCAACCAGCGGAACGCGCTCGCGGTCCCCGTCCGCGCGGCCGGCGGTCGCGAACGCGGCCTCGACGTTCTGGATCGTGTGGAAGCCGGCGTCCTTCCGGAGGAGCGCTCCACCGAGGCTCCGCCGCAGGTCGGCGGGGTCGCCCCCACAGTCCTCGAACTCGCAGACAAGCCTGCCGGCCTCGTTGACCTCCCCCTCGCGGTCGAACGTCTCCTCGAGATCCGAAAGCACCGCTTCGGGATCGCGCCCGGTGTCGTTCTCCCCGAGTTCGGGGATCGGCGCGGGCGGAGTGTTCAGGAAGCGATCGAGGTAGACGTTGATCGCGGCGTCGAACACCCCTCTGTAGGTTTCGATCGCGTCGGTCCGGCCGGCAAAGCCACGGACGGCGTTCGCGTAGGTGAACGTGTGGTGGACGGTGTTCCAGTCGGAGAACTCGTTTGCCGTCCCAAACTGCGCGACCCGCTTTGTGGCCGCATCGACGACCGCGTCCGCGAGGGCCGTACTCGAGGCGCCCCCGCGGACGGCGCCGGCGAGCGCGTCGACGATCGCGTCCGGGTCCTCTCCCAGGAGCGTCTCCCGGAACTCGGCAGTCGGCTCCCACACCTCGCCCTCGCCCGCGGCGACGAGTTCGTCGAGCCCGTCCGTCGCGCCGACGTCCCCCCCGTAGACGTCCTCCAGAAGGGCGACGAGGTCAACCGGACGGCGCCACGCCGAGCGCTCGTCGCTTCGGTCGGCGGTCGCGAGCGGGGGAACGAGACTCGCCAGCGCGTCCGCGGCGTGCTCGTCACCGACGCGTTCGATGGACTCGAAGGCCTTGTTCGCGAAGTCGAGGACGTGGCCGGTGCTGAGATAGGGGTGGTCGGTCGCGGCGGCGACGACGAGTTCCGCGAGCCGGTCGGTCCCGTAGCCCGCCGCGACCGCCGTCCGTAGACAGCGTTCGGCGCCGTCCCGATCGCGAACCTCGATACAGTCCCGGAACCAGGTCTTCAGCCGGTCGAACCCGGTCTCGGTCGTCCGTAGCGCGGGCTGGTCGAAATTCGGCGCCTCGCCCGCACAGTCGCTCGCGACGTGGCGCGCGCCCGTGTAGAGGGCGCGTTTGCGGTCCTCGAGGGTTAGGTCCCCCATTACGTTCCCGAGACAGCCGAGGATCGTGAGCCCGGAACTCCATCCCGGTTCCCGGTAGCGGGTGCCAAAGCGGAGAGTCGTGGCCATCGGATCGCGGTAGTCGACGCCCGCATCGAGCAGTCCGATCGACGACTTCGCGATCACGAGCCGGAGGTTCTCCTCCAGGCCGGTTTCGAGGCGGTCGGCCCACCGCTTGGCCGGCGGGCGCTCGCGGGGCGGGTTCGGATCGACGTACACCATCCCCTCGCGGCGTTCGACGGGGTAGGTCGGGACGTCGTCGGCCCAGGGGTCGAACGTGTCGCCACAGGCGAGTTCGAACCGCGCGTGGTGCCAGTGACAGGTCAGCAAGCCGTCCTCGACGCTGCCCTCCGAGAGGGGAAATCCCATGTGCGGACAGCGGTTGTCGACCGCCCGGAACTCCCCCTCGTGGTGGAAGACGGCGATGGCGGTGCCTCCCGCCGAGACGAGTTCCCGGCCCGAGTCTGCGAGGTCGTCGGCCGGACCGACCTCGACGAGCCGGCCTGTGTCATCGACTGCCATAGAAGGGGTTCGACGCAGGGCTACTAAACGGTTCGCCGAAACGGGTTTTTGTACCCGGCCTGACACCGGCCACAGCCCTTCTGTACCCCGACGACCAAGCAGGGCTATGACCGGGTCGGCGGACGAGACGGACGGGGCGGCCGGCGAAAGGGTCGAATCGGCGGTTCGAGAGTACTACCGCGCGATCGACGCAGGAGCGTACGGCGATCTCGAGGCGCTGCTCGCGCCCGGGTTCGTCCAGCGCCGCCCCGACCGCACGATCGAGGGCCGGGAGTCGTTCGTCCGGTTCATGCACGAGGACCGCCCGATGACCGACACGAGCCACCGGCTCGAAGAGGTGATCGTCGCCGACGGCCAGGCGGTCGTCCGCGGCGAACTCCTCGACGGCGACGGCGAGTCCGTCTTCGGGTTCGCCGACGTCTTCTCGGCTCGGGAGGGGCGGCTCGTGGCGCTCGAGACCTACACCCGATAGCGGGTCACCGAAGACCCGTCGTCGGGTTCATTCGCCCTCGCCGAGTGCACTCTCGCCGACGGCCTCGTGGCCCTCGATCCGGTCGGTGCCCATGTACTCCCGCAGGGGGTCGGGAACCGTCACGGTGCCATCCGGGTTCTGGTAGTACTCGAGGATCGCCACCACCACGCGCGGGAGCGCGAGCCCCGACGCATTGAGAGTGTGGAGGTAGTCGGCCGACTCGTGGTGTTCCGGCCGATACCGAATTCCCGCCCGCCGGGCCTGGAACGCCTCGAAGTTCGACGCCGAGGAGACCTCGAGCCACCGGCCGCCCTCATCGGGACCGTCCTCAAGATCGTCGCCGGGCGCCCAGACCTCGATGTCGTACGTCTTCGCGCTCGCAAAGGTGAGGTCGCCGGTACAGAGCTCGAGAATCCGGTAGGGAAGCCCCAGCCGCCGGAGGACCTCCTCGGCTTCTCCCAGAAGTCCCTCGAGACGGTCGTAGCTCTCATCCGGTTCGACGAAGTTCACCAGTTCGACCTTGTTGAACTGGTGAACCCGGACGATTCCCCGCGTTTCGGTGCCGTGTTCGCCGGCCTCCCGGCGAAAGTTCGGCGAGTACGCCTGGTGTTTCAGCGGGAGGTCCTCGCCCAGGAGGATGTCGTCGGCGTACATGTTGGTGACGGGGACCTCGGCGGTCGGACACAGCCAGAGGTCGTCGTCGTCGTACGGTTCGTCGTTCGCCCCGCCGAGCCGGTAGGCGTCCTCGACGAACTTCGGGAACTGGCCGGTGCCTCGCATCGACTCGCTGTTGACTGGCACCGGGGGAACGACGTCGAGATAGCCCTGCTCGCGGTGGACCGAGAGCATGAACTGGATCAAGGCGTGTTCCAGTCGTGCGCCCTCGCCCTTCATGAAGTAAAAGCCCGCCCCGCTCGTCTTCGCACCCCGGGCCTCGTCGATGATATTCAACTCTTCGCCGAGGTCGTAGTGGGGGACGACTTCCTCGGGGAGTTTTCGGAGATCGTCGAACCCCCACCGGCGGCGCTCGACGTTTTCGTCCTCGCTCTCGCCGACGGGAACGCTCTCGTCGGGGATCTGGGGGAGTTCGAGCATCGCCTCCTCTAACTCCTCGGCGAGTTCGGCGGCCTCTCGCTCGACCGTCTCGATCTCGGCTTTCAGCGACTGCGAGCGTTCGATCGCCTCCTCGGCCTCCTCCTCGCGGCCCTCGCCTTTCAGCCGGCCGATCCGGGAGCTCACCTCGTTTCGGTCGTGTCGCAGGCTGTCCCCCCGCGCCTTCCGGTCGCGCCACTGCTCGTCCAGTTCGAGGATCGCCTCGAGATCGACGTCAGCCCCGCGGTTTGCGATGGCCTCGGCGACGACCTCGGGGCGTTCGCGAAGGGAGCTCCGGTCCAGCATCGCTATCTCCTTCCCCGCGACCCGGCAAAGTCGTGTCGGATGTGTGTCGGCGGGTGACGGTCAGAACAGCGCGGTCGCGACCAGCCGGGCGAGACCGATCGCCGAAAGCGCACACACCAGGTTCCCGGCCGCCGAGACGAGCGCGAGGCGTCGCTCGCTCGCTTCCCAGAGCCGGACGGTTTCGACGGAAAACGACGAGAACGTCGTGAACGAGCCACAGACGCCGATCCCGAGGAACTGCATCGCCGACTCCCCCGCGCCAGCGAACGCGACGAGCCCGAGGACGAAGCTGCCGGCGACGTTGACCGCGAGCGTCGAGAGCGGGAGTCCGTCGTCGGGATCGCTCGCCAGGCGGAGATAGACGGCGTGGCGAGCGACGGCGCCGACGGCGCCACCGATCCCGACGAGGTGGGCTGGCTCGAGCCCGATCACGCTCTCGCCCTCCGATTGCGAACGGCGGCGGCGACGGTTCGGCCGACGAGGACCCCCGCGAAGCCGAGGCCGTAGTTGCCGGTGACGACGGCGGCGACTCCGAGCGGGCGCGCCGCGAGGGCGGCCTGGAGCGCGAACGTGCTGTAGGTCGTCAGCGACGAGAGTACCCCCGTCGTGAAGACCACGCGAGCGGTTGGATCGACGATCCCCGTGTACCGGGCCTCGTAGACGAGGAATCCCAGCAGGAAGCTCCCGACGACGTTGACCACGAGGACCGCCACGGTTTCGGGGAGGAAGCCGGCGACCAGAAAACGGAGGTTCGCCCCGGCGAACCCGCCGATGGCGACCAGGGCGACCGTCTCGAGTCGGGCGAGAGGGTGACGGGCCATCCGAGTGATACGGGGGCCGTCAGCCGTTGGCGGTTGCGTCGGGCGGGCCCCATCGCCCGGTCGTAGCGCCGGCTACTCGCGAACCCACATTGAGCGTTGCGGTTCCGGACGGGCGTCGTGGGTCGGTTACGGGTCAGTGCACTATCGGCGGCAACACGCTGGTGCGACCGAACGAGAAATCCGTGTAACCGACCCCATCAGTCGTTTTCGACACGATCCGCCGCCACTTCGCCGCTCCCCTCGCCATCTGCCTCGGGCTCGAGCTCGAAGGGCATGTCGAGTTCGGCCCGCGCTAGGGTGCCGTAGGCCCGCCGGAGCCGCTCGGAGAGCGCCTGGTGGGAGATCTCGAGCTCCTCGGCGAGCTCCTGCATCGAGACCTTCCGGGGGATCTCGAAGTAGCCGCGTCTGATCGCGGCGACCAGCGAGTCGTACTGCTGGGCGGTCAGACCGATCTCCTCCCAGGAGGAGTCGGTGAGCTCCGAGAGATGGCCGATCTCGACGTCGACCCCGTGCTCGCGGAGGCGTTCGTACACCGTCCGGAGCTGCTCGCGGTCCCGAAACCGCATCCGGACCGCCCACCGGCCGTTTTCGGCCTTCGCGCTGACGAGCGTCCCGCCCTCGTCGAGCACCATCTCGACGACCGAACAGACCGCCTCGGCGAACTCGAGTTCGTACAGCGTTCGGTCGTCGTCGCCCGAGACCCGTTCGAACTCCTCGACGGTCGGGTCCGCCTCGAGGGCGGCCGCGATCTCGTCGTCGTCGGCGCCGGCGAGCCAGACGCCCGGCCAGGCCGATTCGACGACGCGCTCGAGTTCGCACGTGAGGTCGGGACACCGCTCGAAGGACTCACCCAGGGCAGTATCCTCCGCGCTCACGTGGAACTCCGCGATCGTAGCCATCGACCTCCGTACGACAGGCACTGTATAAATTTCATCGGTTCGGGGGCTCGCGGGGACTGCCTCCGTTGCCTCCGGCGGCGGGTCGGTTGAAACAGGAAGCCCCACCCTCACGCGCGAGCCGAAAGGCGAGCGGTAGAGTGGGGTAGTTCACACACCGGAGCCCCGAACGTCCGGCGATGCGCATCCTTCTGGCGTACGACGGATCGCCCGCGGCGGAGACGGCCCTCGATCTGGCCGTCTCCCGCTACGGCGGCGACGAGCTGGTCGCACTGTACGTCGCCGAGGTCGATCCGACCACCTACGACGCGAGCGCCTTCGGCGGCGGGACCGACGACGTCCCCGACTCCGACGAGGCCGAGGCGGTCCTCGAAGAGGCAAGAGAGCGGGCAGTCCGGGAGGGCTACGAACTAGAGACGGACGTCATACAGGGCACGCCCAGCGACGTGATCGCGGAGTACGCCGGCGAACACGGGTTCGACCAGATCGTGATGGGGACCCACGGCCGCCAGTCGATATCGGAGATGATCGTCGGCTCGACGGCCGAACAGGTCGTCCGGAACTCGCCGGTGCCGGTGCTGACGGTGCGCTGACCGCCGGCCTCGACACCGTTTCGGACGCGAGCGGGAGCGTTATGCCCCTCGCCCGTCCAGGGAGTCCATGCCCACGCTCGAAGAGACCCGCATCCGAAACCGGTTTCGCGTCCAGCCCCACCACGCGAACAACTACGAGACCCTCCACGGCGGCAACCTGATGAAGTGGCTCGACGAGGTGTCGGCGATGTCGGCGATGCGCTTTGCCGGCGAGACCTGTGTGACCGCCCGCGTCAACGAACTCGACTTCGAGCAGCCGATCCTCATCGGCGACACCGCCCTCGTCGAGGGCTACGTCTACGAGGCCGGCCGGACGAGCGCCCACGTCGCGCTCAGAGCCTGGCGCGAGGAGCCCACCACCGGCGAGACCGAACTCACGACCCGCTCGTCGTTCGTCTTCGTCGCCATCGACGCCGAGGGCTCGCCCGTCCCGGTTCCCGACCTCGCCGTCGAGAGCGAGGAGGGCGAGCGGCTGCGAGAACGGGCCTACGAGACCCTCGAGTGATCACTTCAGAACGAGCACGTGCCGGTCCAGCGATCGGTGGACCCGCCGCTCGAACGCCGACTCGACCGCCCATCCGGCCCCCCTCGCCGCGTCCGCCCACGAGCGGTCGCCGACGACGACCGCCCGGTCGGCGACGCGACGGGCCTCCGCCAGCGCGCCCGCCACGAGGTCCGCCAATCGGTGGCGCGCTATCTTCGACTGGCGGCCGTACGGCGCGTCGAAGACGACGCCGTCTGCGGCGCCGTCCGCCAGCGGAAGCCGGGTCGCGTCGCCGCGGGCGACGGCGAACGTACCCGGCTCGCCGAGCGGCGATCCGTCCGCGACCCCCCTCGCGAGGTAGTGTGCGAGGTTCTCCCTCGAACCGCGGACCATCTTCGCCTGGGCATCGATCCCGACGACGTCGCTCCCGACGAGGCCGGCCTCCACGAGGATCCCGCCGGTACCACACATCGGGTCCACCACGATAGCGCCCGGACCCGCGCCCGCGACGTTCGCGACCGCCCGCGCGAGCAGGGGGTCCATGCTTCCGGGCTGGAAAAAGGGCTTCCCCGTAGGTGCCCGCGAGCCGAAGTCCCGGACGCTCTCGCCCGCGAGCCACCCGAGCGCACAGACCTCGCCCGAAAAGACCGCCCGGAGGACGTGGTCCGGATCGTCGAGATCGACCGCGAACCCCCGATCGACGAGGCAGGTTCCGAGCACCCGCTCGGCCTCCTCCGTGCTGATCCCGGCCGTCCCCCGGACGTCCCGCGCGCGGACCGCGACGCTTCCCTCCCGGTCGGGCGCGCCCGCTGCGAGCAGCGCCCGCGCGCTCTCGACGTTGGCATCGGTGTGTCCGATCAGCTCGCTCGCCCGTCGGGTGTAGGCGAGCCCGGCGATTCGGTCGGGTACGAGCCCGCCCGCGATCGCAAGTCCCGGGGCGAACTCCTCGACACCGGCGGCGGCGCTTTCGGCCTCCCGGCGGGCGAAGCCGTCGTCCTCGCCGGCGAGCTCGAGGAGGTACACGGCCTCCCTCGGCCGTCTACGGCCCTATCGGTTTCGCATCGGGCCGCGGCACCAACCTTTATAAACCTTAAATACGTCCTTTTAAGCGACTGATGACGGATCCGAAGGACACCATCAACATCGAGAACGTGGTCGCGTCGACGGGTATCGGGCAGGAACTCGACCTCCAGAGCGTCGCGATGGACCTCGAGGGGGCCGACTACGACCCCGAACAGTTCCCCGGCCTCGTCTACCGAACCCAGGAACCGAAATCCGCCGCCCTGATCTTCCGGTCGGGGAAGATCGTCTGTACCGGCGCGAAATCGACCGACGACGTCCACGAGAGCCTCCGGATCGTCTTCGACAAGCTCCGTGACCTCCAGATTCAGGTCAACGACGATCCCGAGATCGTCGTCCAGAACATCGTCACCTCGGCCGACCTCGGTCGGAACCTCAACCTGAACGCGATCGCGATCGGGCTCGGGCTCGAAAACATCGAGTACGAGCCAGAACAGTTCCCCGGCCTCGTCTACCGCCTCGACGACCCCGAGGTCGTCGCCCTCCTCTTTGGCTCGGGCAAGCTCGTCATCACCGGCGGCAAGAAGCCCGTCGACGCCGAACACGCCGTCGACAAGATCGTCTCCCGGCTCGAGGACCTCGGACTGCTCGAGTAATCGGACTCCGGCAGGCACAAAGCCGGGGAGGTCGAACGCCGAGCATGGTCGTCGCACAGATAGATCCCGCGGCCGGCGGGCCGATCGCCTACCTCGGGACCGTCCTCCTCGCGACGCTGTTCTACGGCGTCACCCTCCACATCGCGGCGCGGTACGTCCTCGGGGACGTCCCCGTACGCCGGGCGTTTACGGTCGCGCCGCTGCTGGGCGTCTTCTCGCTTGCCCTCCAGCGGGCCGGCCCGGCGATCACCGCGGCGGTCACGGTCGCCGTCGCCTACGTCGCGATCCACGTCGTCTACGACCTGAGCCACAGGCTGACCGCCCTCGTCGCGGTGATCTACTACACGGTCGCCTTTCTCGTCGGACTGGTCGTCGTCAACGTCCTCACCCTGCTCGGGGGCGCCCCGACCTGATCACTCGACGAGCCGTTCGATCTCGGTCACGAGGATCCCGCTCGCCCCACGCTTTTTGACCTCGGTGATCGTCTCGAAGACGTCCCGCTCGGAGACGACGGCGTGGACCGCGACCGTTCCGTCCCCGTCGGCGATGTCCATTACTGTGGGACCACCGAGACCCGGAATCACCTCGCGGACGTCCTCAAGGCGGTCCTCGGGCACGTTCATCATCAGATAGCGTTTGCCGTCCGCAGAAAGCACCGAGGAGAGCGCGGTTCTGATCTCTCGCACCTTCGGCTCCTCTCGGACGTCCTCACGGGCGAACAGCCGGACCGAACTCGAGAGCACTTCCTCGATCACTTGCAGTCGGTTGACCTTCAGCGTCGTCCCCGTGCTCGTGATGTCGACGATCGCGTCGGCCATCTCGACGTGGGGGGTGAGCTCGGTCGCGCCCGTCACCTCGACGATCGAGGGATCCACGCCGGTCTCGGCGAAGAACTCCCGCGTGATCGTCGGGAACTCCGTCGCGACGGTCTTCCCGGCGAGATCCTTCACGGAGGCGACGTCGCCGTCCTCGGGAACCGCAAGCACCAGCCGGCAGCGCCCGAACTCGAGGTCGAGCAGGTCGGCGAGATCGTGGCCCGACTCCCGGACCTGATCCAGACCCGTGATCCCGAGGTCCGCGGCGCCGTCGGCGATGTACTCGGGAATGTCGGCGGCCCGGACGAACAGCAGGGTGACGTCGGGATCGACGGTCTCGGCGTAGAGCTTCCGGTCGGCGCCGTTCTCGACGTGGAGGCCCGCCCGCTCGAGGAGGTCGATCGTCGGCTCGTGGAGGCGACCCTTGTTGGGGACGGCGAGGCGCATTTGTGCCGTGTTGGCGACGAGGTGGCAACTGTCTTTTCATCCCGACGGCTCGCGGTCGGCGCTCGAACCACGCCGACCCGACCGCTCACGACGACCGGCTTGCCGGTGAGTCGACCGCTAACGGCGACTGATCTGCTGGTGATCCGACCGCTAACAGCGAGCACCCGCCCTCGCACGGGCATCTAAGGGGACCCACGGCCTCCCCAGCCAACTCGCTCGCTCCGCGGTCGCTCGCTCGCCCCTCGCACGGGATCGCGCCGCGTCTCGCCGCCGGCTCGTCGCGACGCCGCACGCGTCACCCCACGGTTGCCGGTCGGGCCCGGTGGTCGGCGCGACGACGGAGGCGACGGTCACTCGAGCGCGGCGGCGGCCTCCGCGAGCGTAAAGCGACCCTCGTAGAGGGCGCTCCCGACGACGACCGCGGCGGCGCCGGCCTTCCGCAGCGCGCGGACGTCCTCGACCGTCGCGACGCCGCCGCTCGCGATCACCGGAATTCCGACCGCGTCGGCCAGCTCGGCGACGGGATCGGTCCGGACGCCCTCGAGGCGGCCCTCGACGTCGACGTTCGTAAAGAGGATCGCGCCCGCGCCGAGGTCCTCGTACCGGCCGGCGGCGTCGGCCGGCTCGAGCCCGGTTCCCTCGGTCCAGCCGTCGACGACGACCTCGCCCTCTTTCGCGTCGAGGCTCACGACGACGCTCCCCGGGTGGACCTCGCTTATCTCCCGAACGATCTCGGGGTTCTCGACCGCGGCGGTCCCGAGAATCACCCGATCGACTCCCGCTTCCAGCAGGCCGATCGCCTCCTCGGCCGTCCGGATGCCGCCGCCCAGTTGGACCGGGACGTCCACGCTCTCGACGATCGCCTCGATCGCTCCGGCGTTCGCGCGTTCGCCCTCGAATGCGCCGTCGAGGTCGACCAGGTGAAGGGTCGAGGCGCCGGCCTCGACCCACTTCCGCGCGGCCTCGACGGGCTCTCCGTACCGTTTTCCGGTGTCGCGCTCGCCGCCCACTAACTGGACGACCTCGCCGCCCTCGACGTCGACCGCGGGGATCACCTCGAACTCCGGGAACGCCTCGCTGTCGGTCATGGCCGACCCTCCGGGAAGGTCGCGAGTAAAGGCGACGGTTCCGGCGTCATCGACGGGACGACTCGAGTTCGATCTCCGCCTCCTCGAGTAGTCCCTCGACTTCCGCGCGTTTCTCCTGGTGCTCTTCGAGGAACTCCTCCATGAGTCGGGCGGCCTGTTCCTTGCAGTCGCCACAGAGGCGCTCGCCGCCGACGCACTCCTCGTAGACCTCGGTGGCGAACTCGTCGTCGTCGCCCGCGAGCAGATACGCGTAGAGTTCGTAGACGGGACACTCGTCGGCTCTCCCGCCGAGTTCGCGCTGGAGGTCGGCGGTCTCGCGCCCGCCCGTGGTCGCCGATTTGACCTTCTCGTAGCCCTCCTCGGGGTCGTCGAGCAGGGAGATGTGGGAGGCGGGGATCGACGACGACATCTTCCCGCCCGTGAGGCCGGTCATGAACCGGTGGTAGATCGACGACGGCGGGAGAAAGCCGTGGCCGCCGTGGGCGACCTCGACCTCCCGGGCGAGTTCCTCGGCTTCCGCCAGGTTCACCTCGAAGGCGTCGACGTGGGCCTCGAACACCCGCTTTTCGCCCTCGACGGCTTCGATCAGCGCCTCGAAGGCGTCGTCGGTCGCCCGGCGATCGACGAACCGGGTGCGCGGACGCAGGGGCTCCATGCCGGCGTTCTCGAGCTTCTCGATCGCTCCCTCGGCGGCGGTCTCCTCGGTTGCGAGCCACTCGGCGGCCTCCTCACAGCGGGGCTGGTCTGCGTCCTCGGCGTAGGCCTCGCGGGCCTCGTAGGCCTCCCGGAGGGAGGCGAGTTCGTCGTCGGTCGCCTCGAAGCTCGCGTACGCCGTCCGAACCCCGAAATACCGCGTTCGGGCGGCCAGATCGCGCGCGAGTCGGACGTGGGGGTCCTGGTCGGGACCGACCGGGATCACGGTGGGTTTTGGCTCCTCGAGTTGGGGGTAGAGGATGTCGGCCATCTGGGTGACGACCGACTGCATGTGCGAGACGTCGGTCTCGCCGTCGAAGCCGTAGATCGACTGGAACTCCGAGAAGTTGGCCTCCGCGCCGAGTTCGAACGCAAGGTCCTGGACCTCGCGGTTTTCCGACTGGCGGTAGAGCGTCCCCTCCTCGGGATCGAACCCGAGCGCGAGCAAGGAGAGCAAGTAGTTCCGGGCGTGTTCGTCGATCTCGTCCCAGGACATCCCCCGCGCGGAGTTCGCTTCCAGATCGGCGATCAGCGCGTAGGCGTCCCCGCCCTGGGCCTGGTGCCAGATGATCTCGTCGAACACGAGCTTGTGACCGATGTGGGGATCCCCGGTCGGCATGAAACCAGAGAGCACGGCGAAGGGGTCGCCCTCGTCCATCGCGCGGGCGACCGGGCGGTAGTCGCGATGGCCGAAGATCACGCCCCGGCGCATCAGGTAGTGAGGGTCCGGCACCCGGGGAAGGATTCCCTCGAACTCCTCAATGCCGAACTCCGAGAAGAGTTCGCGGTAGTCGCCGACCGCCGAGGAGCCCCACGGATCGAGCGCCACCTCGTCGGCCCCCTCGGCTCCGTCGGCACCGTCGGCATCGCCGGCCACACCGCCGTCGCCCCCCCGCCCGCCTTCGGTATCGCCCGTCATTGATTGTCGGTACTGGCGCCGTGAGCCGCAAAAACCTTCGTTTTCCGCCCCGAGCTCAGGGCGTCAGCCGCTCGAGCGACCACCAGTCGATTCCCTCCCCGACGAGCGCGAACGACATCGTCTTCCGGACGCCGTGGGCCAGCCGAACGTCGAGCGCGAGGTCCCTGGGTTCGAAGACGTGGTCGGCGGGCAGCACCCGGACGAGCAGCTCGGAGTGGCCCAACTCCTCGACGCTCTCGACGTCCGCATAGGTCCGGAAGTCCGCACCGAACTTGTAGCCCGTCTTCGGGACGGTCCCCGCCTCGCGGAGCGCGCCGTAGACCGCGAGCCGGCGGTCGAAGCGCTCGCCCTCGACGGCCCGCCCGCGATCGACCACCGCCTCCGTCGAGAGATCGATCGTCCCCCGATCGGCGAGGAAGGCGGCCTCGACGAGCGAACACTGCAACGTCGGCCGGTCGTAGTCCCGCCCCTCAAGGGGCTGGCCATAAAAGCCGCGTTCGTACAGCTCTCGGGGCGGGTTCCAGACGACGACGCGGTCCTCCAGAAGGTCGGCCTCGACTCCCCGAGGGAGGTCGATCCCGCTCGTTCCCGAGGGCTCGAGCCGGGCGCGCTCGAAGTAGGTGATCTCGCTTTCCTCGTCGACGACCGCGAGCACGCCCTCGGCGAGTTCCCCGGCAGGGAGAGAAGCACGCTCGCCGACCGCCCGGACGGCGTACTCGACCTCGCCGTCGCCGGGACCGTTCCCGCGGGGAAAGACCGCGAAGTCGGCGTCGGGCGGCTCCTCGATCCAGGGTTCGCGGGCGGGCGAGAGATAGAAGCCCCGCGAGCGGAGGTCGGCGTAGACGAGATAGCGGACGACGAAGTCCTCGGCGGGTTCGCGGGCCAGAAATGACCGGAAGTCGAGGCGTTCGCCGTCGGCGACGACCCCGATCCGCTCGCGAAAGAGGAGGTGGGCGGCCTCGACGGGCGCGAGGGCGATCTCGTTGCCCTCGAGGGGGTAGCCGTAGCCGCTGGCGTCGTGAAACCGCTGGCGGGCGTCGCCAGCGACCCGGACGACCTCCCCGTCGAAGCGACCCTCGAGTTCCATACTCCCGAGTGATTCGCTCGCCACAAAGGGACTGCGATCATAGGGTCGGATGTGAGTCAGTGCACCGGCGATCGCAACCCGGCCGTTCGATCGATCGCGACACAGTCACATCCGTCCCTATCAGTCGCCGGCTGCGGGGGCCGCCACCCGCTCGCAGGTCGAGTCGAGACAGCGCCGCCCGCTCTCGGTCTCGAACGCCGGCAGGCCACACGGGCACTCCCCGTCTACGACGCCCGCGGGGACGACGAAGCCGGTTTCGCAGTCGGCATACCGTTCACAGCCCGCGAGCAAGCCGCCCCGGCGGAGGATCCGGAGGTCGCCCCCGCAGTCGGGACAGTCCCACTCGCGGTCGAACGCCCGCCGGACGGCCGCGTCGAGGGACTCACAGTCGCGGTCGAGACAGACGTCGAAGGCGTACCCCCGTTCGACGCGCATCCGGGGCAGGCCACACGAACAGCGGTCGTCGCGGACGGTCGCGTCGTCGGGGACGCCGTAGCGCTCGCCACAGCCGACACAGGAAACGCCGTCAGCGCGGACGAGCGCGCCGGCGCAGTCGGGACAGCGCCCGACCGGCGTCCCGGCGGTCGAGACGGGATACTGGCCGAAGCCGTCGCGCTCGTGGGCCGCGAGTCGCAGGGTCATCTCGTCCTTGTGGGCGACCAGCGTGAACCCCTCGGGCGGGCCGCTCGTCGTCGAGACGCTGTCGGCCCGCGTGAGCCACGCGACGGGCTGGTAGCTCTCGCCGTCGTGGACGAGCACGGTGTTGTCGGGTTTGACGACGGCGGTCATCCGCCCGCGGTGTTCCTCGCGGTCGGCGCCGTCGGCGACGACGGTACAGTCGCCCGCGAGCACCTGGATCGTCTCCTCGAGCATGGGCCCGCTGGTCCCCTCTTCGTACTTAAACCCGCGGCGCCGGGGCGGCACCCAGTGGCATCCGAAGAACCTCCCTCGTCCGCCGAACGCCCCGACGTCACTTCAGCAGGGCGTCGGCCATCCGCTGGGGGAAGCCGGTGATAAGTTCCCACAGCCCCATCGGCTCGTCATCCGCGCGCAGATACGAGCGAAGCCGCTGGGAGAACATCTCGACGGAGACGATGAGGACCAGGATGACGAGGATGGTCGCCATCATGTTGGTAAAGGCGAACAGCCCCTGCTGGACGCTGAGGATCCGTCCGAGTCCGCCGCCGCCGATGATGCCCAGAGTCACCGCGATGCGAACGTTGATCTCGAAGATGTAGAGCGTCCAGGCGATAAACGGCGTCGTCACCTGCGAGAGCATCCCGAACGTGATCGTCTGGGGTTTGTTCGCGCCGGTCGTCCGCATCGCCTCGATTGGACCGTCCTCGACTTCCTCTAACTCGTCGGTGAACAGGCGTCCGAGGTTCCCGACGGTGTCGGTGGCGATCGCAAGCGTTGCCGTCGCCGGCCCGAGTCCACCGAGCGGGACATAGATCAGTGCCCAGACGAGCGCCGGGATCGCGCGGATCGCGCTCATCGTCCCGCGGAAGATGAAGTTGAACGGAAACGGCGTCACGCGACCGGAACCGAGCACGCCGAACAGCAAGGCGAGCGGAAAGCCGAGGATCGTGCCGGCAAACCCCATCGAGAGCGTGAGACCGGCCTGGCCGAACAGCCCCAGCGGGCCGCCGGTGCTCGGATCGGTCAGCGACGCCTCGGGATCGTAGATGAGGTTCCGTTCTTGGATGAACGCCCAGTAATCACCGAACCCCGAGGGGTCGAACGTGATCCAGGGGAACCCCTCGAGGGGAACGAGAAACGGGAAGTAGTCCTGAAGGGCCCCGACGAAGTCCCCAACGTACTGGGGCAAGTTCGCCTGTGGTAACTCGGCTGCGTACAGCGCGTTCGCGAAGAAGTAGCCGATGACGACGACGAGCAACCCCGCAAGCACCGCACGCACTCGCCGACCGCGGACGATCCGGTCGTACTGGCGTTCGACGTCAGTCGACGCCGTCCCTTCCTCTCCGCTCATGCGGTCGCCTCCCTGTCGGCGTCGGTCCGGGCGAACAATCCTTCGGTGTCGATGTCGCCGTAGATCTCGTCGATGACGTCCATCGTGACGTCCTCGCGGTAGCCGTCAAACACCTTCCGGCCGTCCCGGAGCCCGATGAAGCGCTCGCCGAACTTCCGGGCGAGGTTCACCTGGTGGAGGCTGCTGATGGCAGTGAGGTCGCGGCGCTCGGCGGCGGTCCGGAGATAGCCCATCACCTGCTGGGCGCTTCCCGGATCGAGGCTGGCGACGGGCTCGTCGGCCAGCAGGATGTCCGGGTTCTGGACGAGCGCGCGGGCGATCCCGACGCGCTGTTGTTGGCCGCCGGACATCCGGCTGGCGCGCTGGCGGGCCTCGTCGAGGAGGCCGACGGTCTCTAAGGCCTCCAGAGCCTGGTACTTGTCCTCACGGGGCTGAAACTGGAGGACGCTCCGGAGGTATCCGTTCCGGTTGAGCGAGCCGGTCAACGCGTTACCGTACGCGCTGAGCTGACCGATGATGTTGTGTTGCTGAAAGATCATGGCCGTGTCCTCTCGGGGCTGGGTCACGGGCGTGCCGTCGATGCGGACCTCGCCGCCGGTAATCGGGGTCAGCCCGTTCATACACCGCAAGAGCGTCGACTTCCCCGATCCCGAGACACCGAGGACGATGACGAACTCGCCCTCGGGGATCTCGAAGGAGACCTCGTTCAACGCGACGGTCTCGCCGTAGTGCTTGGTGAGCCCGTCGACCGTAATGCGACTCATGAGGGGGTAGGAGAGGATACTGTGGGGGCTCAGGAAAGGTCTTCGAACTCCAGCCCGAGCTGGTCCATCACGTCGGATATCATCTGGTAGTCGTCGACGTTCCCTTCCTCGACGCCGGTGAACCACAGCGGCTCGCCGTCGTAGTCGTCGCCGTGGCTCAGGTCCTCCTCGGTGACGTTGAGGATCGCCTCCTCAATCTCGGCTTTGGCGGGGTGATCCCAGTTGCTGCGGGTCACCAACGGCGCGCGCGGGATCGGGTCCGAGACCGCGAGCAGTTGGAGCTCGACGCCCTCTTCCTCGATTGCGTCGCCGGCACCCTCATACTCCGCGGAGATGTCGACGAAGTCCTGGGAGACCTCGTCGAACTGCTCCTGGGGCACGTACGGCGCCGAGGAGAAGGCGCCCGTACACGCGGCCGCCACGTCGTCGCGGTTGACCATCTGCTCGCGGGCGGTCGTGTGATCGGAGTACGCCGCCTCGAAGCCGGCCGCGTCGCCGTCGGGGGCGTTCCCGATATCCAGTCCCGCGTCCTGGAGCATCGTCAGCGGAACGAGCGTACCTGAAACCGAGAGGATGTCGCCGAGATTGACCTGCTCGCCCTCGAGGTCGGCCAGCTCGCTGATTCCCCGGTCGGGCATCGTCGTGATCGTCGAGAAGTACTGGGAGGCGCCGTAGGCGATCCGGATGCCGACGACGTCGACGACCCCCTCGCCCGCGATGACCGCCGAGGGGGAGATGTCGGCGATCTCTCCCCGGTCGTTGCGCATCGCCTGGAGCGTCGCCGTGTACGACTCGGCGCGTGTCGACTCGATCTCGACGTTGACCTCACTCTCGAGGTACTCGAACATCGGCTGGTACTGCTCTTCGATCGCGACGTCGGCCTCCGCGGGATTCAGGATGAACTGCGCCGTCGTACTCTCGACCTCGCCCGTCGTCTCTCCGTCGCTTTCGTTCCCACTCTCGTTCCCGCTTTCATTGCCCGTCTCGTTGTCGCTCTCGTTGCCGTCCGTGCCGGTCGCGTTGTCCTCGCTCTCGTTGACCTCGGTCGCGTTGTCCTCCGTTTCCGTCTCCTCTTCCGTCTCGGTCTCCTCGGTCTCGTTTTCGTCCCCGCCGTTCCCGTTCCCGTTCCCGTTCCCGTTTCCGTTTCCGTTCCCGTTCCCGTTCCCGTTCCCACCGTCGTCGCCCAGACAGCCGGCCAGCAGGCCCGTCAACGCCGCGCCGCCGGATGCCTTGAGAAACGCTCGTCGCCGGGTGTCGTCGCCACCGTCTGGCGTCAGTGCCATATCTCCTTACCGTTACCCCACCGTTATAAACGCACTGTAATTCGGCTATTGATTCCTCCATAGAGATGGTATTACATCCCCGTATCGACCGTTCGTCCATCGATCCCAACCCGATCCGACTAAGTGGGCGTACCCGAATCCCCGGACGTGGCCCGTCCAAGGCTGATCGTCTTCTGTGGGTTGCCGGGGGTCGGAAAGTCGACGGCCTCGGCGTACGCCGCCGAGGAGAGCGCGGCGACCCGGTACCGGAGCGACGAGATCCGCAAGGAGCTGTTCGACGAGCCGACGTACTCCGCCGAGGAGAGCGCGGCGACCTACGACGAACTGTTCGCGCGCGTGCGATCCGACCTCGAGGCCGGCCGGGACGTCGTCGCCGACGCCACCTTCGGCTCGCGGGAGGCCAGAGAGCGCGTGGCCGACGTCGCGTCGGGGACCGGCGCCGACCTCGCGTTCGTCCACGTCACCTGTCCGGCCGAGATCGTTCGGGAACGCATCGCCGAGCGCGAGGACGTAAGCGACGCCGACTTCGAGGTCCACCTCGCCCTCCGGGAGGCGTTCGCGCCGTTCGAACGCGACCACGTCGCGGTCGACAACTCGGGAGGCCTCGAGGCGACCTACCGACAGATCGACCGGGACGTGCTGTAGCCCGCCGCGCCCTCGACTCCGGCGACGGGCGCGCATCCGACAGTATAAGTCCGCGCTCCCGCGAGTCTCAGGTCCGATGACCCCGGTCAAGGACGGCGTTCACGGCTACATCGAACTCGGCTCCCTGGCCGAGGCACTCGTCGATACGCCCGCGATGCAACGGCTGCGGTACGTCCGCCAGCTCTCGACGGTCCAACTCGTCTACCCCTCGGCGAACCACACACGTTTCGAGCACAGCCTGGGCGTCTACCACCTCGCCTCGCGGGCGACCGACCGCCTCGACGTCGCCAACGACCTCGCCGCCCGCCTGCGGGCCGCCGCCCTCGTCCACGACGTCGGCCACGGTCCCTTCGGCCACCAGACCGAGGCCGCCATCGAGCGCCACCTCGGGCGCCACCACGACGAGATCGGCTGGCTTCTCGCGGAGACGGAGCTCGGAGGAGTTCTCGAGGAACAGGGCCTCGATCCCGACGCCGTCGCCGAAAGCGTCGACGGCCGGGGCCCGCTCGGAGAACTCGTCTCCGGCGCGCTCGACGTCGACCGGATGGACTACCTCGTCCGGGACGCCCACCACACGGGGGTCCCCTACGGCACCATCGACCACGACCGGCTGGTCTACGCCCTCCGGACCGTCGATGGCGAGCTCGCGATCGCCGACGGCGACGTCGCGACGGCCGAGAGCGCGCTGATCGCCCGGACGCTGATGAACGCGACGGTCTACCGCCACCACGTCTCCCGGATCGCGGGCGCCATGCTCGACCGGGCCAGCGAGACTCTGCTGGCCGACGGCGCCGTCGCCCCCGAGCGCTTCGCCCGCCTCACCGACGCCGAACTGCTCGCCGCCCTCGAGGAGTACGGCCCGACCGCCGACCTCGCGGCCCGGATCCGCGACCGCGACCTCTACAAGCGCGCGGTCTGGATCGACCGCGAGGCGGTCCCCGACGACCTCGTCGGGATCGACTACGACCAGACGCGCGCGATCGAACGCGAGATCGCCGACAGTGCGGGGGTCGATGGCGCCGGGGTGATCGTGGACAGTCCCTCCGAACCGAGTTCTCCCGAGTCCCGCGCCCGGATCGTCGCCAACGGCGACCTCGCCCGCCTCGAGGAGCGCTCCTCGCTGGTCGCCGGCCTCGACGCCTGCGCCCGCGAGATCTGGCGGCTGGGCGTCTACGCACCCGCCGACGACCTCGCGGCGGTCCGGGAGGCGACGGAGTCGGTCCTCGGGCTCGCAGCCGACGTGGCGCCGTAACCGAGCGATCCGTTCAGGGTCCCGGATCGAACGCGAATCCTGTCGTGGTCCTCATCCGAAATTATATGTTAACTCACCCTCATATCGTGATACATGGGCACACCCCATTCGTCTCGCCGACGCGTTCTCGGAACGGCCGCTCTTTCGGCTCTTGGGGGGGTGTTCGGTCTTTCGTTCTGATCCCGCCGTTCGAATCGGGAACATCGTCATCGGCAATTGGCGAGATGATCCGGTCACGGTTACGCTTCGGCTTGATCGGGACGGAAGTACGGTCTTCGAGGAGGCCATCGAGATCGATAGCGATGGAAACGAACTCATAGAGCAATCGTGGGATTCCGATTCCTCCGAGTACGCTCTTCTGTTTGCCACGGAGACGGAAGGACGAATCTACGATCTGTCCCTTCCGGGAGACAGGGAGGATGTAGATGGAGAGTGTATCGATATAGCGATCCAGTGTCGAGCCGAATTGACCGATATCGTTTTCAGAGACGATAGTCCATCGTGGGGAATCTGCTAACGGGATTTCCAATCGTCCGAGGTGTTCGGAAGCCTGAGGAGTCAACCGACCGGACGCGAGCGAATCGGCCGGGGAAGTCGTGGCGATCCACTGTGTCCACGAAGCAAGGTACCAGTGTTCGCCGGTATCCCCGTCAGGAGCCCGGCCCCTATTCACTACGCACCCGATCCCGGCGTCTCCCCCTCCTCCAGGCGCCGCTCGTACTTCTCCATCGCTTCCTCGAGGGCCTCCTCGGCGTCGATATCGACCGACTCGGCGAGCGCGAGCAGCGCGAAGACGGCGTCGCCGATCTCGTCGCTCGCTATTTCGAGGTCGCCGCCCGAGCCGTAGTCGGTCGACTCGTTGACCTCCTTTGCGAGCTCGCCGACCTCGCTCGCGAGGTCGAGCAGTCGGTACTCCGGCGGGCTCTCGAGACCGTTCTGGGCGACGAACGCCGCGACCTCCCGTTGTGCGTCCATGTCCTGGCGTGGGGATTCCGGGCCAAAAGCCCCCGGGATCGCTCGCCGTCGGGACCTACACTGGCAGCGCCAAAGACTATCCGCAAGAACGTAGACGACCGTCTGTCTCCGCGCGTTCGTGGGGACGATACCACCATGGTAGACACACACAACACGCGGCGGCGGTTCCTGCAGACCGCCGGCATTGCCGTCGGGAGCACAGTCCTGTTGGGGACCGCGAGCGCGTCCCACGAGGAGACCTGGACGTTCCACGCCGAGTTGACCGGCGAGGACCACGGGGTCGAGACGCCCGCGAGCGGGCACGCGACCTTCGAGATCCCGCCCGACTCCCACGAGATCCAGTACACGATCGACGTGAGCCACCTCTGTCATACGACCCAGGCCCACGTCCACCTCGGCGAGGAGAGCGAGGACGGCCCGGTCGTCTCCTGGCTCTACCCCGAGGACGGGACCGAACCCGAACTCCTCGAGGGCCGGTTCGACGGCACCCTCGCCGAGGGCACCATCTCGCTTTCGGACCTCGTCGGTCCCCTGGAGGGCGCCGACGCGAACGAGGTCGCGACGACGCTGATGGAGGAAGACGCCTACGTCAACGTCCACACCGAAACCCACCCCGCCGGCGAGATCCGCGGCCAGATCCGCCCCGACGCCGACACGGAGGAGGCCATCACCGAGGCGATGGACGACGACGAGGACGACGCCCCGATGGAGGGCGGAGACGGGTCCGAGGAGGGAGACGACGGGAACGACACGGACGCCGACCAGGACGACGCCTCGGGCGACGACGAAGCGGAAACCGACGACGGAGAGGGCGACGACGGGACGATGAACGGGACGGACAGCGACGACGGGATGATGAACGAGACGAACGGGACAAACGAGACCGCGAACGGTAGTGACGATGGCGACGACACGTCGTCGATCCGCGGGCTCTTCGGCAGCATCCGCGCGCTGTTCGCGTAGAACACCCGGGGGCGCTGGCCGACCGTCGGGCTTTTTCTCCGTCTCGAACCCTCCACGGCCCGTACGCCCCGAGATCCGGGGAGTCGGATCGCGGAGCCGAACGGCTATAGGGCTCGGCCGTCGAGGCCCCAATAATGAGCCAACGTGCCGTGTTGTTCGACATGGACGGCGTGATCGTCGATTCGGAGGACTACTGGGTCGAGGCCGAACGCGAGGAACTGCTCCCCGCGGTCGTTCCCGACCACGACGTCGCGGTCTCGGAGGTCACCGGCCTGAACTACCGCGAGATCTACGACTACCTCGAACGCGAGTACGGCACCGCGGTCACCCGCGAGGAGTTCATAGAGCGCTTCGAGGCGGTCGCCCGCGGGATCTACGCCGATCGGGTCGCCCTGTTGGAGGGGTTTCACGGGATCCTCGCCGACCTCGACGATCGAGATATTCCGGTCGCGATCGTCTCCTCGTCGCCCCACGACTGGATCGACGTCGTCCGCGAGCGCTTCGACCTCACCGACGCCTTCGACGCGGTCGTCAGCGCCGAGGGGATCGACGGGCCGGGCAAGCCCGACCCCTACATCTACGAGCACGCCGCCGAACTCGTCGGCGTCGCCCCCGAGGACGCCCTCGCCGTCGAGGACTCGGGCCACGGCGTCGCCGCCGCCGCGGCCGCGGGCGTCCACACGGTCGCCTACCGGATCGCGGCCCACGACGACCCCGACCTCTCGCCGGCCGACGCCGTCGTCGACTCGCCCGAAGAACTCCGGAAGACGGTGCTCGCGTACGCCGATCGGGGCGCCCTCGAGAACTGACCGGGTTTCAGACGACCGCCACGGTTCGAGTCTCGGAAATCGGGAGCAAGGGCAGTTCCGGGAACGCGACCCGAACGGTGTAGGCGAGTTCGTCCTCGTCGGCGCCGAAGACCCCTACCGGAACCGCCTCCTCGCTCCGGAGGTAGGTCCCGCTCTCGGTCATTTCGACGTCGTTGACCGTCACCGAGATCCCGGCCCGGGCGGATCCACCCTCGTTTCGGACCGTCACGTCCCGGACGTCGTTTTTCTCCACCTCGATCCGGTCGGGAAACTCGCCCCACTCGATCTCGATGGCGGGCAACGACCGGGCGCCCTCGAGGACCCGCTCGGCGACCGACTCTGAGAGTCCAGCCTCCACGAGGCCGGAGACCCCCGCGTCGGCCACGTCCCCCGGCGTCGCGATCCCCTCCTTGGCGAGCTTGCTCGCCCGGCCGGGGCCGACGCCGTCGATGGCGGTCAGCCCGACCGCGTCGCCCGCGACCCCGTTCTCGACTCTGGCCTCGAGGCGTCGGGCGCGGTTGGCCGCAAGCGGGGAAGCGAACCGATCGAGGAAGGCCCGAAGTGCCGACAAAAGCCGGGTGGCGTTTCGGCGGATCGCCCAGGCGTCGCTCCTGAGTTCGGCGGGGACCGAGCCGCTCGCGGCACCCGAAAGGACCGCAAGCACCTTCCGGCCGCCGGCGTCGAGGTCGCCGGTGTCGCGGCCGACGAGCACGGCATTGATCGAATCGCGTTCGGACTGGCGTGCGGAGACGGAATCGAACTCCGCCGCGGCCGCGACCGCCCGGAGGAGGGCCTCCTCGTCGGGCTCTTCCGGCCCGCAGACCGCGTGAAACCGGGCGGCGGTCTCGAGTCTGAGGTAGTACTTCGACGCGAGCACTCCCAGGGGAGTGGCTTCGATCGAGAGGTCATCGCCGGTCTCGACGAACCCCTGCTCGACCAGCCCCTCGAGACAGTCCCGGACCCGTCCCCGGAGATCGGGAAAGCCGTAGGCCTCGGGATCGGACTGGCCCCGGACGTAGTAGAAGGTCGTTTCGAGCCACGCCATCACCTCCTCGAGGTCGGTCAGGGTTCCCATAGCGATCTCGGCGTTCAGATGCGAATCGAGGCTCTCGGCGAGACGGGACTCGATCTCTTTCCCCTCTCGGAGCAGCCGTCGATACTTGTCGGCCTCCTGACTGTCGGCAACGACCCAGCCGTAGCCGACGTCGTCGTAGCCCGGTCGTCCGGCCCGCCCGAGCATCTGGAGGACGTCGAGGGGGCTCATGTCGACCTCGCCCTCGAGCGGATCGTGGTACTTCGTGTCTCTGATCACCACGCACCGGGCTGGGAGGTTCACGCCCCAGGCGAGCGTCGAGGTCGAAAAGAGGAGTTCGATCTTGCCCTCCTTGAACCACTGCTCGGTCAGATCCCGGTCGTTCTTCGAGAGACCGGCGTGGTGGAAGGCCACTCCATCCAGCGCCGAGTTCCTGAGGGTCTCGTTCTCGAGGCGTTCGCTCTCGGTATGAAACTCGTAGTCGCCGCGGGCGCCCATCGGGACGTCGCGTTCGGCGATCTCGTCTCTGGCTTTCTCGGCCGCCCGGACGGTGTCCTGGCGCGAGGCGACGAAGACGAGCGCCTGGCCGTCCTCCCGGAGGTGGGGTTCGGCCAGGTCGAGCGCCCGATACAGGCGGCGGTACTTGTCGGCGAAGGCGTTCTCGCCGTGGGTGTAGGTCTTGACGCCGGTCTCTAAATCGACCGGGCGGTAGTCGTCGCCGAACTCGAAGGTACACTCCGGCGGGGCGTCGAGCCAGGCCGCGACGTCGTCGACGTTCTTCATCGTCGCCGACAGCGCGACGATCCGGGGGCTACAGAGCCGCCGGAGCCGCGAGATGGTGACCTCGAGGACCGACCCGCGGCGGTCGGCGTCGAGCAGGTGGACCTCGTCGATCACGCAACACGTGACGTCGGTGACGAAGTCGTACCTGCGCGAATCGTGTTTTCGAGTGGCCGAATCGACCTTCTCGGGGGTCATCACGAGGATGTCCGCGCGGCGCGCGCGGCGGGGGTTGAGTTCGCGCTCGCCGGTGACGACGTACACCGAGTAGCCAAGGTCCTCGAAACGATCCCACTCGCCTTCCTTCTCGTTGGTCAGCGCCCGCATCGGGGCGATGAAGAGGGCGGTCCCGCCGTCGTCCAGACATTTACAGATCGCCAGCTCCGCGATCGCCGTCTTCCCCGAGGCCGTCGGCGCGGAGGCGACGACGTTCCCCTCCTGCTCGAGGATCGCGGGCACCGTCTCCCGTTGCATCCGGTTGAACTCCTCGAAGGCGAAGGCGTCGGCAAAGTCGGGGAGCACCTCGGCGACTTCCATCGAGCGGAGAGGGGGGTCGGCGAGCCAAAGGGGTTTCTGTCTCCGATCAGGGTCCGCTTTCGCCCGAACGGTTATGTCATTCGGTGGTTATCATCATATCATGAACACGGCAAGGATGTTGCTCGTCGACGCGACCGACGAGCGGTTCCGGACGGCGGTCCTCCTGGGACTCGCTTCGATCCCGTTTACCGTCGGCGCGAACTGGCTGTTGACGCCCGACTCCGTCGAGGCCACCTCCCTGTTGGTCGCGTGCGTGATCTCGGGGTATCTGTGCGGGATCCGGGGAGAATCCCCCGTCCATGCCGGAACGCTCACCGGGCTCGTCGGTGGGGCGCCGATCCTCGTCTGGGAGAGCGCGACGACGCTCGTCGAGTGGTGGGGCTATCCTCCCCTGACGGAGGTCGCCGGAAACTCGATCGCCGCAGTCGCCGCAGTCCTCGCGGCCCTGCTGTCCACCCTCATCGTAGTGGTTATATTGCTCGTCATCGGCTGGATCGGAGGGAGCATCGGCGGCTGGGCGAGCAAGCGGATCGATCCGCCACGGCGGCTCCGGTCGGGCAGTTAACTCCCCTCCAGTTTCCCGAGGAACCGACGGACTCAGCCCGCCCCGGAGCCGTCGGTCGCCGCCGCGGCGCTCGTTCCTTCGTCGCCGTTCCCGTCGGTTTCCGCGTCCGGTCTCTCCCCGTCGTCCCCTTCCTCCTCGCCCGAGGCGACCTCCGCGGCTCGTTCGTACATCCCGTCCGCGACCTCGTGGCGGTAGTAGAGCCCGAGCCCGATCGCCGCGACGATATTCGAGAGCGTCACCGCCCAAAAGACCCCGACGACGCCCGCCCCGAGGACGTAGACGCCGACGGCGGCGATCGGCAGCCGGGCGGCCCAGTACTGGAGGAGGGTCGCGACCAGGCTCGTCCGGGTCCGGCGGGCGCCGTTGAACCCACCTCTGAGAAGGTAGGTCGCGCCGATCGCCCAGTAGCCGTAGGCTAAGATCCGGAGGTAGTCGGCGGTGAGCTCGAGTTCCGTGCCGGTCGCGTCGGGGACGAACACGAGCGTCAGCGTCTCGGGGACGAACCACTGGACGGCGCCGACGAGGACGAGAGTGCCCGCGGCGAGTGCGACCCCGATCCAGGTGGTCCGGCTCGCCCGATCGGGACGTTCGGCCCCGAGGTTCTGGCCGATGACGCTCTGGGCGGCGTGCTGGAGGCCGGTCGCGGGGACGAACGAGACGGTCGCGACCTGGGCGCCGATCGTGTAGGCGGCGACCCCGGCGGTCCCGCCGGCGACGGTGACGATGGCGATCATCACGACCCGGACCGCCTGGCTCGCGGCCGACTGGGCGGCGTTGGGCCAGCCGATCGAGACGATCTCGCGGAGGTCCTTCGTGTGGAAGACGAGGACCGAGCGGTCGATCAGGAGGCCGCTGCGCCCGCGGAGGGCCATCCCGATCCCCAGAAGCAAGCCGCCGGTGTAGCCGATCCCGGTCGCGAGCGCGGCGCCGGCGACGCCGAGTTCGGGAAAGAGCCACCAGCCGAAGATCAGGAACGGGTCGAGGACGGCGTTCGTACCGATCGCGAGGACGTTGATGTAGAGGGCGGCCCGGGTGTCACCCCAGCCGACGAAGCCGCTCTCTAAGGTGTCGCTGGCCGAGAATATCGGCATCGCGAGCGCGTAGACCGTGAGGTAGGTCGCGGCCATCTCGCCGACGCGGGGAGTCGTATCGAAGAGGCCGATGACCTCACCGGCGAAGACCGCGGTGACGAGGCCGACGACGAGTCCGAGGACGAATCCCAGTATCGTGCCGTTGACCGCCGCCCGCCGGCCGGCGACGAGGTCGTCGGCACCCACCCGCTGGGAGACGAGGATCTGGGTGCCGACGAGGGTCCCGATCGCGACGACGCCGAGCAGGGCGACCAGCGGGAAGTTGAGTCCGACCGCGGCGACGGCGTCGGCGCCCAGCCGGCCCAGCCAGAAGAGATCGATTACCTGCTGGGCCACCTGCACCAGGTTCTGGACGAGCAGCGGTGCCGCGAGGACCAGCAGTGCCCGCGCGAGCGAGCCCTCGACTATCTCCTCGCGGGATACGTCCAACATCTGTTCGGGAAGGTTCCTCAGTACATCCCGCGAATCAGCATATATACGTTTGGATATTTCCTTTGCAAACAGGAGTCGTGGCGGATCACGGAGGTGGGTTTTTCACCACCGAGACACCAGTGACGGTATGAGCCGCTCGCGAAAGCCCGGCTGGCTGAAGACGCGACCGCCCTCGGGCCGGGAGTTCGCCGACATCCGGGAGACGCTTCGCGACCACGACCTCCATACGGTCTGTGAGGAAGCCAACTGTCCGAACTTGGGCGAGTGCTGGAGCGGGGGCGAGGGAGGAAGCGAGGGCGGCACGGCGACGTTCATGCTGATGGGCGATCGCTGCTCGCGGGGCTGTAACTTCTGTGACGTCGAGACCGGGGGAATGGAAGCACTCGATCCCGACGAACCCGAAAACGTCGCCGAGGCTGTCGCCGAGATCGGCCTGGACTACGTCGTCCTCACGAGCGTGGACCGCGACGACCTGCCCGACCAGGGCGCGGGCCACTTCGCCGAGACGATCCGCGAGATCAAAGCGCGCCATCCCGGCATCCTCGTGGAGGTCCTGATCCCCGACTTCCGGGGCGAGGAGGAGTTGGTCGAAAAGATCGTCGAAGCAGACCCGGACGTGATCGCCCACAACGTCGAGACCGTCTCCCGGCTCCAGACCCCCGTTCGGGACCGGCGAGCGGGCTACGAGCAGAGCCTCTCGGTACTGGAGTACGTCGATCGCGTCTCCGAGATCTACACCAAGACCTCGATCATGCTCGGCCACGGCGAGTACGACCACGAGGTCTATCGCACCCTCGCCGACTGCCGGGAGGCCGGCGTCGACGTCGTCACCCTGGGCCAGTACCTCCGGCCCTCGGAGTCCCATCTCCCCGTGCGCCGGTACGACCACCCCGGGAAGTACGAGACCTGGCGTCGGGTCGCCGAGGAGGAACTGGGCTTTCTGTACTGTGCCAGCGGCCCCATGGTCCGATCGTCGTACCGTGCCGGCGAGCTGTTCGTCGAGGCCGTCCTCCGGGAGGGAGAGAGCGTCGAGCGGGCCCGCGAGCGAACCCACGCGGTCGGAAACTGACGTTATCGGAGCGGACGTGCGGGGCTCGTTCTCGATGGCACCGCCGGCCCGACTCCGCGTCTGGCGTCCTGGTCGTCGTTCCCATCGTCTCCATCGTCTCCGTCGTCAGCCTCGTCATCATCGCCGTCCGCCGCGCCGGCGTCGCTTCCGGTCCCGTTACCACGAACCTCCTCGGGCGTGTAGACGTAGAGGCAGTCGTTCGAGTACGACCGCCCGAGCTGGGCGGCGTCCTCACAACAGAGCACCCGCCCGTCGTCCATCACGTAGACGTTGTCGACGTTGATCAGCGCGTCGTCGGCGACGTCGGCTGGATCGGTGGCGTCGGGGCCGACGATGACGGGCTCGAGCGTCGAGACGTCGTACTCCTCGTCGAGTCGCCCCCGGTAGACGATACCGCCGTCGACGCGGTCGAGCCGGATTTCGCCGTCGTCGTCCGCCATCCCCTCGTTGAGCTCCGAGATGCCGAAGTAGACGTAGTCGCCGGGACCGGCGCCGTCAACGCTGTCGACGCCTTCGGCCTTCCGGAACTCGATCGTCGCGCCGATCTCCTTTGCGGCCGCGCGGGTCTCGAGGAACGGCACTTTCCGGAGCTCGTCGTCGACGCCGTCGTAGCCCTCGCTCTCGTACTGGCTCGCCCACTCGACGATCTCCTCGTTCGTGACGTAGTTTCGGTTCCCGTTCTCGATCACCTCCCGGTCGGCTTCCTCCATGATCTCCTCGGTGACCTCGTCGCCCTCGTTCCAGTCGGAGTGAGCCTCGAGGTAGTCGGCCTGGGTGACGTCGTCGTACGTCTCGATCCAGCCGGCGATCTCCGCGTTCGAGCCGTGGGCCATCGGGATCCAGTCGATCTCGAGGGGGACGTCCGCGGGCGACCCGCCCCGTGCAGCGGCCGCGTTGGTCACGAGCGGGGCGTAGAGGGTTCCCGAGAGCGCCATCGGGTCGTCGTAGCAGGTGATCTTCCGGTCGGCGACGAACTTATAGATGCCCTTGTTCACGCCGTCCGAACAGCCATAGACCGTCTTCAGGTCCGACTGGACGTCGGGTGCCTCCCAGGAGGCCCGTCCCATCACGTAGTACTTGACCGGCTCCGGGGTGTCGGCCGTTGGCTCGCGGATGTCGACGTGGTAGCCGTAGTCGTAGGGGTTGGGGTAGACGTCAGCGATCGGGGTTGTGGCGCTCTCGTCGCCGCCCTGATCGATCGGGTCGGCTCCGAGGTAGTACGCGAGGAACTCGACGCCGGTCAGCGCCCACGAACCCTGGACGCTCCAGGCATCGTCGCCGTAGTAGCCGTCGACGGCCTCCTGGATCGCACTCGGGTTCGGCCGGTTCCAGAACTGGGCGGCGCCGGTCAGCCCCTTGCCCGAGCCGGTCTCGACGATCTCGCCGGCGGTCGCCATCGGCGTGACCCGCGGATGGGCGTAGTTCTCCTCGGAGGAGAGCATCGTGTTCCACGGGCTCAAGTCGCCGTAGCAGTTGATTCGGGTGCCGCCGATCTCGCGGAACGCCTCGGTGTTCGCGATGTTGATCGCGTGCTCCAGGTCGGCTTCCCACTCGCCGTCCACACAGGAGATCGGGATCCGCGAGACGTTTCCCGGGCTGTTCTCCCAGTTGGTGAAGAGATAGCCCTCGGTTCCGTCGTCGTCAGTGGCGACGAACTGGTTGCAGTCGGGGTTGTACGCCGCGTCGCCGTACTGGGTCCCCGCGAAGTTCACGGCCTCGCCGTCGGGCGTCGAGCCGGTCGCCGACGTGATGTTCACGCCGTCGGGCGTCTGGACGACGCCGAGTTCCTCGCTCCCGCCGTTGATCGGATCGTGGCCGTGTGCGAGATACGTGAATCCGCCGCCACCGCCGCGGACGACCCCCCGTTCCTCGTTGGTCTGCGGGGTCGAGAGCTCGTCGAACTCGTCGCTCTCCCCGTTCATCGTGAACCGAAAGCCGCTGAAGTAGCCGATCCCGGCCTCGGCGTAGGGACCGGGGTTCTCGCGGCTCGGATGCTGGACGCTGTACAGCGGCGTCCCGTCCTCGAAGACGAACGGTCCCGTCACTTCGGCGCCGAGCGCCGTCGAGGAGAAGCGTTTGAGCTCGCCCCGCACGTGCGGTGCGTGCGGCGTGTCCCCGTCTTCCTGGGCGCTCGCCGTGGTTGCCACGCTCGCGCCGAGCGAGGCCGCCACCGACGTCGCCATCAGCTTCCGCCTGGTGAACTCGACCATGCGGTCGATTCCACCGCATCTATTTTAAAGACGTTTTATAATATCACTCCGTACGAATCCGACCCATCGGTGGGTATCGGGACCGATATATAGCGGTCCTTTCGGGACGTACTCCGCGGGAGGACTCCCGATAACAGGTCCGAGAACTGCCGGGATCGGTGAACGGAAAACCCGGTCGACGTGACTATCGCCGGTTTCGTCGCCGTAGCCGTTTCGTGCGCCGGATCCGGCTGCGAGTCACTCCATCCCCCGCTCTCTCGCTCCGTTCCGGATCTCCTCGGCGCGTTGGCGGACCCAGGAGACGTACCGGTCGACCTGGGCCGTCTTCACGCCGTAGAAGGAAGCGACCCAGTTCTCGTCGGTGAAGGGCTGAGTCAGGAAGTACGCCGCGAGGGTGTCCCGTCCGGCCTGGATGATCTCCGGCGGGACGCCCCGTTCGCCGGTGCCGGCCTCCTCGAAGCCGTTGACGTCGAAGTAGACGTCCACGTACAGCTCGGCGAGGTCGGGATCGTCGAACTCGAGTCCCTCGTGGCCCGGCGCCTCGAACCGGTAGCTGGGGCCGTCCCGGGAACGGGTTTCGACGATGCGGACGTCGAGAACGTACGCCGCGTGGATCGACTCCTCCTCCATCGTGGCCGGGTCGTCGGTTCGTGACATGGGTAGGGTCGTCGGTCGGGTTCCGCCCGGAAAGCGGGTCGACACACGTCAACGTCCCCGAACGGGCGCTTAAACGTATATAATTCGGCTATGAGCGCCCTCGAGCCCCCAGTATCCCTATATAGGATCAGGGAGGTTCCGGAGGGCGGTTCCACCGCTCGCGAACCGGGTCCCGGAATCGGTCGCCAGCATCTCGCGTCGGATGTGGGGACGGCCCGAAACGGGACCCGCTCGAGGGATCGGTAGCCTGGCCGGGACGGTGGACCGTTCGACCCCCGGCCCGTATTCTGCGGATTGGGTACCGACCGGCGGTTTCGGTGGTCGATAGGTCGGTATCCGGCGGTTGCTGGCAAGAATCGTACCGAGAGCAAGCTATTTACGAAATGCCTTTAACGCGAGCGATAGAAGATGAAGATATGTGCCGGAGGGCTTCGCCGTGAGTACGCTACAGTCCGATCCCCGAGAGCGCGTACAGGTGTTAGACGAGTCGGGCGAGGTCGTCGAGGGGGCTCGAGTCCCCGACCTCTCCGAGGAGGAGTTCCTCGAGATCTACGAGGACATGCGTCTGGCTCGCCGGTTCGACGAGCGGGCCGTGAGCCTCCAGCGCCAGGGCCGGATGGGGACGTACCCGCCGCTGTCGGGCCAGGAGGCCGCCCAGATCGGGAGTGCCTACGCCCTCGCCGACGACGACTGGATGTTTCCGAGCTACCGGGAACACGGCGCCTCGCTCGTGCGCGGTCTCTCCCTGAAACGCACCCTGCTGTACTGGATGGGCCACGAGACGGGCAACTACATTCCCGAGGACGTCAACATCTTCTCGGTGGCGGTACCGATCGCGACCCAGATCCCCCACGCGACCGGCGCGGCGTGGGCGTCGAAGCTGAAAGGCGAGGAGAGGGCCTTTCTCTGTTACTTCGGCGACGGCGCCACCAGCGAGGGCGACTTCCACGAGGGACTGAACTTCGCGGGCGTCTTCGACACCCCCACCGTCTTCTTCTGTAACAACAACCAGTGGGCGATCTCGGTCCCCCGCGAGCGCCAGACCGCGAGCGCGACGCTCGCCCAGAAGGCAGAAGCCTACGGCTTCGAGGGCGTCCAGGTCGACGGGATGGACCCGCTCGCGGTGTACAACGTCACCCGAGACGCCATCCGAAAGGCGAAGGATCCCGCCGAGGACGAACTCCGGCCGACGATGATCGAGGCCGTCCAGTACCGCTTTGGCGCCCACACCACCGCCGACGACCCCTCCGCGTACCGCGACGACGACGAGGTAGAGGAGTGGAAGGCAAAGGACCCGATCCCCCGTCTCGAGACGTTCCTGCGGGACAACGGGATGTTGGACGACGACCGCGTCGAGACGATCGGGGAGCGCATCGAGGACGAGGTGGCCGACGCGATCGAGGCCGCCGAGGAGGTCGAACGGCCCGAACCCGAGGAGATCTTCGCACACGTCTACGAGGGGATGCCCAAACGGCTCCGGCGCCAGATGGAGTGGTTCGACTCGATCCGCGAGAAACACGGCGACGACGCGCTTCTGGAGGAGTAAGATGGGCAAAACCGAAACCGAATCACACACGCTAGTCGAATCGGTCCGCGACGGCCTCGCCGGCGAGCTAGAGCGCGACGAGGACGTCCTGGTGATGGGCGAGGACGTTGGCGAGAACGGCGGGGTCTTCCGGGCGACGGAGGGCCTCCACGCCGAGTTCGGCGACGACCGGGTGATCGACACCCCCCTCGCCGAATCCGGGATAATTGGCACCGCCATCGGGATGGCCGCCTACGGACTGAAGCCAGTCGCGGAGATCCAGTTCCTGGGCTTCATCTACCCCGGATTCGACCAGATCGTCTCCCACGCTGCACGCCTGCGAACGCGCTCGCGCGGGCGATTCACGTGTCCGATGGTCGTTCGTGCCCCCTACGGCGGCGGGATCAGAGCCCCCGAACACCACTCCGAGTCCAGCGAGGCCTTCTTCGCCCACCAGCCCGGGCTCACCGTCGTCGTCCCGAGTACCCCACACGACGCCAAGGGGCTGCTCGCGAGCGCGATCCGCAGCCCCGATCCGGTGATCTTTCTCGAACCGAAGCTGATCTACCGGGCGTTCCGCGAGGACGTTCCGACCGAGCCCTACGAGGTGCCGATCGGCGAGGCCGCCGTCCGCCGCGAGGGAACGGATATTTCGGTCTACACCTGGGGCGCGATGGCCCGGCCGACGATGGAGGCTGCCGAGGAACTCGCTGGCGAGATCGACGTCGAGGTGGTCGATCTCCGGACGCTCTCGCCGCTCGATGAAGAAACGATCGTGGAGTCCTTCGAGAAGACCGGGCGAGCGGCGATCGTCCACGAGGCGCCCAAGACGGGCGGCTTTGGGGCCGAAATCGTCGCGACCCTCCAGGAGCACTCGCTGCTCTACCAGGAGGCACCCATCGAGCGCATCGCAGGGTTCGACGCGCCGTTCCCGTTGTATAGCCTGGAGGACTACTACCTGCCCGAACCGGCACGGATCACGGAGGGCATCAGGGAGGCGGTGGAGTTCTGATGGTCCGGGAGTTCACACTCCCCGACGTCGGGGAGGGAGTCGCGGAGGGCGAACTGGTCTCCTGGTTCGTCGAGGAAGGCGACGCCGTGAGCGAGGACCAGCCCGTCGCCGAGGTCGAGACCGACAAGGCCCTCGTCGAGGTCCCCTCGCCCGTAAACGGCACCGTCCGAACGCTCCACGCAGAGCCGGGCGAGGTCGTCCCCGTCGGGGACGTGATCGTCACGTTCGACGTCGAGGGCGAGTCCGCCGCGGAAACCGAAGCACCGACGACTGAAAACGGCGAACACCGCGACGAATCGACCGACGACGAGAGCGAGGAAACCGCGAGGGTCGAATCGAAATCCGAGGGGGAGCCCGAGACGCCCGACGACCGGGTGTTCGTCCCGCCACGGCTCCGCCGGCGCGCCCGCGAGGAGGGGGTAGACCTCGGCTCGATCGCGGGAAGCGGTCCCGGCGGCCGGGTGACGGAGGCCGACGTCTACGCCGTCCTCGGTGACGGCTCCGAGGCCCGTGAGACGACTCCCGCGACCGACGAGGGCGGTTCGGAGACGACCGAAGCGACGGCGACGGGCGCGGTCGCCGAGGCCGACACCGAGCCCGCAGCCGGAACGGCACCGACGACGGCCGCCGGGAGGGCGGGTGGAGAGGGTGCCGACCGCGACCGCACCCTCGCGGCGCCGGCGACCCGCCGGGTCGCCCGCGAGGAGGGCGTAGATCTGAATCGGGTGCCGGCGAGCGACCGGCGCGACGGCGAGGCGTTCGTCACGCCCGAGGCCGTCCAGGAGTACGCCGCGGCCCAGCGGGAGGCCCAGGAGGCCGACGCCCGGGCCGTCGCCGGCGGTCCGGCGAGTGACGAGGCGGGCGCCCGCGAGACCCGCACGCCGTTCTCGGGGGTCCGGAAACGGATCGCGGAGGCGATGGTCGAGTCGAAGTACTCCGCACCCCACGTCACCCACCACGACGCAGTCGACGTCACCGAACTCGTCGCCACGCGCGAGCGGCTCAAACCCGTCGCCGAGGAGCGGGGCATCTCCCTGACCTACATGCCGTTCGTGATGAAGGCGGTCGTCGCCGCCCTTGAGGCATTCCCCGAAATGAACGCGATGATCGACGAAGAGACCGACGAGATCGTCGAGAAGCACTACTACAACGTCGGCGTGGCGACGGCGACCGACGTCGGCCTGATGGTTCCAGTCATAGAGGACGTAGACCGGAAGGGACTGCTCCAGCTCTCCTCGGAGATGAACGAACTGGTCTCCCGGGCCCGCGAGCGCTCGATCAGCCCCGACGAACTCCGGGGGTCGACCTTTACCGTGACGAACGTCGGCGGCATCGGCGGCGAGTACGCCACCCCGATCATCAACTACCCCGAGGCCGCGATCCTCGCGATGGGCGAGATCAAACGCAAGCCCCGCGTGGTCGAAGGTGAGGACGGCGAGGAGACGATCGAACCACGGTCGGTGATGACCCTGTCGCTGTCGTTCGACCACCGGCTGATCGACGGCGCGACCGGCGCGCGCTTTACCAACGAGGTCATGCGGTATCTGGAGAACCCAGACCTGCTCCTGCTGGAGTAGGGGAAACTCGCGGCAATTCCTGCGATTTTATACGGTCGGCGGGCGAGGAAGGAACCAATGGTCGTCGGAGACGTCACAACCGGAACGGACGTGTTGGTGATCGGCGGCGGGCCCGCGGGGTATACGGCCGCGATACGGGCCGGACAGCTTGATCTGGACGTGACCCTGGTCGAGCGGGAGGCCTACGGCGGCACCTGCCTCAATCACGGCTGCATCCCCTCGAAGGCGCTCATCACGGCGAGCGACCTCGCCTACGAGGCGGGCCACGCCGAGGAGATGGGGATCCACGCCGACCCCGCGATAGACCTCTCGGGGATGGTCAACTGGAAGGACGGGGTCGTCGATCAGCTGACGGGCGGCGTCGAGAAGCTCTGCAAAGCAAACGGCGTCGATCTGATGGAGGGCACTGCCCGGTTCGCCGACGAGGGAACGGTCCGGGTCTCTCACGACGGCGACGGCCAGGGCTCGGAGTCGGTGTCCTTCGAACACGCCATCGTCGCGACGGGCTCCCGACCGGTCGAAATCCCGAACTTCGCGTTCGACGACGAGCCCGTCCTCGACTCGCGGCAGGCGCTCGCGCTCGATTCAGTCCCCGACTCGCTGGTCGTCGTCGGCGCGGGCTACATCGGGATGGAACTCGCGGGCGTCTTCGCGAAACTCGGGACCGATGTGACGGTCGTCGAGATGCTCGCGGGGATCATGCCGGGCTACGAACGCGACCTCGTCCGTCCGGTGAAATCGCGTGCCGAGGACCTCGGGATCGACTTTCACTTCGAACGGACCGCGACGGAGTGGGAGGACGCGAAGGACGGAATCCGGATCCACACCGAGCCCGCGGGCCAGGCGGCCGCCGATGGGGGTGGCCCGGCGGAGACAGCGGACGAATCCGACGCCGAGGACGAACTCGCGTTCGAAGCCGACCACGTCCTCGTCGCGGTCGGGCGTGCGCCGGTCACGGACACGCTCGACCTCGAAAACGCCGGAATCGAGACCGACGAACGGGGCTTTATCCCGACCGACGACCGCGCCCGGACGGAGGTCGATGGGATCCTCGCCGTCGGCGACGTCGCCGGCGAGCCGATGCTCGCCCACAAGGGCAGTGCCGAAGGGAAGGTCGCCGCCGAAGTCGCGGCCGGGGAGCCAGGGGCGATCGACTATCAGGCGATGCCCGCGGCCGTCTTCACCGACCCCGAGATCGCGACCGTCGGCCTCACCGAGGCCGAAGCCGAGGATGCAGGCTACGACCCTCTGATAGGAAAATTCCCGTTCCGGGCAAGCGGCCGGGCGCTGACGGTCGGCGAGACCGACGGCTTCGTCCGGATCGTCGCCGACGACGAGGGCTACCTGCTCGGTGCGGCGATCGTCGGCCCCGAGGCCTCCGAGCTGATCGCCGAACTCGGCCTCGCGATCGAACTCGGCGCGACCCTAGAGGACGTCGCGTCGACGGTCCACACCCATCCCACCCTCGCCGAGGCGACGATGGAGGCCGCCGAGAACGCGCTGGGTCAGGCGATCCACACGCTGAATCGCTGACGGTAACCGTTTTCACTCCGCTGGCAGTTTCTCCGATAATGCCGGAACGAACGCTCGTCGTCGGTACGAGCGGTTTCCTGGGGTCCGAAGTGACCCGTCAGCTCCGGGACGCCGACACTGACGTGGTCGGCACCGTTCACGAAGGGAAGGTCCCGATATCCGGGGTCGAGACGGTCGGGTACGACTTCTGGAACGACGATCTCGGGACAATACTCGACACGGAGGGGATCGAACGGGTCGTCTTCGTAGCGACCGTCGAGCGGGGGGACGGCCGGAATCGGGGGCTCTTCGACCGATCTCTCGATCGGTTCGTGGACGCCTGTCGCGACCGGCGGGTCGTCTACGTCTCGACGGACGCCGTTTTCGACGGTGCTGACGGCCCGTACGACGAGGGTAGCGATCCGTCTCCGGCGAGCGAGTACGGACGGCGCGTCCGGGCGTTCGAACGGGTCCTCGAAGATCACTGTCCCGACCACTGTATCGTCCGGCCGAGTTACCTCTATGGCTTCTCCGGGGGAACGCTCGATCCTCGACTCGCGGCTACGCGTGAGCGGATCCGTGACGGCGAGACGGTCGCGTACTTCGAGGATGCCTACAAGAGCCCGATCTCGATCGGCGACGCGGCCGAAATCGTCACCGACCTCACCCGCCACGAGGTGACTGGCGTCGTTCACGCCGCCGCCCCCAGAACGAGCATCCACGAGTTCCATCGGGCGGCGATGGACGCGCTCGGCGAGCCCGCAGGACGGGTCGTCCCGGAATCGGTTCCTCCCGAGTCCGACTACCCGCGCGATACGTCGCTCGTCTCGGGCCGGCTCGAGTCGGTCCTTGGAGCCGACCCGGGACCGGTTTCGGAGGCTCTCGAACGGTCGAGGCCCTGATTCGGACGGTCGGTTACAGGTCATTGCACCGCCGGTCGAAACACGGCACTTCGATCGACCGGTACATCGTTGTCACCGACCGTATCAGACGACGTCGACGGCGCCTTTCATCCCCTGGCGTTCGTGAGGCGTACAGACGTAGGCGTACCTACCCTCCTCCTCGAACGTGTGTTCGAACGTGTGGCCCGCCTCCCCGGTCTGGTCGCTCTCGAAGGTGCCCTCGCGTTCGACGACGTTGTGGCGGCCGCCCGCCCCGGTCCACTCCCAGACGACGGTCGCTCCCCGGTCGACCCGGATCGCCGTCGGGAAAAAGGCGAGGCCGTCCCTGCCGGCACCGACCTCGACGCCCGTCTCTCCCTCCCCGGTCCGGTCGACCGTCCCGGGATGGTCGGCGTTTCCGAGCCAGCCGCCGTAGTCGGGTTCGTTCTCGACCATCTCCTCGTCGGCGTAGGGGTCGTCCTCGCCGAGACAGCCCGCAAGCGCGAACGTGCAGGCGGCGAGGAGGGGGCGTCGCGAGGTCGATCGCATATCCCCGTTTTCGGGGCCGGCGCCATCACGGTTTCGAGCCCGCCCGGCGTACCCGACCCGCCGGGGCCGGTCAGCCGAGACCGAGCAGCGACCGCACCGTCCGGGTGCGGACGCCACAGTCGCCGGCGTACTCGCAGTGCTCGCACTTCGAGCGGTTGGTGGTCCGCTCGGGCACTCCCTCCATCCCGCGGACGGTCGAGAGCGTCCGGCGGTACTCGGCCTTCCGGCGGATCGAGAGCGTGATCCGACGGATCACGCCGTAGCGAGGGTACTCTACGCAGGCGGTCTCGATCCGTTGCTGGCGGTCCCAGGCCAGGGCCTTCGCCGCCGCGACGGCGTAGACCGACTGGGCGTGCCAGACACCCTGTTCGGGTGGCTCCCCGACCGAGACTATCGAGGGCACGAGGGGCTCCTCGAGCACCTTGTGGACGATCCCGTGGCAGTCCTTGCCCGCGACGTAGACGTCCCGCGCCGCGGGGTCGCGGATCGCCTCCCACCGACCGCTCTCCTCGAGCCGGTTCCGGGTGGCCTCGAGGGTCCGGCGGTACGCCGGGGGATCGACCGCGACCGGTTCGGCCGCGAGGTCGGCGTCGTCGGCCGCCAGCAGGTCCGAATACCGGACGGCGAGCGACCGCCGGTCGCCCACCTCGGGAGGCGGTTCGCGGTCGTCCTCCCGATCCCGGTAGTAGTACTTTCGGGGGCAGTAGGCGGCCGTGCGGAGGTCACTGAGCGCGACCAGCGAACCGTCGTCCGCGGGAGTCACGGGGCGTCTGGCCACCCGATCGTATAAAACCCGCGGACGGAGTGGATCGGTCGCGGACTCCCGCTCGCGGCGGTCCGTCAGGGGGATCGGCCCGCGGCCGGAACCATCGTCGACAGGTTTACCAGTCGGTACTCCGACTCCCTACAGGAGCGTGCGGTACGGTTCCATCCATCGTACCGTGGGCGGCCCGGCGGGAATCATGACATTCGAACGCATGCGGCGACTCGGCGACGCCGGAGAGGGGCCATGAGCGGACGGATACTCGAGGGCGTGACCGTTCTGGATCTCTCGACGTTCGTCACCGGTGGCTTCTGCTCGGCGATGCTCGCCAACCAGGGCGCGGAGGTCCTCAAGGTCGAACAACCCGGCTACGGCGACGCCATCCGCCACTCCGGACCGCCCTTCGTCGAGGGCGAGTCGCCGTACTACTGGACGCTGAACTACGGGAAGAAGAGCCTCGAACTCGACCTGAAGGAGCCCCGGGCACGGGAGGCGCTGTACGAGTTGGTCGAGGAAACCGATGTTTTCGTCCAGAACTTCCGGCCGGGCACCGCAGAACGTCTGGAGGTCGATTACGACACGATCGCCGAGCACAACGAGGACGTGATCTACCTCGCCATATCGGCGTTCGGCCAGACGGGTCCCTGGCGCAAACGCTCGGGGTACGACCTGCTGATCCAGGGGATGAGCGGGATCATGAGCGTCACCGGTGAGGCCGAGCGCCAGCCGGTGAAAGTCGGTCTGCCGATGACGGACCTGATCACCGCGATGTGGGCCGCCTTCGGCGCGACGACCGCGCTCTACCGCCGCGAGCGCACCGGCGAGGGCGAGTACGTCGATCTCGGGATGCTCGAGGCGACGCTGCCCTGGCTCACCAAACAGGCCGGGATGGCCTTCGCCGGCGAGAAGACCGGACGGATGGGGACGAAAGATCCCGTTCTCGCGCCCTACCAGACCTACGAAACCGCGGACGGCTACCTCAACGTCTGTGTCCTCAACGAGAAGCTCTGGGCCGAACTCTGTGGGGCCATCGACCGCCCCGACCTCCCCGAGGACGACCGCTTCGAGACGAACGCAGACCGGGTCGAACACGTCGAGGAACTCGAAGCGGAGCTGGAGGCGACCCTCCGTGAACGGACGACCGAGGAGTGGATCGAGGTCATCGCCGAGGACGCCGGAGTTCCGGCCGGGCCGGTCTACGACGTCGAGGAGGCTCTGAACAATCCCCAGATCGAGGCCCGGGGGACGATCACCGAACTCGAGCACCCCGAACTCGGGACGATCCCGGTGATCGAACACCCGCTGAAGTTCGAGGGCGCCGACAGCGGCTTCGAACTCCCGCCGCCGCTGTTAGGCGAGCACAACCGCGAGGTGTTCCGGGAACTGGGCTACTCCGAAGGAGAGATCGACGAACTGGCCGAGGCGGGCGTTTTCGGGGACGACGGCGGGGAGTGAAGTTCACCAGTCAGTCGTCGGCGGACAGCGAGTCGAGGACGAACTCGTCGATGGCCCGCCGCGCTTCCCGGGGGGCGTCCTCGTGGCCCAGCGCGATCCGGCGCCCGCGGGCGGCGTGGATGACGTCCGTGAGGAGTTGGCCCATCAACTCGGCGTCCACGTTTCGGAACTCCCCCTCCTCGATTCCCCGCTCGACGACCTCGACGACGCTCCCGCGGATCCGGTCGTAGTGGTCGTCGAACAGCGCCCGGTGGTCGTCGTCGTTCTGGGCGTAGGTGTAGAGTTCGTGGTAGACCTTCATCCGGTCCCAGTGGCCGAACTCCTCGAACTCTGGGCCGAACAGACACTGGTCGATCCGGGCGTCGAGTTCCGTCCTCGGGTCGGCGTCCTCCTCGACCTCGACGCTTCCCTCGTACTGGTCGATGACGTACTCGAGAAACGAGGACATGAGGGCGCGCTTTCCCTCGAAGTGGTAGTGGATCACTTGGCGGGTCAGGTCCATCTCCTCGCCGATGTCGCGCATCCGGAGGTCCGTGTAGCCGTGTTTGCTCAGCGCGCGGAAGGTCGCCTCCATGATCACGTCCTCGGTGTCCTTCGCCGAGACCGTCTCGCCGGGGTCGCTCATACCGACTCTCGTAGAGAGACCCACATAACACGAACGTTCCGATCCATCGCGTCCCTTACCGGGCGGTAAAGTTTTACCCTCGCGGTCAGATTACCGTACCGCCCATGACACGAACGATCGTGAAGAACGGAACCGTCGTTTCCCTCGATCCGGAGATCGGCCAACTCGAGGAGGGGGACGTCCTGATCGAGGAGGGAGAGATCGTCGAGATCGGACGCGGGCTCTCGACGGACAACGCCGACGTCATCGACGCCGAGGGCCGGATCGTCCTGCCGGGGTTCGTGGATTCGCACGTTCACCTCGCACAGACCCAGGTCCGGGGGATTGCGGGCGACTGGTCGCTCATGGGCGAGTACTTCGAGCACATGCTCGGTAACGTCACCGGACTCTACCGGCCGGAGGACATGTATCTCGGCGGCCTCTTCGGCGCCTTCGAGAAGCTCCATACGGGGACGACGACGGCCCTGGACTGGTCGTACCCGAACACGCTCGAACACGGCGATAGAGCGGTCGACGCGCTCCGGGACGCCGGACTGCGTGCGGTGTACACCTACGGCCCGCCGGGCGACGACGCCGCCAAGTGGTGGTTCGAGAGCGACGTCGGCCTGCCCGAGGAGAACGTTCGTGACCTCTACGAGGAACGGATCCGCGACGACGACCTGCTCGGCCTGGCGCTCGGGCTCCGGGGACCGGATTTCTGTACCGACGACATCGCCCGGGCCGATCTGGAACTGGCCCGCGACCTCGGCGTCCCCGCGACGGTCCACATGGGTGCGGCGTGTTGGCCCTCGTCGGTCTACGGCGACGACTACCAGGGCTTTGGCTGTCTCGAGGACATGCTCGATTCCGACGTCAACGTCGCCCACGGGAACCACTTCTCCCAGGAGGACGTAGACCACGCCGTCTCCCAGGGAGTCTCCTTCTCCTCGACCCCCGAGGTCGAGATGCAGATGGGCCACGGCATTCCGGTCACCGGGAAGGTTCTCGAAGCTGGCGGCCGGCCGGCCTGGGGCGTCGACGTCTGTTCGGACGTCAGCGGCGACGTGACTTCCCAGATGCGGATCGGGCTCCAGGTCCAGCGAATGTTCGAGAACCAGGCGATTCTGGAGGGTCACGAGGAGGTCACCGAGGTCGGGATCACCGCGCGGGACACCCTCGAGATGGCGACGATCGAGGGCGCGAAGGTCCTGGGGTTAGAGGAGGAGATCGGGACGCTCACGCCCGGCAAACGCGCCGACCTCATCACGATCAGAGCCGACGACTTCATGACGGCACCCTCCCACTCGCCGATCCAGACCGTCGTCTTCCAGGCCGATCCCTCCCACATCGACACGGTGCTCGTCGACGGCGAGGCGGTCAAACGCGACGGCGAACTCCTGAACCCCAAAGTCGAGGGGGAGTTCGACCGGTTCGTCGAGTCGGGCCTGCGCCTGATGGACGAAGCCGGGATCGATCTCTGAGTACGGACCAAAGTACCTACCACGACACCCATCCACGTATCCACCTATGCGCCTCGGACAATACCGAACGGAAGACACGAACCGCCCGTGGTGTGGCGTCTCGACCGACGACGGCGTCGTTTCCCTCCCGGAAGCCAGCGAGAGCGCCGGAATCGAGATCGGCCCGGGAACGACTGACCTGCTCGCCGGCTGGGAGTGGCAGCGAAAGGCCGAGTTGGCCGTCGAGTACGCCGCCGAGACGGGGATCGGCCTCCACGACCACGAAGCGGTCGAACGGGCCGCCCCCGTTACCGACCCCGGGAAGATCGTCTGCGTCGGGCTCAACTACCGGGACCACGCCGAGGAGGGCGACAACCCGATCCCCGAGGAACCCGTCCTCTTCTCGAAGTTCCCGACGTGCGTGACGGGGCCCGAAAGTTCGATCGCGTGGGACCCCGAGCTCACCGAGAAGGTCGATTACGAGGCCGAACTCGTCGCCGTCATCGGCCGGGAAGCCCGCCGGGTCGATCCCGAGGAGGCCATGGAGTACGTCGCCGGCTTCACCGTCGGCAACGACGTCTCCGCGCGGGACCTCCAGCACGGCGACGGCCAGTGGGTTCGGGGCAAGAGCCTCGATACGTTCGCGCCGATCGGCCCCGACCTCGTGACGACCGACGAGATTGAGGACCCCCACGACCTCGAGATCTGGACCGAGGTGAACGGCGAGCGCCTCCAGGAATCGACGACCGACCAGCTGATCTTCGGGATCGACGACCTCGTCGCCTTCTGCAGTCGGGCGTTTACCCTCCGACCGGGGGACCTGCTCTTTACGGGAACGCCCCCCGGCGTCGGCGTCTACCGGGAGCCGCCCGTGCTCCTGGAGGACGGCGACAGCGTGACGGTGGGGGTCGAGGACATCGGCGAGTTGACCAATTCCTGTCGGTACGGGTAGTCGGCCGGGAGACGGGCGGAACCGCTCGGATACGGGTCGACTCCCTCCCGCCTCCGGGACCGGAGCCGAACCCCCTCCCGTGGCAGACGCGGCGGGCCTCGACGGGTGTTTCACCCCCCGAGACGATCCCACCTCGTGAGACAATCCCACCCAATTAATATATCTGACTATCACCCCTGTTGACTGGTAGGAGAGGAACCGCCACGGGACGGCTATCCTCACCGAGACAACAAATGGCAAGCAAGACATCAGACGTGGATATCGAGGCGGAGGCTGCGGCGGAACCAACGGAGCCGACCGAAACCGGATCGGGACTGGACGAGAACGTCGCGGGGGCGCTCTCGTATCTGTTCGGGTTCGTCACAGGACTGATCTTCTTCCTGATCGAAAAGGAGAACCGGTTCGTGCGGTTTCACGCCGCCCAGAGCATGGTCGTTACCGGCCTGCTCTTCCTGGCGTACGTCGCTCTCAGCATCGTCGGGACCGTCATTTCGACGGTGCTGTTCGCGAGCACGAGCACGTTCCTCGTCGGCAGCATCGTCTCGCTGGTCCTCGGACTGGTCTGGCTGGCGCTCATCGTCGGCGGGTTCGCGCTCTGGGTCTACCTCATGGTCAACGCCTACCGGGGCGAGACCACCCGACTACCGGTGGCCGCGGGGATCACCGACAAACTGGTCTGAGCGGTGGTTCCCACGAACCGGGGGGAGAAACCGACGGCAAGGGTCGAGACCTACGTCGACGACGAATACGGCTACCGGCTCGTGTACCCCGCCGACTGGCGCGTCGAGGCCGAGCCGGCGGGCGGGGCGTCGTTCGACGACCCGCGGGGATCGGCCGGCGCGACCGTCACCGTCGACGACGGCGTCGACTGCACGCTGACGGCGTACGTCGCGGCCTTCCTCGACGCCCTCGAGGCCGACGACCACATCGGATCCCTCGAGGCCCTCGACCGCCGGGACGTCGCCCTTGAGGGCGGACGAACGGCGAGCGTGGTCGAGTACGCCTACCGCTCGGACGGCGAACGCTGGCGGCTCACCTACCTCTTCGCGCTCGCGGAGGGGACCGGCTACGTCCTCGGGGTGGACTGGAACGACGAGGACGACCTCGACGAACTCGCGACGCGGGTCGCCGAGTCGTTCGCCCTCGAGACGGACTGAGGACGGACCGGAACCCGAAAACGACACGGACGATACATCATGCACGAACCACGCGGACGAACCGGACTGGATCGCCTCTTGAACATTCGGCTCACTGCCCACACCCTCGTGGTGGTGGCGGTCGTCCTCTCGGTCGCCCTCGCCGGGTGTACCGGGATGGGCGGGCTCGGCGACCTCGGCGGCGAGGACGACGGCGTCGCGGAGGCAGACTCCGCCGACGACGGCGAGAGCGACGGGAACAGCGGCGACGACGCGGCGGACGACGGCGCCAGTTCGGACGGTGCCGGGGATAGCGACGACGCGGGCGATGGCTCGTCGGGAGCGGGCGCCGACGATAGCGACGGCGACGTCGGCCTCGACTCGATGGTCGGCGACGGCGCGGACGGCGAGTGGTTCAACCTGAGCGCTCCCGGCCACTATGCGTTCGATCTCGCCGGAATGGACGAGGAGACGGGTGAACAGGTCACCGGCCGGCTGGTCTACGACATCGAGGACGCGGGCAACGAGGAGGTGACGACGAGCATCGACTACGAGTTCGGTACCGAACAGTACCAGTCGACGACGACCGGGCCCGCCGACGAAGTGATGGGGCAGCTGTTCCTCACCCAGGCCCACGCGCCCGTGCTCGCCCTCCAGAGCGCTTCCCTGCTCTACTACTTCGAGATGGGCTTTACGGACCCCTCGGTCGGCAACCGCAAGCAGACCACGGTCGACGGCCAGACCCAGGTCACCGAAGTGGTCGAGGAACGCTCCTACGCGGGCGTCGACTGCTACTTCGTCGAGACGACCGTCGACGGCGAACTCTCCCAGCAGAGCTGCCTCCGCGGCGCCGACGGCGGGATCGCCCCCTACGTCGCGACCTACACCGAGGACGGCGACCTCGAGCTCGAGGTCGAACTCGCCGACTACGAGTCGCGGTGACGAGGGAGTTCACCATGGCGTCTGAACCATCCAACTCGGGTGGCACATCCGAAGGGCCTCGAGCACGTCCGATGGGAGTGCACCGCCGATCGATCGTGGGCGCTCTCGTTGGGTGCGTTACTCTGAGCCTGAGTGGCTGTCTCAGCACGGAGGCCATTACCGATCGGGTCAAAGCCGAAGCCACGGATCGCGCGGGTGACGAACTCGGCGAACGGGTTGGTATCGATATCGAGATTCCCGACGATCCACCCGAAACCAACGACGACGAGTGGCGACTGTACGAGTTCGGAGCCGGTGAACACTACGAGTACCGTGTCGAGAGCGAGGAAGACGGGGCTGGCGTCTTTCTCTGGACCGTCGAAGACGCCGGTGACGACCGTCTGACCGTCGAAACCGAGCTGACATACGAAGAGGGTGAAGAGTTCGCCCGGACGGTGACCGGAACCGAGGACGAGATCTTCTCGCAGCTGATGACGACTCCGGCTGCGATCTTCATCGGCTCGGGATTGCACTCGCCCCACGTCGCGGCCAACGAAGGCGTGTACGTCGGGTACGAGTGGCGCTTCGGCACTGAGGAGGGCAGCCTGCGGTACGCAGTCGAGGATACTGCCTCCTACGTCGGAACGGAGTGTTACGTGGCCGTAACGGAGATCAACGACACGGTCGTCCACGAGAGCTGTCTCGCACCCGAGCTCGCGTTTCCGGCATACGTCGCGTACTATGACGACGAGACGGGTGAGACGCTTCTCGAAATGGAGCTGGTCGAGTATAGCGGAAGCGAATAACACCCACTGAGACGGACCAATGAGAACGGAAGACACCGAAACCAACGGAGAACCGACCGACGAACGGGCCGAAGAAAGAACAACCGCGGATCCAATTGGTGTGGAGACACCCGATTGGGCATCAAGGATGATCGGAGCGGCCAGCGACCGTACAACCCGAGCCGATCAGCAAAGAGGGATTCGGGAGATGGGTCCTGTTGGAATCGCGCATGTGACTGGCTGTCTTGGTCGCAGCGAGACGTGGGCCGCCACGGTGAGTGACGACTTAGAACACCAATGAAACTACACTTCATCAAAGCGACCGGCGTCTTCTTTCGGACGTTGCCGTTCGTCGCACTACGACTCGCCGTCGGAGGGCTGTTCGGTCTCCTGACAGTTCTCTACTTCGGGGTCATTGGGTGGCTAGTACTTACGCTGCTGGACGCGGGGACCCTCTCCGGACCGATCGCCGGGATCGGGCTGTTCATTGCGACGCTTATCTTCCTCGGTGTGATGCGACTCGCAAGGCGATACGTCCTGTATCTGGTTGCCGCGGGCCACATCGCCGTCATCGCCCATATCGTCGACACGGGTGAGACCCCATCGAATCAGATCGCGTTCGGGACGAGCAAAGTAAAGGAGAACTTCGCGGGGGCGAGCGCACTGTTCGTCGTCGATCAGCTGGTGAAATCGGTCATCAGGCAGTTCAACAATACGGTGATCTCGCTGTCGAATCTCCTGAGTTTCGTCCCGACGCTCGGCAACATCCTTGCGGTGCTTCGCCGAGGGATCGCACTCGCCGCTTCCTACATCGACGAGGCAATCCTCGCACACGTCTTCCTCAACGAGGACCAGAACAACTGGCGGGCCGCTCGCGACGGGGTAGTGCTCTACGGCAAGACCTGGAAGCCGGTGCTAGCGTCGACGCTCATCATCGTCCTCGGAATGTATGCGGTTGCGTTCGGCGTTTTGTTAGGCTTGACCCCGTTGGCGGCCGTCTTCGGTGGCCTCTCGCCGACGTATGAGATCCTCGGCTGGGTCGTCGTCGGTGGAATTGCGCTGACGGTCTACCTCGGCGTGCTCCGCCCCTGGGTCAAGACGGTCGTGATTACGACGTTCCTCGTCGAATCCCGAGAGCTGACACCGGACAGCGACACGATGGACTTCATCGCGACTCGTTCGCAGAAGTTCAACGAACTCGTGGCCAACGCGGAAGCCGAAGCATCCGATGACCCATCACCTGGTGACGTCCCGGGTAATGAATTACCCCGCGACGAAAAACCAACATGAGGAGTTCGGCACCGTTCGGCCGGATTATTCGAGATCGATAGTTCTGATACGCAACCTGTGACTACAGTTCACATGGACATCGATTCGCTCCGGCCGGACCACGTCGGGGCCACCAGGAGATCCGACCCTCGACCCCGGAGCTATCGCCCGACCCACGCGTTCAGCGGCGTCGCCCGTTTCTGAAGCGATCGGAACCGGCCGTCGAGCCACGCCCACGCCGCCGGCGAGTCGGACTCGACGATCACCGTCGGCAGGCCGCTGGTCGGGTCGTGGCCCGACACCGAGACGTCGTCGCGGTCGACCGAGAACGTAAAGGGGACGGCCTCGTCGGGGACGACTCCGATCGAGAGGTGGGGCGCCTCGAGCGCGTCGAGGAACGCCTCGCCGCCGACGGCGTCGTGGGCCGCAAGCGCGCGCTCGGCGAACAGCCACTCGATGCGGTCTTTGGTGTCGACGATCTCCCGGGCGTCCTCGAGCAGTCCCGTCGGACTCGCGCTCGAGACGACGCCGCGGGGGTCGTGGGCGGCCTCGAAGCGTTCGATCGCGCGGTCGGCGACGCGGTAGGGGTCGGTCGCGTCGACGGTCGTCACCGTCGGATCGGTCAGCGTGTGGGCGTGGTCGAGCAGGTCGGGGTGGGAGACGACCTCGAACAGCGGGTCAAGGCGGTCGATCGCCTCGATGCCCTCGAGAAAGGTTTCCGCCAGCCGGCCGAAGGCCTCGCCCCGTGTGGTCGTCCGGTAGCCGTCCGCGGTCCGCTCTACGTACTCCTGGTCGGCGAGAGCGACCGTCATCCGGTAGACCGTCGTGCGCGAGACGTCGGTCGCCTCGGCGAGTTCCCGTCTCGTCCGCGGGGCATTCCGGCACGCCTCGAGGATCGGGGCGTACCGGAGGCGGTCCATCGCGTCCGCCCGTCGATCTCCGGCCATGCTCGCGTGGTTCGAGGAGCGCCGGTATAACGGTTCACTGACGAACGGGCTGTTCGCGGGTGAACAACCGTTCGAACGGTGGGTATATTTCTCCGTTCGTCAACCGATAGATGATGTCTGGCGGGCGGTCTATCGGTGGTGGGGGAAGGCAGTGGCGGTCGTCGCACCGACGATACGCCACTCGGTCGACGACGACGGGCCCGCTCGGACATCGATCGCGGAGATTGGAGAGGACGGTCCGAACGGGCCGGTTCTCCCGGGGCTCTCGATGTCGACGCCGGGGACCCCGGTTCGCCGACGCCGAAAACCGGACCGGGAGAGGAGCGTCGCCGGGGTTTAAGCGAAGGAGGGTCGAGAAGCCGGCATGGACGAGCTTGCTGTCGGGGTGATCGGTGGTGGCTGGATGGCGAGCGACTACCACCTCCCGACGTACGACGAGCACCCGGCGACCCGGGTCGCCGGGATCGCAGAACTCGACGACCGGCGTCGGCGCGAACTCGCCGAGCAGTACGGCGTTCCGGGCTACGCGACGATCGAGGAACTCCTCGACGGCGAGCGGATCGACGTCGTGAGCATCTGTACGCCGCCGGCGACCCACCACGACGTCTTCCTTTTGGCCGCGCGGGCGGGCTGTCACGTCTTCTGTGAGAAGCCCCTCGCGATCGACGCCGAGAGTGCTCGGGAGCTCCGTCGAGCGGCAGACGAGAACGGAATCATCACCCAGGTCGGCTACCTCGCTCGCTACTACGGCAACGCGGAGCGGGCGATGGCGATGCTCCGCAACGACCTGCTCGGGGAGCTACTCGAGGTCCGGACGAGCCACCACTCGACGCTGCCCGGCCAGCGGTGGTACTTCGATCCCGCCCTCTCGGGCGGCGGCGTCATGCGGGACCTGTTGCCCCACAGCCTCGACGTCTACATCGACCTCTTCGGCGAGGCGACCGTCGAGCGGTGTCGAACCCGCGAGATCCACGGCCGGGGCGTCGAGGACACCGCAACCCTCGAACTCCTCGCAGGGGAGGTCCCGATCGAGATCACGGTCGGCTGGACCCACACCGAAGGGTATACCCGCCACGTCGCCGTCGGCACCGAGGGCTGGCTCGAGTACGACGGCGAGCGCCTCGAGGGCGCCGTCCACGGCCGCCCCTTCGAGTTCGAGAACGGGGAGTCGCCGCTCGTCGACGTCGGGCTGACGAAGCTGTACGGCGCGACCGACGACGACGCCCACACCGAACGGATCCGCGATTTCGTCGAGCACGTGGTTCGAGGGGACCCCGAGACGCAGGCACCCGTGTCCCGGGGAGTACGCGTCGCGGAGACGATCGACTCGGCCTACGACTTCGCGGAGGAGAGCCAATGAGAACGCTCGTCACGGGCGCGACGGGATTCGTCGGGATCAATTTGATCCACCGGCTCGCCGAGAGCGACCGGGAGCCGATCGCCCTGCTCCGGCCCGGCGCCGACCGGCGCCGGCTCCCCGAGGGCGTCGAGGTCGTCCGCGGCGACATCCTCGATCCCGACTCCCTCGAGGGCGCCCTTTCGGGAATCGACGCCGTCGTCCACCTCGCGGCGTCGGTCTACCCCCACCCCGAGATGACCCGGATCAACGTCGAGGGCACGGAGAACCTGCTCGAGGCTGCGGCCGACGCCGACGTCGAGCGCGTCGTCTTCGCGAGCACGATCGGCGCCCACCCGGAGGTCCCCACGGATCTCGACTCCGTCTACCAGCGCTCGAAGGTGCGTGCCGACCGACTCTTCGCCGACGGCGAGTGGCCCTTCGAGCACACGATCCTCTATCCGACCTACATCCTCGGCCCGCGGGACTACCGGCTCACCCGCTACGACCTCTTTCAGCGGGCCGACTCGAATCGCCTTCTGGTCCCGCCGCTTTACACCTACGACGAGTACAACATCGTCCACGTCGGCGACGTCGTCGGGACGATCGGCGCCGCCCTCGCGGGGCGGACCGACCGCCGCGAGATCGTCTCGGGCCCCAATCTCACGAACATGGAGGTGCTCCGGTTCGTCGCTCGCGCCGTCGACACGCCGTGTCGGGTCGTGGACGTCCCCTACCCGCTGACGAAGTACGGGGTCGTTCCGGCGATCGACGCCGCCCACCGGCTGGGAGTCTCGCCGGTCGGGGGGAGCGGGTTCGCCGAGCGAAGCGACTACGGCACCCTTCGAGCCGACCTGACCGAGCAGTCGCCGGTCGCCCGGCGTGGCTGGCGGGCGGCGATCGCCGACACCGCTGCGTGGTACCGGGAGGTCGGGCTGTTGTAGATGCGAAAAACACGTCGCGGTCCCGATCCTGTCAGGCCCGTCTCGAGGGCGATGATCCCGCGACGGCTCAACGTCGCGCGGGCGGGCGGACTGCTGTTCGGGGTCGAGGTCGTCGGGGCCGTCGTCGCCTTCGCGAGCACCGTCTACTTCGCGTCGGCGCTCGGGGCGACCCTGCTCGGGGTCTTCTTCCTGTTCGAGGCACTCCTGAGCACCGTCGCGACGGTCGCCGACTTCGGGCTCCGGGGCGCCGTCGAGAAGCGGATCAGCGAGGGCCGGGAGGCCGCCGAGTTACTCGCGGCCGCCCTCCTCCTGAAACTGGCCTTTCTGGGCGCGCTCGCCGCCGTCGTCCTCGCGGCCAGGGAGCCGATCGCGGCCTACGTCGGCGCCGACGTCGCTCCCCTCCTGGTCGTCGCCGCGGTCCTCTACGAGTTCTCGGTACTCACCGTCCACGTCCTCCGCGGTGAGCTCCGGACCGAGGAGACCGCCGCTCTCTATCTCCTCCGCTTGCTGACCTACGTCACTGTGGCGGTCGCGCTCGTCAGACTGGGATACGGCGCCGAGGCGCTGATCTACGGGCTGATCGTGAGCTACGCCGTCATGTGTCTCGTGGGTGTCTCGCGGATCTCGGTCGGGCTCGCACGCCCCTCGATCGACCACTTCCGCTCGCTGATCGCGTTCGCGAAGTTCAACGGGATCTGGGCGCTTGGGGGGTACGTCTACAACACGATGGACCTGCTCGTCGTCGGCTTCTTCCTCAGCCAGGCCCACGTCGCGGGCTACGAACTCGCCTGGCGCGTGACGGTGATGGTCGGACTCGTCGGCGGGGTCGTCTCGGAGACGCTCTTCGCCCAGCTCAGTGCCTGGCGGAGCGCCGGCGAGGAAGAGCGAATCCGCCGGGCGCTCCGGGACGGCCTGACGGCGTCGCTGTTTCTCGTCATCCCCGCCTTTTTCGGCGCGCTCGTGCTCGCTCCCGAAATCCTCGGGTTCGTCTTCGGCCCGGAGTTCGCCATCGCCGCCGGGGCGCTCGCCGTGTTGATGGGCGAGAAGGTAGTCGCCGGGGTCAACAACGTGTTCGACGCCGCGATCCGGGCGTTCGACCGGCCCGACGTCGGCGCCTACGCGACCGTCGGCTCGCTGCTCCTGAACGTCGCCCTGAACGTCGCGCTCGTCCCCCGCTTCGGGCTCGTCGGCGCCGCGGCGGCGACGACGATCGCGATGGTCGCGAACACCGTCGTGCTCTGGTGGGCGCTCGGGCGGCTGACGACCCTCTCCGTTCCGGTCCCGGAACTCGGGGCGTGTCTCGGCGCGGCCGTCGCGATGGCGGTCGTCCTCGTCGGCCTCGAGACCCTGTTGCCGGTGACGACGACGGTGGCGCTTTTCGCCCACATCGGCGTCGGCGGCGCGGTCTACCTGCTCGCGGTCCTCGCCTCGCCGACCCTCCGGGGGAAGGCACTGACGGTCGGAACGCGCTTCATCGGCTAGTCGTGCCGCTGTACGCTTACAGGAAGACTCGACAGACGCCGAGCTGATTTCCGGCCAGTTCGTGGGACTGGATCGAACGGCGCTTCGGAATCGACCCCAGCGTAGTGGATGCCGGCAACGGTAGTTACCACCGTCAATTTGATGTGGTGTCCCTTCCCACGGGTGGTGATGCTCGATTCCTTCGGTAACGAGTCCGACGAACGATCGACTCGACTCTCCCGGCGGCAGTATCTAGCGTATACTGGCGTCGTGGCGGGTGGAGTGATCGGAGGGTCCAACCCGGCCAGCGCGACGAGCGCCGCTGCCGCCGACAGCGGCGTCACCGAGGGGGTCTTCGCGGACCTCGTGGACGGGAACGTGGTCGCGGTCGCCCCGGATCTGGAGGCACCTCGGAGTATCGATCCCGACGGACGGGAGACGCCAATCCAGGACGCACTGGACGTCCTCGCGGAAGGCGGCGGGGGCGAGGTTCGGTTGCCGCCGACGACGGTGTTCGAACGCGGGACGATCGAACCCCCTTCGGACACGGCGATCGTCGGCTTCGGTCCGACCGTCTCCGAGATCGCGATCGCCGACTCCGGGATCGACGGCATCCGCTTTGCCGACCCCGACGGCGTCGCACGCGTCCGTCTCGACGGCTTCGCGCTCAACGGGCCCGGGTTGGAGACCGACTCGGGGGCGGCGATCTCCCACGCCGAGGGCGACACCCAGGACCTCTCGGTCAGTCGCCTCGTCTTCTGGGCCTGGAACGACGCCGTCTACCGGGTCGAGGAGGGCGTCGGTCCCTTCCAGTGTCGCCACGATCTGTTGACCGTCTACGACTGTGACGCCGGAAACGCCGACGGCCTCTTCGAGTTCCGGTCGTGGTACGGCCCGGCGAACTGGTTCGGGACGGTCGCGGTCTACCCGAGCGCTCACCAGAGCGGCGAGAACTCGACGGTTTTCTTCACTCGCGGGGGAACCCAGCGCATTGAGTACCTGACGATGGGCGGGACGGCTGCGCCGGCCGTCCACCAGAAGTGGGACGCCCACGTCGAGATCGACCATCTCCACTGGGAACCGGTCGGCCTCGAATCGACTCCCGAGGCGGTCGTCCGACTCAAGGGCCACGGCCCCGCACGGATCGGGAGCGTCAAACACGTCACCGGGACGGCCGACTACCTCTACGAACTCGCGTACGACCCTTACATGGGTTCTCGCCCGGCCCGGAAGGCGCTGGGGGTCTACTACCCGGTCGGCTCCGAGGCAACGCTCGCGGCAAACGTCGTCGGCCTCGCGGCACCCAACGACCCCGACCACCCCTCCTTTTACTGGGGCAACACGGGTGACGTGGACGTCACCCACGCCGACGAGGAGACGGGCGGGTTCAGGGCCATGGGCGGCGCCGGAACCCCGGTCGGCTGAACCGCGGGACACGAGGATCCGTTTTAAGTGACCGTTCGGAGAACAGGACGGTATGACCGTTGACGGGTCGGCGGACGCGGCGGAGGGTCTCGAGGGCCAGCGGGTGTTGATCACCGGCGGCGGCGGGTTCGTCGGCGGCCACCTCGCTTCCGATCTCGCGAGCGAGGCGGACGTCCGCGTTCTCGACGATTTCTCGAACGGGAGTCGCGACCGGGTGCCTCCGGAGGCCGAGGTCGTCGAGGGCGACGTCCGCGACCCCGATCGCCTGCGCGAGGCGATGGCGGGCGTCGATTGCGTCTTCCACCAGGCCGCCGTCGTCAGCGTCGAGCGCTCCGTCGAGGCCCCCGAGGAGACCCACGGGGTGAACGTGGACGCCACCCTCTCGGTGCTCGAACGGGCCCGCGAGACCGACGCACGGGTCGTCTTCGCCTCGAGCGCGGCGATCTACGGCGCTCCCGAGTCCGTGCCGATCACGGAGGACGCCCCGAAACGGCCGAGTTCGCCCTACGGGCTCGAGAAGCTGGGTGCAGACCAGTACTGCCGGCTCTACGCCGATCTCTACGGCGTCGAGACGGTCGCGCTCCGGTACTTCAATATCTACGGGCCGGGCCAGTCGGGCGGCCCCTACAGCGGCGTCATCGCCAAGTTCCGATCGCAGGCCCGCGAGGGCGGCCCGATCACGGTCCAGGGCGACGGCTCCCAGACCCGCGACTTCGTCCACGTCTCCGATATCGTCCGGGCGAACCGCCTCGCGGCGACGACCCCCCACACGGGCGAGGCGTTCAACGTCGGCACCGGCCGGTCGATCGACGTCGCGACGCTCGCCCGGGTCGTGGGCGAGGCCGCCGGCGGCGTCGAGGTCGTCCACACCGATCCCAGAAGCGGCGACATTCGGAACAGTCTCGCCGACGTCTCGAAGGCACGGTCCGTGTTAGGCTACGAGCCGACGGTCGATCTCGAGTCGGGGATCGAGGCGCTCCTCGCCGACGGATCCACGTGAGCCCCCGCGGCCGGGGACACCCTCATGTAGCGGCGAACCGTACGGCTCCCGATGGCCGACCCCTCCGACGGTCGCTACGAGCCGGACGATATCGCCCGGGGACTCTCGCGGCGCCGCTACCTCTCCGCGACGGGCGTCGCGGCGGGCCTCGCTGGCTGTCTCGATCGGTCGTCGCTCCCGTTCGGCTCGAACCCCGCCCCGGCGGTGGTCTCCGATGAGGTCCTCGTCGCCCTCCTCGCGGGAGACGTGATCGCGCTCGCCGAGAGGGAGGGGCCACAGGCGGTCGATCCCGACGAGACCGACCGACCCGTCCGGGACGCCCTCGAGATCCTCGCGGACAACGGCGGCGGCGAGGTCCGCCTGCCGCCGACGGCAGTGGTCGAACGCGGGACGATCGAGCCCCCCTCCGACACGTCGATCGTCGGCTTCGGTCCGACCGTCTCCGAGATCACGATCGCCGAACCCGGAATCGACGGGATCCGGTTTACCGACCCCGACGGCGTCGCACGGGTCCGCCTCGACGGGTTCGTGCTCAACGGGCCCGGCCTCGAAACGGCGTCGGGCGCCGCGATCCGCCACGCGGAGGGCGACACCCAGGACCTCTCGGTCGGCCGGCTCGTCCTCTGGGGATGGACCGACGCGGTCTATCGCGTCGAGGAGGGCGTCGGTCCGTTCCAGTGTCGCCACGATCTGTTGACCGTCTACGAGTGTGACGCCGGAAACGCCGACGGCCTCTTCGAGTTCCGGTCGTCGTACGGGCCGGCGAACTGGTTCGGGACGGTCGCCGTCTACCCGAACGCTCACCAGAGCGGCGAGAACTCGACGATCCTGTTCACCCGCGGGGGAACCCAGCGCATCGACCACCTGACGATGGGCGGAACCGCGGCGCCCGCGATCCACCAACAGCGAGACGCCCACCTCGACGTCGGTCACCTCCACTGGGAGCCGGTCGGCCTCGAATCGACCCCCGAGGCGATCGTCCGACTCGAGGGTTACGGCCCCGCACGGATCGGGAGTGTCAAACACGTCACCGGGTCGGGGAACTACTGTTACCGACTCGAGTACGATCCGTATACCGACGCCCTGCCGGCCCGCAAGGCGCTCGGTGTCTACTACCCGACCCGCCCGGAGGCGACGCTCGCGGAGAACGTGGTCGCGCTCGCGGCGCCCAACGATCCCGATCTCCCCTCGTTTTACTGGGGCAATGCGGACGACGTGGACGTCACCCACACCGACGAGGGGACGGGCGGGTTCAGGGCCATGGGCGGCGCCGGCACGCCGGTCGGCTGATAGGGTCGGAGGAACGGTTTGCCGGCGCTACCGGAGCCGGCGCCATCCCTCCCGAAGGCGGTCGGCGACGCCGGTCAGCTCCCACTCGAGGCGGCTCCGGGGATGCGAGCCGTCGATCCGGGGGATCGAGAGGGGGTCGGTCCTCGGCCCGACCAGGCCGTCCCCGACCGTCGCGTACGAATGGCCGGCAGCGACGAGTTCGGCCGCCTTCGGAGAGGCGTCGCCGTAGGGGTAACAGAACCGATCGATCTCGCAATCGAAGCAGCTCTCGAGGGCCTCCTTCGCTCCGAGAATCTCCTCGCGGAGGCGCTCCTCGTCCTCGATCTCGCCCAGCCAGGGATGACTCCGCGTGTGGTTGCCGATCGTCACCAGCCCGGTCCCGACGAGGTCCTCTATTTCGCTCTCGGTCATGTAGGGGACGCCCCGCTCGGTCTCGCCGCCGATCCGGTCGGCGATCAGAAAGCAGGTCGCCGGAACCGAGAACTCGGAGAGGACGGGCGCGGCCTCGGTCGCGACGCTCCGGAAGCCGTCGTCGAACGTCACCGCGAGCCGGCGCTCGTCGCTCTCCTCGAGAACGGCCGGCAGATCGACGAACTCGTACTCGGCGGCGAGCCGGCGGATCCCCTCGCAAAACTCGGCGGTCGGGAGCGTCCGCCCGCGGGCGTTTCCGGTCCCCGACCCGACGGAGTGGTACATCAACACGGCGTTTCCGGTCGTCGGAACGAGCCGCGAGACGCCGACCCGGCGGTCGATCGCCGCCAGCGCGCTCCAAGCGGCGTCGGTCACGGGGGGGCGCTCGTCCATACTCCCGTATGGCGCGAGCGGTACTTAGTGTCTCGTCGAACGGACCGTCACCGAGCCCGAAAGGATAAGCGCGTTCGCGTCGAGGTCACGCCGAGAGACGTGTTCCGTACCGACTCGATACGGTGGGGGGATCGGCGTGGCAAGTGAGGACCCGGCGCTCGCGTTCGTGTTCGGCACCCGGCCCGAGTTCATCAAGTGTGCGCCCCTGATCAGGGGCGCCGAGCGCCGGGGGATCGGCTTCGAGGTGATCCACACCGGCCAGCACTACTCGCGGGAACTCGACGAGGTGTTCTTCGAGCAACTCGACCTGCCCGAGCCGACGTACAACCTGGAGATCGGATCGGGCTCTCCGGGCCACCAGACCGGCTCGATGATCGCCGCGATCGAGCCCGTGCTGTCGGCGGCCGACCCTGCCGTCGTCGTCGTCCACGGCGACACGAACTCGACGCTCGCGGGCAGCGTGACGACCTGCAAGCTGGAGAGTTCGCTCGCCCACGTCGAGGCGGGGCTTCGAAGCGGCGACCGGAGTATGCCCGAAGAACACAACCGGGTGCTGACCGACCACGCATCCGACCTGCTGTTCGCGCCGACCGATCGCGCCCGCGACCAGCTCGCGGCCGAGGGCATAGAGGCGGGGGTGTGGGTCACGGGCAACACCATCGTCGATGCCGTCCTCGAGGGTCGAGAGATCGCCGCCGAGCGAAGCGACGCTCTCGATCGGCTGGGTCTCGAGCCGGGCGGGTACGTGTTGCTCACCGCCCATCGCGGGGCGAACGTCGACGACCCCGACCGCTTTCGAGCCATCCTCGAGGGCATCGCGCGGGCGGCCCGCGAGCACGATCTGGACTGCGTCTATCCGGCCCATCCCCGAAGCGGGATGCGCCTCCGGACGTTCGGGATCGAGGTCCCCGACCCGATCCGGGTGATCCCTCCCGAGGACTTCCTCAGCTTCCTCGCCCTGGAGAGCGAGGCCGCGCTGGTGGTCACCGACTCGGGGGGCGTCCAGGAGGAGACGGCCGTCCTCGGGACGCCCTGCGTCACCGTCAGGGAGAACACCGAGCGCCAGGAGACGATCGAGATCGGATCGAACCGGCTGGCGGGGAGCGACCCCGACCGGATCGTCGCCGCCGCGCGGGAGATGGTCGGCGCCGGCGGCTGGGAGGCCCCCTACGGCGACGGTCGGGCGGCGGAGCGAATCCTCGACGCCCTGGAGGATCACATCGGCCGCGATACCCCGGAGGACCATGCCGGGTGAGCGCGGCCGGATCGCCGTGGTGAGCCAGCAGTACCCGCCCGAACTCGGGGGCAACGCCTCCCGCGTCGGCGACACGGCCCGCCAGCTCGCCCGCGAGGGCTGGGACGTCTCGGTCGTCGCGCCCCCCCGGTCGTACCCGCCGGGGACCTACCCCTGGTCCTGGACCCGCCACGAGCGCCGCGAGGACGAGGGCGTCTCCGTCCACCGTCTCTGGAGCGTCCAGCCGACCCGTCTCGATCCCCCAGTGAGCCAGCGCCTCGCGTACTACCTCACCTTCGCCGTCCACGCGACGCTCTGGCTCCTCTTCTATCGAAAGCGCTTCGACGCCGTCGTCTGTACGGCGCCGCCGCCGTTTACGGCGATCCCCGGGATCGTCGCGAGCGAGGTGACGGGAAAGCCGTTCGTCGCCGACGTCGGCGACCTCTGGATCGACGCGACCGCGAGCCTGGGGTTCGTCCGCGAGGAGAGCCTCTCGACGCGCCTCGCCCGCCGGTTCGAACACGCGGTCCTCATGCGCGCCGACCGCGTGCTCACCACCACCGACGAGATGAGCCGGCTGATCGAGCGCGCCCACGGCCCGGCGATCGGCGGGCGCCTCGTCGTCGTCCCCAACGCCGTCGATACCGAGCGGTTCCGGCCCGACGCCACGACCGACGGCGGCGAGGGCCACGATGGGGCGACCATCGTCTACACGGGGAACTTCGGCCACGCCCAGGACCTCGAGTCCTGCGTCCGCGCGATGGCCCACGTCGAGGAGCCGGCGACCCTCCGCCTGATCGGGGACGGCGACCTTCGCGGGAGACTCGAGGCCCTCGTCGCCGACCTCGGACTCGGAGACCGGGTCAGCATCGAGGCCCCGATCGACCGGAGTGAGGTGCCTGGCGTCCTCGCCGGCAGCGATATCGGGATCGCGACGCTTCGCGATTCCGATGGGCTCCGGTACGCGGTTCCCTCGAAGACCTACGAGTACATGGCTTCGGGTCTCCCCGTCGTCGGCACCGACATCGGCGCGCTCGCCGAGTTGCTCGCCGAGTCGGGCGCCGGCGTCGTCGCCGAGAACGACCCCGAGGCGCTGGCGGCGGCGTTCGACCGCCTCCATTCGGACCCCGACCTGCGCGCGGAGATGGGCCGGAAAGGGAGAAAACACGCCGTCAAGAACTACGACCGGGCGACGGTCGCCCGAGGGCTGGACGAAACCCTTTGTGACCTGATCGAGAGCCACGCATGACTGCAAATACCACAGCGGAACGGAGCCGAACGGAATCGTCCGCCGACGAAGACCCCTACCGCGTGCTCGCGTGTGCGAGCCACCACCAGAGCCACGTCTTCCAGGTTCGATCCCCGTTCAACCACCGGTCGCTCGACGCGATCAACCGGACCGACGCGAACCTGGACGTCGTCTCGCCGACGCCGTACGCGCCGCCGGTCGGCCCCCACTCCGAGTACGGCGACGTTCCCCAGACCGAGCGCTGGGGCACCTACACCGTCCACTACCCCCGATACTTCTATGCGCTTCCGAAGAGCCGCTTCTATCACGTCTCGGGGGACTCGATGCAAAAACGAGTGGGCCGCTACGTCGAACGGAGCTTCGAGACGCCCCACGACCTCGTCCACGCCTGTGACATCTACATGGACGGCTACGGGATGTTGCCCTACTGCCGGCGCCACGACCTCCCGCTGGTCGTGACGAGCCACGCGAGCGAACTGAAAAACTACGACTCGTTCAACCGGAAGACCCGACGACGCATCCGCGAGACGATCGACTACGCCTCCCGGGTGATCACCGTAAGCGACGAGCTCTCGGCGATCGCCCGGCGGTTCGCGCCCGCCTCGAAGGTGGCGACGGTCCCCATCGGCGAGGACCCCCGGAAGTTCCCGACCGACCGCCGCGAGGAGATCCGGTACGAACTCGGCGTCGGTCCCGACACCAAGCTCCTCCTGTTCGTCGGCGCCTACGTCGACGACAAGGGCGTCGGCGACCTCGTCAAGGCACTCCAGGGGCTCGACCGCGAGGACGTCTACCTCGTGACCGTCGGCCACGAGGGCGACCGCCGGTGGTGGCTGCTCGACCGGATGGGCGAGCTCTCCCACCCGGCCCACTCGTTCTGGCGGCTCGACCCCGTCGCGCTCCGGCGCTGGCAGATCGCCGCCGACGCGTTGGTCCATCCCAGCTGGGCCGAGGCCCGCCCCACGGTGATCTACGAGGCGATGGCCGCGAAGACGCCCGTGGTTGCCACGACCGTCGGCGGCATCCCCGAGATGGTCGACGACGGCGAGACGGGTCGGCTGGTCCCTCCGCGGGACGCCGGTGCGCTCGCGAGTACGCTCGATGACCTGCTCGATCGACCCGAAGAGCTCCGGGCGATGGGCGAGGCGGGCCACGACCGCCTGATCGAGCAGGGCTGGACCTGGCAGCGCCACGCCGAACGGACCGAGGAGATCCACCGCGAGGCGATGGGAGCAGACGATGGCTGACCCCCCGAAAGTCAGCGTCGTCGTCCCGACCTACCAGCGTGCCGCCGTCGTCGGCGGGGCGGTAGACAGTGCGCTCGCCCAGACCGTCGAGGAGATCGAGGTGATCGTCGTAGACGACGGCTCGACCGACGACACCGAGGCCGTGGTCTCGGCCTTTGACGACCCCCGCGTTCAATACGTCGCCCACGACCGAAATCGGGGCCGAAGCGCGGCCCGAAACACGGGAATCGCCCACGCCGAGGGCGAGTACGTCGCCTTCCTCGATTCGGACGACCGGTGGCTCCCCGCCAAACTCGAGCGTCAGCTCTCGGTCCTCGAGGAGCGCTCCCCGGAGTGGATAGGCGCCTACTGCGAGTTCCTGACGCCGCCGCCCTCCCGGCCGGCCGCCCTCGCGGGCTGGCTCTCGCGTGCGTTCGCCGACCCCGCGGTCCGGGAGGGCGGGCGCGCCCTCGCCCGCGAAATCCTGACGATGAACGTCCTCATGGGACCGGGATCGACCTTGCTCGTCGAGCGGGCCGTCCTCGCCGACACGGACGGGTTCGACGAGGAACTGGTCGATCACGAGGACTGGGACCTCGTGCTCCGGTTGCTCGCAGAGGGGAGGATCGCCCACGTCGATGACCCCCTCGTCGTCGTCCCCGAATCCGGCGGCGACCCGCCCGCGGAGGTGCTCGTCGATGCGAAACGGCGATTCCTCCACCGGCACGCCGATCTGATCGACGAACTCGAGGCGGAGGGAACCCCGATCCGGGCGATCCACGAGGTCTCGATCGCGGGGGTCTTCCTCCGGGAGGGCCGGCCCGTCGGCGCCCTTCCCTATCTCGGTCTCCGCACGCTCCGCGAGCCCCGCAACTGGCTCCGGCTGCCGGCGTGGACGGCCGTCGGGCTCCGCCACCACCTCGCCGGGCGGCCGAAACAGTGAACCCCGCGGTCGTCGAACCCCTCGAGCCGTGAGCAGTCACCCGACGGTCTCGGTCGTGATCCCCTACAGCGAGCGCTACACCCCCAGGGCGATGCTGGCGGAGGCCGAGCGGTCCGTCGAACGCCAGTCCGTCCCCACCGAACCGATCGTCGTCGAGGACGTCGAGACGGGTCCCGCCGACGCGAGGAACGCGGGACTCGACCGGGCAGAGACGAGATACGTCGCCTTCCTCGACGCCGACGACCTCTGGAAGCCGGACAAGCTCGAACGCCAGCTCGAGGCGCTTTCCGAAGGGGAGGCGGGGATCTGCGTCGAGGGCGAGCCGATGCCGGTCGAGGAGTTCGTCTACCGGACGTTCGTCGGCGGGATGGACTCGCTTACCTCCTCGATCCTCGTCGATACCGAGCGGGTCGATGCCCGTTTCGAGTCGGGGCTCGCCCGCGGCGAGGACCTCCTTTTCGTCATGGAGGCGGCCTCCGAGGCGGGGGTCCGTCTCCGTCCCGATCTCTTCGCCCGGCGGCGCCACCCCGACAGCGTGATGGCGAGCGGGATCGCCCCCGAGGAGTTCGTCGCCCACGACACCCGGTTTGCGTATCTCGTGGGCCAGCGGGTCCCCGAGGCCCAGCCCTATCTCACCACCTACTACGTCCAGACCTTTACTCGGGCCGGCACCCTGGCCCACGACGCGGGGGAGTACGACCGGGCCGTCGAGTACTTCTCGCGGGCGCTTCGCATCTCCCCGCATCCGTACACGCTCGCGTATCTCTGTCGGAGCCTGCTCGTCCGGGCGCTCTCCCCGTGAGCCGCGGTCGAGTCGGCCGGCGGTGCGGCGATCACGTCCGTCGCCGGGTCACCGCCGACGACAGGGTTCGCGCGACGGTTCGGACCTGCGTCGAGACGTGGTAGGCGTCGAGGAGGCTCCCGTTGGCGTCGATGGCGGTCACCTCGCCGTCGGTCGAGAGCGTGTGTCTGCCGTCCGGGTAGGCGCCGTCGGGGTCGGGCGCGATCCGCCCGACCCGTCGCTCCTCGAACGCCGTCGGCGACAGCGTCTCGACGCGGTTGATAGCGATCGCCCGGCCGTAGCCGCCGGCGCAGTCCTGGGCGGGCCGGTAGAGGGCACCCTCGCGGATCCAGGGGGTGCCCGCGGGCCGGGCCGATCGGACGTCCGTCTTCACCGGGTTGTTCGCGTGGGGGGTCCACTCGCCGGTCGGCGACGGGGCGCAGTAGACGTGGAGGTTCGTCTCGGGGAGGTCGTCGAGTCGCGTACAGAACAGCCACCACCGGTCGCCGTACTCGACGACCGAGGCGTCGAGGATCGGCAGGTCGAGGATCGTCCCGACTCGCTCCCAGTCGTCGGGGGCCGCGAGCCGGTAGAGGGCGACCTCCCCTCCCATCGCCGTCTCGGGGATCACGTACGGTTCCCCCTGGTACTCGAAGCAGTAGGGATAGGAGAGGTGAAACGGCCGTTCGAAGGCCGGACGGGCCGCCTCAAGCCGAAGGGGACCGTCGAGCGGGAGATACGAGAGGGTTCCCAGACCGGTCTCGTAGTCGTACTCCTCGAAGAAGAGGTAGCTCTCGCCGTCGATCCGGGCGGGAAACGGGTCCGCGACGAACCGCCGGGGGTCCGATCGCGGGATCCACTCGAAGGAGACGTCCTCGGGATTGCGGGCGACCTCGTGGATCGGTCGATCCGTGAGTCCGATCGTCCAGCCCGCGCTGCCGCCGCTTACGACCGCGCCGATCGCCCGGGCCTGCCGGCCCAGCAGCGCTCCGATCTCGCGGACGCCGGGCTCGAACGCCGGTCGGTCGGGAGCGTCGGCGGCGCCGACCGACGGTGCCGGTGTGACGCCGTATGCGAGGTCCGTCGCGGCCCGTGCGGGCCAGCCGGCCATCCCGAACAGCACCCGGTCGACGGTCCGGGCCGCCGAGTGGGCGACCGTCGGGAAGACGCCCTCGCGGAGGATCGCCCCGTCGAGCCGCGAGAGCGCGGTCCGGACGGTCACCTCGCCGGCCCGGATCTCGCGGAGGCCGGGGAGCGCGTCGCCGGGGGAGAACCGCCAGACCCCCTCGGAGAAGGCCGATCGAACCGCCTCGGAGAGCGGCCCCGAGTGGAAGTCGAGCAGGACGTCCACGCCGGCCGACGAGAGCCGCTCGGCGGCCCGCTCGTTCGACCGGATCCGGTCCGTGCCCTCGAGTTCGGCGGTGGCGTCGGTCGGCCGAAGCGCCTCGAGGCGCCGGTCGAGCATCGAGCGGTAGGCCCGCCAGGCCGGTCCGGCGTCACGTCCATCGGGATCGGAGCCGTCCACGAGGATCGCCCGTAGGTCGGCGGAATCGGCGTTCCGTAGCTCCCGGAGGCAGGCCACCTGCCAGGCCGGCAGCGTCGGTCCCCGGGCCCGGATCGCGAGACAGACCGGCGAGCCGGGGCCGGTCACGGCACCTCACCCCCGAAGACGCCGTCGAACCCGTCGGGGTCGGCGAGGACGTACGTCCCGCCCCCATCGTGGACGACGGTTCGCTCGGCTATCGCCCGGTCGAACCGGTCCCGGGAGACGCCGAACCAGGACCGATCCGGGGCTAGAAAACTGTTCCCGGCGCCGACGAGCACCGAGTGATCCGTCCAGGCCGAACGGACGACGGCCCGCTCGGACGACGTGGAGAGCCCGTCGGGACCGGCCCGCAGGCCGTCGGTCACCGCCGCGGAGGTCGCAGTCGAGTCGACCGCCCGGTGGGTGACGTAGTCGGAGGCGACCGGTCCCGTCGTGTGATCGTCTACGAACCGTGCCGTGGTCTCGATCGCGGCGTACTCCCGTTCGCTCATCGTCGTCTGTGCGTCGGGTTCGTCGAAGTACACCTCGTCGATGTCGTCGGCGGCGAGGGTCGTGAAGGCAGCGGACGTCCCGAGGGCGGCGACGAGGACCACCGCGAGTGCCGCGTACCGGCGATCGACCTGCGGGCGCCCGAGCGTCCGCACGATCCCGATCCCGAGCGGAAAGACGAGGAAGAAGGCCAGAACGAGGAGGACCCGTTCGACCTGTGGGATCGCCAGGGGAAGCGGGACGAAAAGCGGCGTCGCGGCGATGCCGACGACGAGGACGCCAGCCCGGTGGGCGTAGCGATCGAGCGAGGAGAGGACCTCGTAGAACCCGACGAGCGCGACGGCGGTGACCAAGGTGTAGTAGACGCCGGTCGGCAGCGCCAGCCACTGAAGGGAGCGGCCGACGCTATCGACGACCGGATCGACGCCGTAGAGGTAGACCGGCGCCGACTCCCCGCCGGCGAAGACTTCGGTGACCACCAGCGAGGCCGAGGAGGCGATGTCGAACAGGACGGTGGCCGGCGAGAAGACGAGGTAGGTCGCGATCACGAGAACGCCGAAGACGACCGGGAACGACCGCCGGAAGCGAAACAGTTCCCGGGGCGACGCGGCGCTTTCGCCCTCCGTTCGCGAGAGGAGGGAGGGTGAAAGCGCGACGACCGCGCCCGCGACGAGCACCGGCCCCAGCAAGAAGACGTACGTGAGGTGATGGGTTATCGCGAGCAGGCAGACGAGCCCGACGAGGTAGACACTGTACCCGCGGCGGCGACGCGCCGTCCGGGTGGCCGGAAGCGACGCCGCCGCGTGGAAGCCGACGACGACGAGCGCGATCGCGAGCGCCTGGGGGAAGAAGTACAGCGCGTGATAGGCGACCAGATCGACGGCGGTGACCGCGAGGGCGGCGGCGAGCCCGAGCCGGCGGTCGTCGAACAGCCGGGTCGCCAGCAGGTAGACCGTCGGGACGAGCGCCACGAAGACGACGGTCCCCGTCGAGAGGACGGCGTCGTACGGCCGGAGATGGCCCAGCATCGAGACCGCGCCCGCCAGGAGGTGAAATCCCGGGAAGTAGTCGTAGCCGTAGGGGAGGGAAGCGATCGTCCCCGTCGCCGCGAGGCGGTTGAGGGCGTTGACGTGGGCGAACGTGTCGGTTCCGCCGAAGTAGAAGCCGGTGGTGTGGTACTTGGCGAGTACCGGTACCGCGAACAGGACCGCGATCGAACCGAGGGCCGATCCCGTCGGCCCGCCGCGGCGTATCAGATCGACGGTGAGGAGGTAGCCGACCGGGAGAAAGACGGCGAGCGGGAGCAGTCTGTCGTCAGTCAGGACGGTCGCGGTGAGCGCGAGCGCCCCGAGGGCGAGGACGACCTTCAGCCGCCGGTGGCCGTCGCGGATGGCCGACGCGTCGGCCGGTGTCTCCCCCGCGCTCTCCCCTCGCCGGGTCGCCAGGTAAACCCCGAGTGCGATCGCCGCGCCGACGACGGTGAAGCCGGTTCGGACGGCCGGGGGGATCGGGAACGCCCCGATCGCCGCCAGCGCGGCCGTCCCGCCCGCGCCGGCGAGGACGACCGCGAGGGCGAAGGCGGCGACGGGGTCCCGGATGCCGCGTGGACTCCACATTGGCCTCCAGTTCCAGCCCGGCGAGTAAAACAGTACTGGCGGCCGGCGCCCGCGGTTTTAACCTTCCCGCCGACCCACATCGGGTATGGTCACGGCCGAACAGCGCCGGTTCGTCCGGCTCGTCGCTGGCTGGTCGCTCGCCGTCGTCGTCGGGCTCTCGGCGGCCGGGATGCTCTCGCCGGCCCACTGGCTGGTCGCGACGCTGCTTGGCTTCCTGGCGCTCGTCCAGATCACCGCCTCACGCTTCGTCGTCCCGCCCTGGCGGCGACGCCTCCGGCTCCCGATCGTCGCCGGGATCGGCCTCTTCTGTCTCGCCGCCGGCTACGAACTGGCCGTCCGGGCCGGCCTCCTCTGAGGAGGAGTCCGCGTCCGGTACCCACCGCAGTTCGATCGTCGCGCCCCGCTCGCCGTCCTCGTGGACGTCGGCGACGACCGGGTGGCCGGTTCGCGCGGCGAGACCGACCGCGAGAACGGACACCGCCGGGTGGTCGGTCCGGTCGAGCGCCGGCAGCGCCCAGCCGGCGACCGTCACCGTCGTCTCGCTGCCCTCGACCGAGACGGCCGGATCCACGAGGAGACCGAACCGGCCCGCGAGGTGGTCGCCGATCCGCGCGAGCGTCGCCTCGAGCGGCTCCCCCTCGGGCAGGTCGTCGGCGATCAGCCGATGGATCGTCGCCCCGGTCGGACGGACGCCGTCTTCCGTTCCCCTCTCGAGGGAGCCACCGCCCGGGCGGAGCCGTACCCGTCCGTCCTCGGTCGGAACGTACACCGGAGACCCCTCCATGGCGGTCTCGACGGCCTCGGCCGACGCCTCGAAGACGCTCTCGGCCACCGCCGGCGGGAGGTCGTCGCGGGTCGGAAGGAGGTGGTTCAGCCCCCCCGCGACCAGGAGGGTTCCCGAGAGCGCGACCAGGAGGTCACGACGGGGGATCGAGGCCGACGCGAGCGCGACGAGCAGCCCGAGGGCGCCACAGGCGAGAAGCGCCGTCGTCGCCGCCGTCGGAGAGGCGACGACCGAACCGTCGGCCCGCGTCGAGGACCCGCTCATCGGCCACGATCGGGCCGCCGGAACCGGTCGTGGCGGCCGCCGTCTCGATTGTGAGTCATTCGCGTTCGGCGACGACGTTCGGCTTCCTTAAGACTGTGCTGGCTCCGCGTGCCCACCAGGGGGCTTTTGTAGCCGCCCGGCCCACCACACCGTGTGACGGAGCCGCGTGGACCCCCCTCGACGAACGCCGATCTCGCCGCTGTGGCGGCGGCGTTGGTGCTCTTCGATGCGGTCGCGCTGGCGCCCCATCTCATCCCCGGGACGATCCGGGCGGCGCTCGTCGCCTGCTTCCTGCTCGTGGCACCGGGCTACGTCGCCGTCGCCGCCCTCTTTCCCGGCCCCACTGGGGGCGACGGGCCGTCGGCCCTCGAGCGGCTCGTTCTCGGCGTCGGGGCCAGCGTCGGCTGCGTCGTCGCCGTCGGTCTCGTCGCCGAGGGGTCGGGTGTAGGCGTCCGGTTCGGGCCACTGCTCGTCGGGATCAACGCGGTCACGATCGGCGCGGTTGCGGCCGCGGCGTCCCGCCGTCGTGCCCGTCGTGGCGGGGCGACGGTCGGGAAAGAGGGCGGGAGAGTCGCCGGATTTCGACGATTTCTCGTCGGCGACGGCCGCGTCGATCTCGGGCTCACAATCGCCGTCGTGGTCTGTCTCGGCGCGCTTCTGGGCGCGATAGCCCTGGACCCCGGCGAGGAACGAACCGCCGGCGAGGCGTCGTTGTTGGCCGAGCAGGACGGCGACCTCGTCGCCGCCGGCTACCCGACCGAGCTCGCGGTCGGCGAGGCGACGACCCTCCACCTCGCCGTCGGCGACGGCCGCGAGGAGTCCAGCGAGGCGACCGTCGTCGTCACGCTCGACGAACTCGAGGACGGGACCGTCTCCGCCTCGACGGCGGTAGACCGGTTCGTCCTCGAGCTACCCGACTCGGAACCCGTGGTCACCGAACACGAGGTCGTACCTCCCATTGCGGGCGAGGACCTGCGGCTCACGTATCTCGTCTACTTCGGGGCGGTTCCCGACGACCCCGCGCCGGCGACGGCCGACCGGCAGGTCCACCTCCGGGTCACCGTCGCGGAGTGACTAGCGCCCTCTGAGGAACATCGGATGCGTGTTGAGGACGTGAAAGAGGATCGCGAGGACGATCATGACCCCGCCGATCGCCGTCGCCACCGTGGCGATGGCGACCACCAGGAACAAGAGGCCGTCGGCCGGGAGACGGAGCGCCCACTGCGAGAGGACGGCGCCGACGACGACCGCCGCGAGACCGGGCAGGGCGAGCAGGGCGATCGGGTGGGCCCGTTCGAGGATCCCGGCGATGTTGTGGACGAGGCCGGTCCCGTGGGTGAGGGCGCTCTCACTGCTGCCGTGTTCGACGTCGTAGGCGATCGCCGTCCCGATCTCGTGGAAGTCGAAGCCGTCGACGCTCGCCTGATAAAGGATGTCTGTACTCGCCCACATGCCCTCGCCGATGTCCCAACCGCCGTGGATCGACGCGACCGCGGGGGCCGTGTACGCCCGGAACCCGCTCTGGGTGTCTCTGACCCATCCCGAGGGACGGACCCGGCCGAGGCTCAGGTTCGTCAGGAGGTTGACCACCCCCAGGCCGATCGAGCGCACGAACGGGATCTCCGTTCGCGCGTCGGCGACGTACCGGCTGGCGATCACGACGCCGGTCCCCGTCTCCTCCTGGGCGGCGACGAGCCGCGGGATCTCCGCGGGGTCGTGTTGGCCGTCGGCGTCGATCGTCACCAGGTGGGCGGCCTCGCGGTCGTGGGCCTCGGCGAAGATCGTCTTGAGCGCCCCGCCGTAGCCCCGATTGCGCTCGTGGACGACGACCGTCGCGCCGGCCTCGCGGGCCCGATCGGCGGTTCCGTCGGCGCTCCCGTCGTCTACTACGAGCACCTCGTCGGCGAACGCGCTCGCCCCGCGGACGACCTCCGCGATGGCTCCCTCGGCGTTGTACGCGGGAATGCCGACGAGGACGCGTGGCGCCTCGCTCGCGGGTTCGGATCGTCGCCCGATCGCGTAGATCTCGAACCCGCCCTCCGAAAACGCCTCGAGCGTTCGTGGATAGTCGATCGGCGGACAGCCCTCCGGCTGGAGGACGATCCCGGGATGGCCGGCCGAGCGGGCCCTCGCGGCGAGCGCCGCCCGGGCGTCGAGCCAGTCGTCGGAGCCCGGATCGACGACCGTGACGCCCAGGTCGTCGGCGATCTCGGCGAGTTCGGCCGTCCCGGGACCGATCGGGGCCAGAAACGTCCGCAGGCCCTGACAGCGCGTCTCGAGGATCGTCCGGTAGATCGCGTCGGCGTCCCGACTGCGAGCGATGATCCCGATCGCCGGAGCGTCGCGCTGGCCAGGCCGAACGCCCGCCGAGCGAGCGATCGTCCCGCCGTCGGCCGCCGGAGTCGACATCCCCTCGATTCGGTACGTCTCGGGAGTGCCATCGGGCCCGTTCGACCCGTCCGAACGGACCGCGAGCGGGACCCGTCGACCGTCGGGCGAGAGCCATCGGAGCGACGGCCGGGCCGGATCGGTCGACGGACGGCCGAGCACGGCGGCGATCCGGGGCGCTGGGAGCGGCCCGGAGTCGTCCGGGGACCGATCGGAGTCGAGTCGGTACGCCAGCGTCGCCGACGACCCCGCGGGGACCGTCACGATCCCGTCGATCGACCCGCCCTCTATGGGCGCCGATTCGTCCTCGGTCGCCGACCCATCGATCGCGAGGCGCCCCTCGGCAGGCAAGCCGTCCTCGAAGCGAACGGCGACCGGCCGATCGGCGTCCGGGACCACATGGAGGGCCACGGCCAACTGCCCGCTCCCGTCGGTCCGGACCGCCTTCTCGATGGTCACTCCAGCCTCCGTCACCGCCATCTCCCGACGCTCCTCGTCCAACTTCTGATCCCCCGATTCCCGGGACGACAGGACGGCTCATAAATATGTACGTCGAACCAATGGATCGCCGTGACGGTCACGTCCCTGTATGGAGGCCGGCGGCGACCGACGCCGAGCGGTATCCGGGACCGAGCCGTCCGTCGGAAACCGGCCCCGTAGGACGAGCATACCCGACGCCGTCGGCCGCCTCCTCGGGGTGTCGTGTCGGCCCACGGGGGATCGGCCATCGGGCGACCGGCAGCGCGGTGTCTTCGGCCTGGTCCGCCATCGATGGTTCTCGGCGGGGCGAGACGTCGGGGATCGGTGCGCAGGGGCGGCCGGCGGGATCAGGAACCGCTCTCCGCGTCCCGTTTCTCGGAGTCGCTTCCCGGCCGACGGACGCGGCGTTTGAGACGGGACACCGGTCCCACGAGAGCGGCCCGGAGCAGGCAGACCCAGCAACAGTCCTCGGCCCGTGCCCGATAGCAACCGGTCCGGTACTCCGGCGCGTGAACGTGTCCTTGCGGGCCTCGTTCCATACTAGCGACACTCACCGGAAGGCAATAAGTATTGTCTCCGTTGGAAATAGCCGACGCCCCTATCGACCGGGGCTTCGTCCGAAACCCGGGTCGTCGATCGGGAACCCGTGGATGGAATCGCGCTGGCACCGAATCGTAACCGACAGTTCGGTTCGACAGACTGTCGTTCGTCCCGAATTCAACCCGCTTGATCGCCATCCACTCCGATTGATCCACGAACGGTATCCGGGGTTCATGGACCCGTCCGTCCCAGTAGGGAGCACGCCCATGACCCACATCACGGAGAACGACCGGGCGGCCGGGCGGTGTGACGGCTGCGGGAACATCTACACCGTTCGGCTCTCCCCCGACGGGGAAATCGAGCCGATCGGGGTCCCCGCAGGATGTACGCAGTGTGGCGGCACCGAGTTCACCGTCCTCGGACGGGCCGACGGGTCGCCGTCGGCGCCGTAACCTACGTCGACCGCCGAGCCGTCGGGTCCCAACCCCGGCGGCGGGAGTCACCGTCCAGTCGGCAACCGCCCGGAACGAGCGAGAACGGCCATCCCGACGGCGATGGCGGCGACCGCGACGGCGTACCCCCGAAAGACCTCCGAGTAGGCGATCCCGCCCTGGGCGAACAGCCCGACCGCGACGCTTCCCGGCGCCTGGATGAGCATCATCGTCGCGCTGAATCCCGAGTAGGCGCTGGCACGGTTCTCGTCGGGCAGGGTCTCAAGGAGGTAGGCGTCGCCGACGGGGAACAGGCCGTGGATGACGACGCCCATCACGATCGAGACGGCGGCGATCCCGGCGACCCCGGAGACGACGGTAAAGGCGAGCAGGCAGGCGACGAATCCCCCGAGGACGGCGAGCAGGACGGGGAGATACGAGAACCGGTCCGCGAGGCGGCCGGCCACCAGAAACGAGGGGATGCCGGCGGCGAACATCACGGTCAGGAGGGTGTTAGCCGTTCCCGACCCGATCCCCTTGGCGGCGCCCAGATAGGTGACGTAGAAGTTGAACACGCCCTGCCAGACGAACCCCGTGAAGCCGACGAAGACGATGCCGGCGGCGACCAGGCGCCACTGGGCGGCGATTCCCGCCAGCAGGTCGCGGTCCTCGCGGCCGGCGTCGGGGAGGTCGGCCCGGCGGACGGCGACGGCGAGGACGGCGGTCGCGACGACCGCGAGGGCGGCGAGCGCGCCGAAGCCGAGCCGCCAGGAGCCGAGTGCGATCGTCGCGGTCACCAGGAACGGCGCGCCGACGGCGGCGACCTGAGAGGACATCCCGCGGATTCCGACCGCGAGCCCGATCCGCTCGGGGTAGAGTTCGCTCACGAGCGGGTTGGCCGCGATGAAGAAGACGCCGGTCGCCAGGCCGATCAGCAGGGCGCCGAGGACGGTCAGTCCGATCGTCGGCGAGAGGGCGGTAAACGCCGCCGCACTCGCGAGAAAGGCGCCCATCCCCAGCAGGACGCGGTGGCGGGAAACGAACGTGAGCAGGTAGCCCGTCGGGAGCCGAGTGAGCGCGCTCCCGATCCAGACGGCCGTCGCCGCAAGCCCCGCAGTCGCCGGACTCACGCCCGACTCGATGAAGAAGTCCACGAGGGGTGCAAACGCCATCCGGCCGTAGTTCACCAGAAAGGAGAGCAGACAGATCGTCCCGAACAGGCCCGCCCGCCCCGACGGTTTCGGCCGCGTCACGGCCGCGACCACCCACGCGGCTCCGGCGGTTCGGCCGACCCGCTCGCGGCGCGGGCGCCGACGGACGTCGCTCGATCCACGTTCGACACGTCCGGCGGTCTCTCCCTCGTGGAGTTGAACGCCTCGGTGTCGGCCGACCCTGCCTCTTTCGATGGGTGCCGACGCGTCCCTCGCACGCTGAAGCTTTTTGCCGCCGTCGGTTGATCGGTGCCCATGACGAGACACGTCAGCGACGAGCAGGTCCGCCACTGGCTCGACGACACCGTCCTCCGGTCGGTCGAGAGCCACGACGAGTCGGGAACCGAGTTCAACTTCGAGCTCGAGCTCTCCCGGCTCCCGATTCACGTCATCAAAGAGGAGCAGTGGGGACCGGTGCGGATCGTCGGGCGAAACGGGTTCGAGGGCGAGGGTGCCACGGAACTCCTCCGGGACGACGACCGGCGAAGCCAGTTGCTGCAGTCGATCGGGCCGATGCTGGCGGCGACGCCGGGCTTCTACACCTTTCTCGACGGGGAAGGCGCCCCCGCGGCGCTTCGCCACGCCTCGACGCTCCAGCTCGAGGCCCGCCTCTACCCCGAGGAGACGACCCAGCAGGCGCTGATGGACGGGGTGATGGGAATCGGCTCGTGTATGCGCTACGTCCGGGACGTCGTCGTCGCGATGACCCCGACCGAGCGCGAGGAGTGACTCCTTCGATCCCGCCCGCGACCGAGACACGCATCTATTTGGGGCGGGACTTTCTCTCCCGAATCGATGAGTACGACTGTCAGCCTCGGCGTCGTCGGCCTCGGTTTCATGGGCCGGACCCACGCCGACAACGCGGTGGAGTTCGGCCACGACGTGATCGCGGGCGCCGACGTCGTCGCCGAGACCAGGGAGGCGTTCGCGGGCGATTACGGCGCCGCGACCTACGAGTCCTTCGAGGAGATGTACGATTCCGAGGAGCTCGACGCGGTCGCGGTCTCGACGCCGAACGCCTTCCACGAGCCCGCCGTCGTCGCCGCCCTCGAGCGGGGCTATGACGTCCTCTGTGAGAAGCCGCTCGCCGACGACCTGGCGGGCGCAGAACGGATCGCGGCCGCGGCCGCCGACTCCGAGGGCTTCTGTATGGTGAACTTCCACAACCGGCTCTCGACGGCCGCGGAGGTCTTCACCGAGTATCAGGCCGAGGGCCGGTTCGGCGAGATCACCCACGTCGACGCTGACTACGTCCGCCGGCGGGGGATTCCGGGCGTGGGCTCGTGGTTCACCGAGAAGGAGCTGTCGGGCGGTGGCGCCGTCGTCGACATCGGTGTCCACGCGATCGACTTCGCGCTCTACCTGATGGAGTATCCGGAAGTCGAGGAGGTCTTTGCGGTCACCCGCACCGAGTTCGGCCACCGCGAGGACTACGTCGATCCCGGCGACTGGTACGACGAGACCGACGACGCCGTGTTCGACGTCGAGGACTCCGCAACCGCGATGATCCGGTGTGGCGACGACCGGACGATTTCCCTCGAGGTGACCTGGGCGGCCAACCAGCCCGACTCGACGGAGTTCCTCGCCCGCGGGACCGAGGCCGGCGCGACCCTCGAGCTGGGCGGCGAGGAACTAACGATCCACGAGGCCGGCCGGCAGGGCACCGACCACCTCGTCGACGCGACCGTCTCCGAGGGGTCGATCGACCACGCCGGCTGGGCCGGCAGCGATCGGCTCTTCCTCGAGGGGGTGGCGGCGGGCGAGGCCCCCGAGATGAACACCGTCGAGCAGGGGCTGTCGGTCCAGCGGGTGATCGACGCGATCTACCGCTCGGCGGAGTCGGGTACCTGTGTCGCCGTCGGCGACGAACGCCGGGACGACGCGGCGTAGACCGGACCACGTCCCCGCGACGAACGACAGCCTACTTACGCACGCAAGCCAACCGGTCGGTATGGGAGGAACGGTCGTCGAGATCGGACTGGCAGCCGAGGAGTTCGCCCTGAGCGAGACGACGGATCGCTTCGACGACCTCGAGTACGAGATCGAGCGCGTCGTCGCCCACGACACCGACCACGTGATGCCCTACGTCTGGATCGACGGGCCGAGCGTCGGCGACGTCGAGGACGCCCTCGAGGGCGACGACAGCGTCGCCGAGATAGAGTGTCTCGCGGATCTGGAAGAAGAGCGCCTCTATCGGATGGACTGGGTCGCACAGATCGACACGCTGGTGCAGATCCTGGTCGAGGAGGAGGGGGCGATCCTCTCGGCGGAGGGCAACGGCGACGACTGGCGCCTGCGAATCCTGTTTCCGAGCCGAGACGCCCTCTCGCGGACCCACGACTACTGCGAGGATCGGGGCCTCTCGATGGACATCTACACGATCTACAACGTCGACGACGGCCGCAAGGGCCGGTTCGGGCTAACCGACGGCCAACAGGACACGCTGGTTTCGGCCTACGACGCCGGCTACTACGAGATCCCCAGGGACACCTCGATGACCGATCTCGCCGAGGAGATCGGCGTCTCCCACCAGGCGCTCTCCGAACGCCTCCGGCGGGGCCACGAATCGCTGGTGGAAAACACCGTCATCATCGGGACCGAACGGTAGTACGGCGGCCACGGGAACGTACCGGAGACCGGTAGATCGAATCCCGCCGGAGCCCGAACGACCCCCGTTCGCCCTCTGCTCGAAGCGGAATCGAAACGACCAGCGGGCTGTCCTCGGAGCCGTGGATGCGATCAGTTCCCGTCGTCGGTGTCATCGCTTGCGTTTCGATCACCCTCGCCGTCGTCGGTTTCGGTCTCGTTTTCGCCACCGCCGAGCCCGATCTCGCTGAGGTCGATCGCGACGTCCGGGTCCCCGCTGTCGTCTTCTGGCTCGTCGTCGGGGTCCTCGTCGTCGTCGATACAGCCGGCGAGGCCGACAGCGAGGGCGGCGACTGTCGCCCCGAACCGTCGTCTGCCGAGTGGAGGGCCGGTCATGGTAGTTTCCCCTTCCGGCCGACGCCTATAACGGGGGGACAGCGTTGAGACCCTTGACGCCGATTCAGTCACGTCTCCCCGAATTTCTCGATCGCCTGAATCCACGATTTCGTCCGTTCAACGACAGCCATCCGCCACGAGAACCGTTCGCTTCGGAACCGACCGCCGGCCCGAACGCCGTCGCGTCGTCCGCCGAAACGACCGGTCTGACGGGTCTCGCCGGAGCGAACCCGGCCTTACGTCCTCGATAATCGTCCGGAACGGTTGCCCGCCCTCGCGTGAACGCGGGCGGTCAGCCGGTCTCGGTGACCTCGCCGTCGATCTCCGCGTCGTCAACGTCGACGCTCGAACCGGTGACCGAGCCGTCGACCTCGGAGTCCGAGCCAATCGTAACCGCGCCGCCGGCGTCGACGTCGCCGCCGATCTCGACGTCGGCCCCGACCGCTATCTCGCCGCCTGCCGCGAGGTCATCGTCGACGTCGGCACCGTCCTCGACCTTGATCGCTCCGCCGCTCTCGACCTCGTCGTCGATTTCTGCCTCCTCCCCGACGACCAGATCGCCGTCGGCAGCGATCGAACCGTCGACGTCGGCCCCGTTCTCGATCGTGACGGTCCCGCCGCTTTCGATCCCGCCGCCGGTCTCGGCCTCGCTTCCGACCGTGACCGGGCCGTCGGCCGCGATCGAGCCGTCGAGTTCCGTCTCCGGCTCGACCCGGACCGGGCCGCCTGCGGAGACGTCGCCCTCCTCCTCGCCCGAGATCGTGACCGCTTCGTCCCCCTCGGATCCCTCCTCGACACCGTCGGAACCGTTCCCGTCCTCCGAGCCCTCCGCGGGAGCGTCCCCCTCGTCCTCGGCGTCCTCGGCATCCGTCCCGTCGGCATCATCGGCCTCGTCGGCCTCGTCTACCTGCTCGGCTGCACAGCCGGCGAACCCTGCCGCGAGGACGACCGTTCCGGTCACGAGAACGTCTCGTCTGTTCATGACTCTCCTCAGCGAGGAACGTCGATAAGAATTGTGTCCGTCGAGTCGCCCGGTCGTAGCGTATCCATCGGGAACCGCGTCGTGCCGTTGGCAGCCGACGGCGTCAGCAGTCGGCGGGCCGGACGCGGTCGACCTCCTCGCCGTCGATACAGAGGGCGACGGTCGAGCCCTCGATCCCCTCCAGCGCGATCGAGGAAGTTCCGCCGGCTTCGACCTCGACCTCCCGGACGGTCTCGCCGTCGACAGTGATCGTCGCCGTCATCGCCGTCTCGCCGTCGTTTCTGACCTCGTACTGACCGCTGCCGTCCGCGCCGGTGCCGGTCGCGGACAGAGAGGCCGTCCCGGCCGAGCCGCCGTCCTCGTCGCTGCCGCCGGAATCGGTGTCCCCGTCCGGGTCGGCATCCGCCTCCGGATCGGTAGCCGCGTCCCCGTCCGACGTTCCCTCGGTGTCGTCGGTTCCTTCTGAGCCGTCGCCGTCGGAAGCGTCCCCACCCGTCTCTCCGCCCTCGCTCGCGTCTCCATCGCCCCCGTCGTCAGCCCCGTCCTGCCCGTCCCCGCCGTCGGGGTCGTCGTCCTCCTGACCGCCGTCGCCGGAGCCGTCTGCGGGTGCGTCGTCGTCGGACTCCTCCCCGTCTTCGGACGCTCCCTCGGAGCCGTCTTCGGCCGGATCGCCGTCCGCGGAGTCGTCCGACCCGTCCCCGTCGTCCGTACCGTCGGAGCTGTCGGAGTCGTCGCCGGTGTCGTCCTGCTGATCGCCGCCATCCCCCTCGTCGGAGCCGTCGGAGCCGTCCCCCTCGGAGGCCTCCTCGTCCGTCCCTCCATCGTCCTGCTGACCGCCGTCCTGCTGATCGTCGTCGCCCGCCTCTCCGTCGTCCTGCTGATCGCCGTCATCCTCGCCCGTATTCCCGTCGTCCTGCTGCTCATCGCCGTCCTGCTGGTCACCAGCATCACCGTCCTGCTGGTCCCCATCGCTCTGCTGATCGTCGTCGCCCGTTCCTCCATCGTCCTGTTGATCGTCGTCGCTGGAGCCCTCGCCGTCGGAGCCGTCCTGCTGGTCACCATCGTCCTCGGAGCCTCCGTCGTCGGGATCGTCCACCGCAGTCCCCACGCGCTCGAAGATCGTTCCCGGGTTGCCGACGACGAGTCCCGGATTCACGCCGCCCTCGTTGAGCGCGATCCCGTAGATGGTCGCCTCGGTCGGGGTCTCCGCGGTCGCCCACTCGCGGGTGGTCCGCTCGACGATCGTCCCTCCGGCGCCGGCCGTGACGACGTCGTCGTCGTCGGCGTCGATGGCGTTCAACTCACTGCCGCCGGCCCAGTGGGCCGTCCAGACCGCGCCGTTGTACCGCAGGACGGTGCCGTTGCCCGCGGAGACGTAGATCTCCTCGGGCGAGCGGGCGCTGACGCCGGTGTAGGCGGCGGAGCCGCCGTCGACACCGATGGTCTCCCAGGAGTCGCCGCCGTCGGTCGTCTCGTACACCTGGCTCGTCGTGTCGACGACGTATCCCGTCTCGCTGTCGACGAAGTCGATCCCCAGGGCGCTCGAGCCCCCGCCGGGTTTGATGACGTCACCCCAGTCGATGCTCCCGTCGGAGCCCTTCGTTCCGCGCAGATACTCGCCCGAACCGTTGACCAGGTGGACCGTCTCGGCCCCGAGTTCGCCCGTGACGGCGATCGCCTCCCACGTGCTCGTCTTCCGGCTCGTGCTGCCGTCTTCCTCCTCGATCTCGGGCTGGGAGTGGTCGGTCAGCTCCCCCTCGACGGCGTCGTACTCGCCGAGGGCGCCGCTGCCGCCCGCGAACCAGACCCCGCTCCCGAGATCGGTCGCCGCGACGGCGTTCAGCGTGTTCTCCCCGGCGCCCGGACCGTCCTCGACGACGACCGACCACTCGCCGTCCGACCGCTCGATGACGGTCCCGCCTTCCCCGACCGCGTAGGCGTTCTGGGCCTGAGTCACCCCGTGGAAGACCACCTCGACCGGCGCCTTGGCGGCCTCCCACTCCGAGGTCGATTCGTCGTCCTCGACCGGGGCGGCGCCGTACTCGCCGTTCTCGACGGCGGTCCCGCTCGCCCCGACGGCGGCGTGTGGGTAGTCGCCGCTCGCGTCGAGGCTCACGTCCTCCAAGGTGTTCTCGGCGTCGACGTCCGCGGCCCGAAAGCCCCGCGAGGTCTGCTCGTAGATCGTCCCCTCCGCGCCCGAGATCGCGGCCTCCTCGTCGGTCGCATCGGCCCCGAGCAGCCCGTTGCCGCCGGCCCAGAGCTTCGTCCAGACCGCGCCGTTGTACCGCAGGACGGTGCCGTCGCCTGCGGCGACGTAGATCTCCTCGGGCGAGCGGGCGACGACGTCGTTGTACCCCGCCGAGCCGCCGTCGACGCCGATGGTCTCCCAGGAGTCGCCGCCATCGGTCGTCTCGTACACCTGGCTCGTCGTGTCGGCGATGTAGCCTGTCTCGCTGTCGACGAAATCGATGCCGAACGCGCTCGACCCCCCGCCGGGCTTGATCACGTCACCCCAGTCGACGCCGCCCGCCTCGGTGACCGTTCCCCTGAGGTACTCGCCGGAGCCGTTGATCAGGTGAATCGTCTCCGAGTCCGCGGCACCCGTGACCGCGACCGCCTCCCACGTGCTCGTCTTCCGGCTCGTGCTGCCGTCCTCTTCCTCGATCTCGGGTGCGGAGTGGTCGGTCAGCTGGTAGTCGGTGACGTCGTACTGGCCGACGACGCCGCTGGCGCCGACGAACCAGACGTGGTCGCCGTCGTCGCTGGCGGCGACGTCGGTCAACGACGCCGGCTCGGTCGCCGGGAACCGCTCGACGACGGTCTCCCAGCCGTCGGCCCGGCGCGTGAGGACGACCCCGCCCTCCCCGACCGCGTACGGCCCCCGGCCCGACTGGGCGACGCCGGTCAGCGTCGTGTCGACGGGCGTCTCGATCGCCGACCAGTCGCCGGTCGTCGGCTCGGGGTCGTCCTCGGCGGTGTACTCGCCGCGCTCGACGATAGCCCCGCTCCCGCCGGCGGCGACGGCGGGAAACGCGTCGCTGCCGAGGGCGACCCCCGAGAGCGTGCTTTCGGTCGGCGTTCCGACCTCGGTCCACTCGCTGCCGTCGTACTCGTAGACGCTCCCGCCGGCACCCGCCGCCAGCCCCTCGCTTCCCTCGCGGGTGACGGTCTCGACCGTCGACTCGCCGACGGTCACCGGCGTCCAGTTGGCGCCGTCGTAGCGGTAGATGACGCCGTTGCCGGCGGCGACGTTGATCTCGTCGGCCGACACCGCCGCGACGTCCCGGAACTCCTCGCTGGCGCCGTCGATACCGATCGTCTCCCAGGAGTCGCCGCCGTCGGTCGTCTCGTACACCTGGCTGGTGGTGTCCGCGATGTAGCCCGTCTCGCTGTCGACGAAGTCGATGCCGAACGCGCTCGAGCCCCCGCCGGGCTTGACCACCTCGCCCCAGTCGACGCCGCCCGCCTCGGTCAACTGGCCGTTGAGGTACTCCCCTGAGCCGTTTGTGAGGTGGACCGTCTCCGAACCCGCCTCGCCCGTGACCGCGATCGCCTCCCACGTGCTCGTCTTGCCGTCGGGCGCGGAGTGGTCGGTCAGCTCCTCGTCGACGGCGTCGTAGCGGCCGATGACGCCGCTTCCCCCGGCGAACCAGACGTGGTCGCCGTCGTCGGTGACCCCGGCGCCGGTCAGTGCGTTCGATTCGACGGTCGGACCCCGTTCGAGAACGGTCTCCCAGCCGTCGGCCCGGCGTGTGAGGACGACCCCGCCCTCCCCGACCGCGTACGGTCCCTGGCTCGACCGGACGACGTCGTTGATCGTCCCCTCGATGGGGGCGTCGGCCGCCGTCCACTCGCCCTCCTGGGCGAGCGTTCTCGAGCCACCGACCGCCCCGGCGAGGACGGTACCAGTTCCGATCGCGAGAAACCGTCGGCGCGTCTGCGTCAAGCGCGTCATGAAAACGGATCGATTCCACGGTACACAGGACTATCATAAATTCGTGATGCTTTCAGCTTCCGAAACGCGGGGCGAGGACGGGAGATCGCCCGGAACTGAACGGACGGACAGCTTCCGCGCCGCGGACGGAAATATTATGGGACACTGAGTCACTAATAGGGTCGAAAAGAAAACGATCGCTCCCCAATCAGTCCGAAACGGACGTAATCTCCGCAGTAACTAGCTTTATTACTGTAACACCCGAAAGTGGTGATGTCGGCGCACCGCGCCGGCGACGCGAATCGACGTATCGCCATCCGACCGACCCTGTGAGTGCCGGTGGATCACTCATGTCCGATCACCGTGTGCGGCCATCCGTGGCTGTGTGGCCGCCGACTTCCCGACCGCGACCGGTCGCCCCGAGCGGATCGGTCGTACGGTCACCTATCCGACTTCTCCCGAGCACCAGCCGTCAGTAGATCAGTTCGTCGTCGTTCTCGACCATGTACAGCGTCCGGGCGGCGATGTTGACCGCATGGTCGCCGATCCGCTCCAGATCGCGGATGGTGAGCAGGAGCCGGGAGACGTCCTGGAGCAACCCCTCGACCTCGCTCGGCGTCTCGAGTTCGCGCTCGATCAGGTCCCGGACGACGACCTCGCTGGCACGCTCGGCGAATCGATCGACGTCGTCGTCGTGTTCGGCGAGTTCGTAGCAGGCCTCGACGTTCTCGGTGTCGTAGGCCGCCATCGCGTCCTCGATCATCTCCAGGGTGAGCGACCCCATCTCCTGGACGTCGACGTCGGGAAAGAGGTCGCGCTCGGCGTCGATGGTGTACTCCCCCAGGTTCGTCGCGAGGTCGGCGATCCGCTCGAGGTCGGTGATGATCTTGAACGAGGCCGCGATGAAGCGGAGGTCGCTCGCGACGGGCTGCTGGAGGGCCAGCAGGTCGATGCAGTCCTGTTCCAGGTCGAGGTACATCCGGTTTACCTCGTCGTCGCGCTCGATCACCTCGCGAGCGAGGGCCTCGTCCTTCCTGTCCAACGCGTCCAGGCCCATCCGGAGCCGTTCCATGACGACCTCGCTCATGTAGAGGACGTCGCCGCGGAGTTCCTCGAGCTGTTCCTGGTACGATTGTCTGGCCATACCGACCTCTCCCGTTCGGGAGGCATGTAGCTTGTGCCCACGACTGCTCGTTCACTGGCCGGTGCCGGGTCCGGTGGGCCTTTACTCGTGGCCCGCCGACCTCCGGCCATGACCGAACGCGCCGAGGACGCCGTCCGGGCCTACTACGACCGGCTCCGGAACGACGACCCGCTCGCCGACGCCTTCCGGGAGGGCGAGAGGACCGTCAAGTTCGGGATCACCGAGTCGCTGTTCGGGAGCGAGGCGGTCCGGGCGGCCCTCCGAGAGCAACGCGAGACGACCGCCGACTGGCACGTCGAGAGCCACGACCTCCGGGTGGAGGAGTACGACGACCTCGCCCGCTTCGCCGACGAGGTCACGATGGCCTGGACCGACCGTGAGGGCGGCGCCCGGCGGCGCTACGACAGTCGCTGGAGCGGGGTCGTAGAACGGATCGACGGCGAGTGGCTGTTCGTCACGATGCACGTCAGCGCGCCCCCCGAGGATGACGGGTAGACCCTCGGCCGACCCGGTCGGCTCGCGGCGTCTGAAGGCCGCCTTCGTCGCCCTGGTCGGGGGATCCGGGGGACTGGTCGCGCTCCAGGGCGACGCCGCGCCGCTCATCGTCGCCCTCGCGGTTCTCGGCGGGCTCCTCGCCGGCTTCGCCCTGCTCGCCTACCTGCGCTGGATCGTTTAGGGATCGAGCCGGCGGAGCCAGCGGTCGGGCTCGTCGATCTCGTCGTGGTTGGGCAGGTTCGCTGGGCGCTCCCAGACGGCGCCGGCGGCCGCAACGTCCCGCTCGGCGGCGACGTGCTCGAAGAAGGCCTTCCCGCGCTCGTACTGGCGGCGCTTGAGCCCGAGCCCGATCAGCCGCCGGAACAGCTGCTGGAGGGGGTTTCGTCCCTGCCGGCGGGCCTCTAACTTCTCCCGGAGGTCCGCGTACTCGTCGTCGAAGGCGTGGTCCATTAGGAGCTCGGCGTACCCCTCGACGACGGTCATCGTCGCGTCGAGCTCCCGGAAGGCCTTCTTGTCGAAGCTGCCCTCCGAGAGCTCGTCGATCCCTCGTTGCATCCGCTCCTCGAGGTGGTCGGGGAGCCAGGGCGCGGCCGCGAACTCCGCGGCGTGGGTGACCTCGTGGTAGGCGATCCACCGGCGAAAGCGGTCGTACTCGACGTCGAGGGCGTCAGCGGCGTCGACGATGTTCGGCCGGAGGAAGTACAGCGCGTGTTCGCGTGTCGGGTCGTCGGCCAGCAGGAGGGGGTCGTACTGGCCCAGCACGTTCCGGCCGAGAAAGGAGAGCATGACGGTCATCGTCCCGGTGTTTACCGTCCGGGCGACGCCAGGGAAGGCGCCGACCCGGGACTCGACGGGCGCCATCACCCGCTCGAAGGTCTCGACGTTGGCGTCGATCCAGTGGTGGCGGTTCTGGATCTCGACGGTGCCCGGAAGCTCGAACTCGAGGCCCGCGATCTCCGAGACGTCGTCGCGGGCGTCCCGGACGTCGCCCGCGTAGGCCGCCCGCTCGCCGGGCTCGAGGTCGATCGAGCCGGGGTCGGTGGCGGCTTTCGCGGCCTCAGCGGCGGCCCGCCAGTCGACGGCCCGATCGCCCGACGCGCCGGCGACGGTCCGGGCGCTACGATAGAGGTTCACGCCGCTCGATAGGGGGAGGCGAGCCAAAAGGGTTCTCCCCCGTCGGAGTTCGGTCGGCGGTCGCCGCGACCACTTTCGGGGAGCACCGGACCATCACCTCCCGCAGAGATCGTCCGCTCTCGGGCCCCTTCGGTAGCGTTTTGGGGACGGCCCGTCCACCTCGGGCCATGACCGACTATCCCCCGATCGGCGAGCAACTCGACGACCTCGAGGCGGCTCGCGAGGAGGGCCGTCGAAAGATGGAGTGGGCGGCCCAGCACATGCCGATCTGTACGCGCCTGCGCGAGGAGTACGAGGAGGAACAGCCACTGGAGGGCCAACGGATCGGGATGGCGATGCACGTCGAGGCGAAGACGGCGATCCTGGTCGAGACGCTCGCGGAGGCCGGCGCGGAGGTCGCCGTCACCGGCTGTAACCCCCTCTCGACCCACGACGACGTCTCGGCGGCGCTCGATAGCCACGACTCGATCACGAGCTACGCCAAGCGCGGCGTCGACGACGAGGAGTACTACCAGGCGATCGAGGCAGTCATCTCCCACGAGCCGACCGTTACCGTGGACGACGGGATGGACATGATCGCGGCAATCCACGAGGACCACCCCGAACTGATCGAGGGGATCCTGGGAGGCTGCGAGGAGACCACCACCGGCGTCCACCGGCTTCGTGCGATGGACGCAGACGGCGCGCTCGAGTACCCCGTCTTCGCGGTCAACGACACGCCGATGAAGCGGCTGTTCGACAACGTCCACGGCACCGGCGAAAGCTCGCTGGCCTCGATCGCCATGACCACGAACCTCTCGTGGGCGGGCAAGAACGTCGTCGTCGCGGGCTACGGCTACTGCGGGAAAGGCGTCGCGAAGAAGGCCGCCGGACAGAACGCGAACGTCATCGTCACCGAGGTCGAGCCCCGTCGGGCCTTGGAGGCCCACATGGAGGGCTACGACGTGCTGCCGATGGCCGAAGCCGCCGAGGTCGGCGACGTCTTTCTGACGACGACCGGGAACCGCGACGTCATCGTCGAGGAACACTTCCCGGAGATGAAAGACGGCGTCCTGCTGGCGAACGCCGGCCACTTCGACATCGAGATCGACCTCGAGGCCCTAGACGACCTCGCCACCGAGCGCTACGAGGCCAGAGACGGCGTCGAGGCCTACGTGATGGACGACGGCCGGCGGTTGAACGTCGTCGCCGAAGGTCGGCTGGTGAACCTCGCGGCGCCCGTCGCCCTGGGTCACCCGGTCGAAGTGATGGACCAGAGCTTCGGGGTACAGGCCGCCTGCGTCCGCGAACTCGTCGAGAGCAAGGCGTACGGGCCGGGCGTCCACGACGTGCCGGACGAACTCGACAAGGAGATCGCCGAGATCAAACTCGAGGCCGACGGCGTCTCGATCGACTCGCTCACCGATACCCAGACGGAGTACATGGGAAGCTGGGAGCACGGGACCTGAACGGGTTTACTCGGGGTCCGGTTGGTTTCGACGGCCATTCATGTGGGGGCGGTTCGGAAGAGGAGCGGTTCGGAGAGAGGAACGCCCAAGGGAGTTCCCTTCCTACGGGGGGCATGGACACGCTCACCGAGGCCGACGGCCGGGTCCGGTCGGTGCTCGTCGCGGTCGCGTTGACGGTCGCCGGGCTCCTCGCCTCCCAGGTGACGACGCTGCCGGCGATCCTGGTCGAACCCGACCTGGCTCTCGACCCGTCGGGCGTCGGCCGCGGGCTGCTGGTCGCCTTCTTCATCCTGAACTTCCTCGGCTTTGCGGTCGCGGGCGCGGCCTATCTCGCCTACACCGGGCTGGGCTGGTCGTTCGTCGATCTCCGAACGCCGTCGCTTCGCGACTGGAAGTACGCGATCCTCGGCATCGTCGCGAGCTTCGGGTTCGTGATCGTCGTCAGCGTGCTCGCGACGGTCGCCGACCTCTCGGCGACCGACAACCAGGTCGTCGACTACATCGGCGACGACTCGACGATGGCGCTCTATCTCATCGTCATCGCCTTCCTCTTCAATGCCCCCGCCGAGGAGTTCCTCTGGCGAAACGTCATCCAGAAGCGCCTCTACGCCGCCTTCTCCCGGATGGGGGCCGTCGTCGTCACGAGCCTCGTCTTCGCGGGCGTCCACTTTCCCGTCTACGCGGCGACCGCGCCGAGCCTGGACCCGACCGGCCTCGCCGGCGTCCTCGTCTCGCTGCTCGTGGTCTTCGGCGGCTCGATCGTCTTCGGCTACGTCTACGTCCGGACCCGGAACCTCGTCGTCCCCATCGTCGCCCACGCCGGCTTCAACGCGATCCAGTTCGGGTTCCTCTATCTCACCATCGAGTACGCCCCCGAGGACCTCGAGGCGGCGATGGCGCTCGTCCGGCTCGCTCTTCCCGTTGGGTGAGGCGAATCCGTCGGTTTCGACCGCCATAGCGCCCGATTCCCGGCCGATGGGAACCGTCGGCTCGTTATACGTGGTCGGGACGCGTCGATCCAGACGTGAGGTGACCGACGATGGAAACAACGCTCGAGAACCGATTGGAGAGCCGCCTCGGGGGGATCACCCTCGAGGGGAGACCACACCAGCTCGGCGCCTGGGCCGTCGTGGGCCTGCGCCTGCTCATGGGCTGGGTCATGCTGTCCGCGGGCTGGGGGAAGGCCACCGGCGGGTTCAGCGCCGAGGGCTACCTCGCGAACGTCGATCCGGCGAGCCCAGCCAGCGGACTCTACGGAGCGATGGCCGCCGACGCGACGCTGATGGCCGCGGTGGACGTGATCGTCCCCGGGACCCAGCTCCTGATCGGCGCCGCGTTGATCCTGGGTGCCGCCGTCAGGCTCGCCGCGTTCGGCGCCACGCTCCAGATGGTGCTGTTCTACTTCGGTAGCTGGGACGTCGCCAACGGCCTCGTCAACAGCCAGCTGGTGTACGCCGCCGTCTTCCTGACGCTGGGCGCGCTGGCCGCGGGCCGGATCCTCGGGGTCGACCGGCTCGTCGAGGCCCACCGGATCGTCCGGGAGCGCCCGGTCCTGAAGTACCTGCTTGGCTAACCTATCCTCTCCTCCCGACCCTCCATCGCTCCCCGACGACCGCGCCACTCCGCCCGGTTTATTATCGCCCGCGAGCGATCCCGTGTATGTCCCACGCGAAGGGCGACCGGCGCGAGCGCGAACTCGTCAACGCCCTCGACGAGGCCGGCTTCGCGGTGATGCGCGCGCCCGCGAGCGGCGCCGCGACCGACCGGGAACTACCCGACGTGCTCGCCGGCGACGGCGAGACGTTCTACGCGATCGAGGCCAAATCCAGCGCGGGCGACCCGATCTACCTCTCCGGCGAGGAGGTCGAGGCGCTGACCTACTTCGCCCGGAACTTCGGCGCGAAACCCCGCATCGGCGTCCGCTTCGACCGCGAGGACTGGTACTTCTTCCATCCCGCGGACCTCTACGTCACCGACGGCGGCAACTACCGGGTGAAAAAGGAGCGCTCGCTCGCCGACGGCACCGACTTCGCGGAGTTCGTCGGCGACACCCAGAAGGTCACCCTCTCGGAGGTCACCGACGACGGGCCCGACCCCGAAATCGTTCGGGTCCTGCAGGCGGTCGAACAGGGGGAGTTGTCGGTCGAGGAGGGCGCGGCAATGTTGGAGTGAGCCGCCCGAACGCGACGCTCATACTCCATCAGGTATGCTCACTGCAGATGCGAACGTTGCACGCGGTTTGGCACCACGCCGAGACGGTGCTCGTTCAATACAGAGCGTCGGGCTCATTTCTCATAGACTTTCTCACAATCGAGACTTGAGGTCTCTCTAAAGGTTTCTCTGCACCAGAAGTTATTCGTGATATGAGTTTGATACTCCTCTATGGAGGGCAGAATATCACGTCGAACAGTTATCTGCCTCAGCAGTACCTCGCTTGCCAGTAGTCTTAGCGGTTGCAACACTCTGATCGATCAGGACGAACCTGAGCGTTTCACACTTTGTCGTCTCGAGATTTTCAACAGAGATCAGGACACCGAACATACGATCGAGATCCACGTACAAGCCGATGGCGAGACGGTTCATCGGGGCACATATGACATACCGAGCGCAACGGGCAGCACCGTCTCTGATAAGGAGTTCGATCCTCGTGATTGGTTCGATGGAACGATACGAACGCTCACAGTAGAAGGCCGGGTCGATGAGCAAGATCATGTCGGTCCTCGAGAGATCACGGCATCACAGGTTAGCGAACAAACGGAGGTGATCTACAAGATTGCTGAAGACGAGTCACTCGAGATAAGTACTCTAGTAGCGGGCAGTGCGTGTGATCGCAATGAACCGTAAGCTAACCTTTTGCTCGCTCTGGCGGCGTTCGATCGCTCGGCAAACGGGTAGTAAAAACACTCGTCACTCCCTCGGCTCACGGGCTCCGGCCGTTCGCTCGCGGATGCTGCGCTCTCTATAGCCCGCGCTAAGCACGGGAATCAGGGTAAGCGGGTTGGGGAAACAACTCTCCGAACGCTATGCTCCCTAGACGGGTTGTGCCTCGCCCGCCGACTCGCCGCCATCGGACTTCCGTAGACGGGTCCGGGGGAACGTGTAGACCCGCAGATCCCGGGGGACCGGGCCGTTGCGGGCGATCCGTGCGTGGGGGTAGACGGCGCCGACGACCGGGACGTCGGGCTCGTAGCCCGCATTGGTGCCGTACTCCGCGACCGTGGAGCCGGCCTCGGGGATCTCGACGCTATCGGCTCGAAGGTCGGAGGCGCCGACGACGGTCAGCCGGTCGCCAGTTTCTCGGTCGCGGACCGTGTCGCCCGGCGCGAGGGTGTGTTCCTCGCAATAAACCGGTTCGGGGGCGTCCTCGGCGACGAAAACGGGTTCGTCGCAGTCGCCACACGGGACCGCGCGCTTGCCCGGCGGCGGCGTCCGACCCGCGGTGATCTCGATTGCGACCCGGCGGACGTGCTTGCAGCGGGCGTCCCGGAAGACGTGATCCGGGCAGGTACAGCGGCCGGCCTCGAGGTCGACGAGGTAGGTGTGGTCGCTCTCGGAACCGACCTCGTAGAGGCCCTCGCCGAGCGCGAGGACGGACATCCGTTCGGTTCGTGCGCGCCGCGACCGGTCGTCCAAGACCGACGGCTCGTCGGGCAGCGGGAGGCGGGACTTCCGTGACGCGGGTGTGTTCATGGGTTGCGTCATGTGGGTTGATCTCGGGTGATTGGGGGACGGTTCGCCTGTATCGGGAGTAGGTGCCGAGGCTACCTAACACCCTCGCCTGCGTCCTCCAGGCCCGAAACCGGCCGCGTCGAAGGCCTTTTGACCCGTCCGCTGGAACCCCGAGTAATGCTCGAGCGCGACCGGATCGTCGAAATCGTCGCCGCCGTCGGCGCGGTCGGGGCGATGATCGCCGCGATGTACTGGATCGGCACGACCTACGGCAACGGCGGCGACCTCGGCACCGACGGCGGCCAGCTTCTGGTCGCCGTGATCGCCGGGTTTGTCCTCCTGCTTACGGCCGTCGGGATCGCGCTTGCGTACGCGCTGAACGACCCCGAGGACGGCCTCGACGACGCCGACGGCCCGAACGCCGCCTGATCAGGCCTCCTCGAGTTCCGCCTCGCGCCAGTCCTCTATCTCCTCGTCGTCGGCGTCGTCGAGCCGGCGCTCGTAGTAGGCCATCGGGTGGGAGATCCGCTCACAGAGGTCGTCCATGTTGACGCAGTCGCCGTACGATTGCATCGTCGCACACGAGGGCGCCGAATACTCCGTCGGGGAGGTCTCCCCGCGGATGTGGTCGGTCTGGTAGCGAGTCATCTCCTCGCCGAAGCTCGAGTTCACCCGGTAGAGTTCGACGATCTCGTCGGTATCCATCCCGATGCTCGCGAGGAAGGCCGTGATCGCAAACCGCGAGTGGTGGGGAAGGTGCTCGCCCTTCCGGATGTCGTCGAGCAGGGCGGTCATGCAGGGGGGAAAGAGGTCGGGGACGACGGTGTCGATCTCGCGGGTAAGCTCGAGGTCGGCGAGGATCTCCCGAACCCGGGCGACCTCCGCCTCGAGGGAGTCGACGATCTCCTCGGGCACCGCGAAGGGCAGCCCCTCCTCGACGCGGGCCCGGACCGCCTCCCGGAGGAGCGCGTGGAGTTCGGTCTCGTCGACCGGGACCTCGCCGTCGGACAGCGCCCGGTTGACCAGGCGCCACTCGTCGCCCCAGCAACCCGCCGCCAGCGGGAGGTAGGCGCCGACGCCGATCCGGTAGCCCCCCTCGACCGCCCGAACGTCGCCCGCGAGGTCGAACTCCGAGAGGAGCGTCTCGCGGGTGAGTCCCGACGAGGCTGCCGACTTGAGCTCGACCGTCTCCTCGAACTCGGTGCGAAAACGGTCGTGGGCCTCCTCGGCCTCGGCGCGGGCGTACTTCCGGACGAGGACGTTCTCCTCGACCGCGGAGACGAGCACGCGCGCGACCGGGTACGAGAGCAGCTCCGTGCGGGTGTCCCGGCTTGGCTCGCCGGTGTCGCCGTCCTCGAGCGAAGCGACGACGCGCTCTACGGCGCGCTCGACGACCGCCGGATCGCGCTCGACGACCGTCGCGAGTTCGACCGTCTCGGAGGCGACGGTCTCGCGGGCGGCCTCGAGAAACGGGTAGCGCGCGTGCAGTCGCTGCATCGTCAACCCATTCGCGCGGCCGGTGTTAAGCGCCGTGGTTACCCCTCATTCAAGGCCCTCGCGCTCCTCGAAGCGAGCATGCCGTGGGCGCAAACGGACGCGGGCGTGGCGATCCACTACGAGCGCGACGAGGGCGAGGGGCCGACCGTGGTCTTTCTCCAGGAGATGGGGTACGGCCGGTGGCTCTGGCGCTGGCAGCGCGAGGCCCTCGCGGTCGATGCGGTCGCGCCCGACTGGCGGGGCACCGGCCGGTCGGACGTCGCCATCCCCCGGCCGGTTCGCGCGCTCCCCTCCCTCCTGCGGGGACCGCTGCTCTCTCGCTTCGGCTACACCGTGGAGGATCTCGCCGACGACCTCGAGGCCGTCCTCGCCGCGGAATCGATCCGGAACGCCCACCTCGTCGGCCTCGGCCTCGGCGGGATGGTCGCCATGAAGTACGCCCTCGAGGGCTCGCGAGCCGCATCGCTGACCCTCTGTGGAACGACCCACGGCGGGAGCGACGCCGTGGCGGTTCCCGAGGGGGCGGCGGAGGCGCTGTTTGCGCGTGCGGGCTCCGACCGGGCGACGATTCGCGAGCGGATGCGCCCCGCCTTCACCGAGCGCTTTACGAACCGCAACCCCCACCTGATCGACCGGATCGTCGAGTGGCGCCTCGAGGGCGAAGTCGGCGAGGCCGCCCGGCAGGCCCAGTGGCGGGCAATGGAGGACTTCGACGCGAGCGACCGCTTGGAGGAAATCCGGCTCCCGACGCTCGTCCTCCACGGGAGCGCCGACCGGGTGGTGCCGGTCGAGAACTCGTGGCTCCTCGAGGCGGGGATTCCCGACGCCAGGCTCGAGACTCGGCGGGGCGGCTCGCACCTCCTTCCCGTCGAGAACGCAGACTGGACGGCGGCGCGGATTCGGGCGTTCCTCGCCGAGCACGCCGACGGCGAGCCGGAGTCCCCGCTGGTCGCCTGAGCGGCGCGCGCCGTCAGTTTTCGGGGCTATCACAACGACCATACCCTCGCGCGACGCAGTTGTCCCCACCGTGACCGAGAAACGCGAGTACGGGGAGTATCCCGACAAGACGCTGTACATCCCGGGGCCGACCGAGGTCCGCGAGGAGGTCATCGCGGAGATGGCCCAGCCGATGTTCGGCCACCGGATGGACCGGATGACCGACCTCTATACGACCGTCGTCGAGGACACCAAGGAGTTCCTTGGCACCGACAACGACGTCATCGTCCTCACGGGCTCGGGTACCGAGTTCATGGAGAGTTCGATGCTCAACCTCGTCGACGAGTCGGTGCTCGTGACGACGTGTGGCAGCTTCAGCGAACGCCAGGCCAACGTCGCCGAACGCCTCGGCAAGGACGTCGACACCCTCGAGTACGAGTGGGGCCGGGCGGTCAAACCCGAGGACGTCCGGGAGGCACTCGAGGGAAGCGACGGCGAGTACGACGCCGTCACCTGCGTGATGAACGAGTCCTCGACGGGCGTCCGAAACCCCATAGAGGAGATCGGTGACGTCGTCGCCGACTACCCGGAGACGTACTTCGTCGTCGACGCCGTCTCCGCGCTGGGCGGCGACTACGTCGACATCGATAGCCATGGAATCGACGTCATCTTCACGTCGGTCCAGAAGGCGTTCGCGATGCCACCCGGACTCGCGGTCTGTGTCGTCAGCGACGAGGCATACGAGCGCGAGGTCGGCAAGGACTCCGCCTCCTGGTACGGCGGCTTCCAGCGCTCGCTCGACTACTACGACCGGAAGGGCCAGACTCATTCGACGCCCGCGATTCCGGTCATGCTCGCCTACCGTAAACAGATGAAACACATGCTCGATGAGGGCCACGACGCCCGCGACGAGCGCCACCGCGAGATGGCCGACTACACCCGCGAATGGGCCCGCGAACACTTCGAGATGTTTCCCGAGGAGGGGTACGAATCGCGGACGGTGAGCTGTATCGAGAACACCCGGGGCATCGACGTCGCCGCCACCATCGAGGCGGTCAGCGAGGAGTACGACATGGTCTTTGCGAACGGCTACGGCTCCGATCTCGGCGAGGAGACGTTCCGGATCGGCCACATGGGCGAACACGACGTCGAGAGCGTCCGGGCGCTGACCGACGCCATCGAGGACGTCGCCGACCTCTAGCCGGCGCTGGACCTCCCGACGACCGCCACGATCGTTCTGTACATAACCATAATCATACCGTAATGAGATGACCGTGTACCATGCTAGAAGCTACGTGGCGCAAGACGCGTCGATAAGGAGATATTGCTATATAAGGTGTGGTAACACCCATCTATTCCTACCAGAAATATGAAACACTATATACGCTGGAGACGTATTTCGATCCGAAACCCACCATGACGCCACATCCGTACCAACGCCGGCCGGACGTCCCACGAGACCAGCACACGACGACCGCCTCGATCCGCGGGAGCCTACTGTTCGCCCTCGTGGTGATGGGACTGTTCGTCGCGATCAGCTACCCCGTCTACGCCGTCGCCGTCGTCGGAACGGTCGCCGCCGCCGCGGCGCTGTTCCGTCTCGGGGCGCCACGACTCGCCCGGCGGCTCCACGGCCGGATGACCGAACTGGCGGTCCCCGGCATCGGCACCGTTCAGATCCGGGTCAACGGCCGATAAGAACGTTCTACTGTCGTCTGGATAGACCCCAACGGTTCGAAGAACCCAAGCGATGCCGTTCCCCGCGAGTGAGCGCCGTGAACGAGCGAGCCGACGAGCGACCACCGAGAGCGGAGTGCGTTTGGTCCAGCTTTTGCCGAGGGCTGGCTTCGCCAGCCCGTGGTTCGAAAGGCGCTTCGCGACTTTCGTCATACTGCAAGACGTTCGGTCTTGCATAGATCACAAACGCGAAACGTTTGCTCACTCACGAGAGAGCAAAGCTCTCTCTAACGACAGCGCAAAAGGTGGTTCTACTGAATATGCCCTTCCTGGCGGAGCTGGTCGGCATCGCTCTTCTCGTAGCGCCAGGTGATGTCGGCCTTCTCCTCTTGCCAGTCCCAGGGGGAGACGAGCACGACGTCGTCCTCGCGGATCCAGACGCGTTTTTGCATCTTGCCGGGGATCCGGGCCGTCCGCTCCGTCCCGTCGGCACACCGTACCTTCACCCGGTTCGCACCGAGCATCTCCGTGACGGTCGCGAAGACCTCGTCGTCTTCGGGCATTCGGAGGTTCGTGCGACCGCCGTCCTCGCCACTCATGTGCGAGCGTAGGACGGCGAGGCGTTAAACCTTTTACCGATTTTCGCCCGGCCGTGGACGCCTCCGGGTCGGGAGCCGGATCCGACCGGGGCCGATCAGGCCAGAAAGACGTGGCGGGGCCGATCCGCGAGGACGTCCCGGCCCCACTCGACGGTCTCGGCGAACTCCTCGCTCCGGAAGAAGGCCATCGCGTCCTCGCGGGCGTCCCAGCGGCTGGCGATGAACATGTCGTTTTCGTCCTCGCGGTTGGCCAGCAGGTCCGTCTTGCGGTGGCCGTCCATCCCCGAGAGGAGCCCGCCGACCTCCTCGAAGGTCTCCACGAAGTCGCCCCTGTGTTCGGGTTTGACGGCGTAGAACATCCCCATCGTTCCCCAGGAGTCGCCTTCCTCGTCTCCTGCCTGGCGAACGATATCGGGAAGCTCCGAGAGGAACCCGGAGGCCGTCGATGCGGCGCGTTCGGTCTCCCAGAGGCTGACGACGGCGGTCTCCGCGTCGCTTCCCTCGTAAACCGCCGTCTTCACGTGGCTATCGTAGTGTTCGAAGTTCGAGCGGAGGCCCTCGACCTCGGAGAACAGGTCGTCGGGATCGGCCGCCGAGTAGAGCACGACCGCGTGGACGTCCTCGCCGTGTGGACTCCCCGCGTAGACGCCTGCCTCCTCGAGTTCGTCGCGGACGCTCGTTTCCTCGTCGTCCTCGGCGCCGCCGTGGTCCTGGCCGTCATGGCCGGCGTGGCCGCCCTCCTCCCCTCCGTGGTGGTGTCCGCCGCCGTGGGCAGGGGAGACCTCCCCGTGGTGACCGCCCGGCTCGGCGTCCAGCGCCTCACCCCGAAGGTAACCACCCAGCCGGTCGGGCTCGAGCCGGCGGCCGAACCGGAAGCGGCCGAACTCCGCGAAGCGAGAGCTCGAGGGATCGAAGCGCATCTCGTATAGCAGGTCCTTGATGTCGGTCGGGTCATCGGCGAAGAGGGTGACTCCCCACTCGTGGTCGTCCATGCCGACGCTGCCCGAGATGATCTGGGTGACCCGGCCGGCGTACTCCCGGCCGATGTCGCCGTGGGCCGAGAGGTGCTCGGCGCGCTCCTCGAAGGGGAGGTCGTACCAGTTGTCCTCGGGCCCGCGCCGTTTGTCCATCGGGTAGAAGCTGACGTAGTCCTCCTCGGGGATCTCGGGGTGGAGCCGCGACTGGATGTAGTTCGCGATCCCCGGGTCTGCCTCCTCGCCCTCCTCGAAGTACTCCTCGGACATGTAGCCCGAGACCTCCGTCACCGAGAGGTACGAATCGACCTGCTCCGTGAACGCGGCGAGAGCCGTCCGCTCGAGCCCGCGCTCTCTGGCCTCGACCTCCTCGATCGAGGGCCGGAGGTGGATCGAGAGCAGGTCGGCCTCGTGGCCGACGACCGCGAACGTCGCCGATCCGCCCTCCTCGGGGGCCTCACAGTCGGCGAGGAACTTCCCTCCCTCCTCGATCGCCCGTTCCCGGCGCCGGTCGGGGGCCTCGCGCCAGGCGTCCCAGTCGATCGACCGGAAGTCGTGGAGGACGTACCAGCCCTCCTCGGTCCGTGGCGGTTCTCGTCTGTCCATGCTCGCCCTCCGGGCGCGGAGGGTAAGAACGGCCGGGTTTTCGTTGGCTGACCGAAACCCTTTACGCGCTCCCCTCTGAACCTCGCCCAATGCGGAAGAGCGGCCCGCCGAAGGGACTGATCGCGTATCTCGTCTTCGAACTACTCGAGGAGAAACCCCGGTACGGCTACGAGATCTTGAAGGAGATACGCGAGATCAGCGGCGGGCACTGGGAGCCCTCCTACGGCTCGGTGTACCCGATCCTCTACAAGTTCGAGGAGAAAGGGTGGGCCGAGCGAATCGACCGGGAGGACGAGCCCGACAGGAAATACTTCGAACTCACGGAGTCGGGCCGCGACGAACTCGCCGACCGGCGCGAGGACATCGCGGGGAAGGCCCGCGACTTCGCGGACACGATCCTCGGCTTCTTTCACGTCTACGCCGCGTTCTCGACCGACGACCGCTTCGAGGTCCCCGCCACCGAGGGGCAATGGCGCTTCGACGAGGAGTTTTCGGCCTGGATCGTCGAACAGCTCGTCCGCCACCACGACCACTACTTCGAGACCGAGTTCGAGCGCATCGAGGCGACGCCCGAAGAGTTCTACGAGCGCCACGGGATCGAGGACTCCTAGCCGGCGAACAGCTGGGGCCCGAAGATCATCAGCATGAAGCTGACCAGCATCGCCAGCCCGATGGTCGTCGTCACCGTCCGGACCATCCCCCGGGTCGCGTCGATCGGCAGCCGGGAGACGACCGCTTCCGTCGAGGTCCGGAGGATGTGCCCGCCGTCGAGCGGAAACGCGGGAATGCAGTTGAAGAATCCGAGCTGGACGTTGATCCAGCCGGTCCAGAAGAGGACGTTCGCGAGCCCGAGCACGCCGCCGGTCCCCACGAAAGAGAGGGGGCCCTGCGCCCGATAAAAGTTCTCGATCCCGCCGGCAAAGCCCGCGAAGTTGAACGGAAGCTGGCCGGTGATCCCCGCGATCGGGAGAAACAGCGTGACGGCGATCTTCCCGAGGAACGACTCGACGGCCCCGACGCCGGCCGCGTCGGGGTCGCCGCCGCCTAAGAGCACGAGGTAGTCGTTTGCGGGGTAGAGCTGGACCCCCGAATCGCTGATCGAGACGCCCGAGACCCCCGGCTGCCACTGATTGTAGCCCAGCACGCCGCCGCCCGTCTGGGCGCTTCGCTCGCCCAGCGTGACCTCGTAGCTCGCTCGCTCGCCGTCGACGTAGCCCGCGACGCTCACCTCGTCGCCGGGATCGGTCTCCCCGAGTGCGGCCTCGAGTTCGTCGTAGGCGGCGACCCGCTCGCCCTCGAACTCGGTCACGATCAGGTCCTCGCCGGCGGGCGCGCCGGCCTCCGCGATGGGACCGCCCTCGAGGACGGTGACCGTCGCGCCGATCGGGATCCGGTGGTCGCTTTCGGTGCCGTCCCGTTCGGCGGTCACCGTGGCGACCTCGCTGGCCCCGACCGCCTCGAAGAACTCGGCTTCGGTCCGGACCGGCTCGCCGTCGACGGCGACGATCCGGTCGCCCTCGATCAAGCCGGTGGGCCCCTCGGCGGGGGCGGCCATCACCAGCAGGGCGCGATCGACCGCCACCTCGCGGTCGCCGTCGATCTCGACGGTCACGTCGTCGCCCTCGGCCTCCGCGAGCGCGGCCTCGAGGCCGTCGTTGTCGGCGACCGGGGTCCCGCCGACGGCGGTGATCCGGTCGCCCCCGGAGATCCCGGCGTCGTCGGCGGGCGAGCCCTGGGGGACGCCGCCGACGGCGGCGCCGGGTGCGAGCCCGATCGAGGCGATCACGGGACCGAAGAGGAGCGCGAAGGCGACGACGGTGACCGCGAAGTTGTTGGTGACGCCGGCGGCGAACATCCGGGTCTGGGCGCCCCGGTCGGCCTCGTACTGCTCGTCCTCGTCGGGTTCGACGAAGGCGCCGATCGGGATCACGGCGAGGGTGGCGATCCCCATCGACTCGATCCCGATGTCCTCGACCCGACAGAGCAGCCCGTGGCCGCCCTCGTGGACGACCAGCCCGACCAGCAGGCCGGCGACGATCCCAGGCGTGGCCGAAAGCGGCAGGAAGTCGTTGACGCCGGGGATCACGAGCACGTTCCGGGGCTGCTGGATCGCCGTCGTCTCGGTGGTCTGGAGCGCGGCGTAGGCCGCAAACAGGAGCACGACGAACATGGCCACCATCACGACCAGGGCCATCCCGATGCCGACGTTCGCCCACGCCCGCCAGAACCGCTTCGGTCCGGCGAGGCGGTTCAGAAACGCCCGCCCCCGCTTCGTGTGGATCGTGGTCAGCGGCCCCTGGGTGCCGACGTAGTCGGGCAGGAGCCCCCGGCGACGGAGGACGATCAGGGCGAACCAGTAGGCGAGGAGCCCGACGACGACCCAGGTGAGTGGATTCGAGAGGGGAACCTCGGGGAAAGGAAACGCTGCAGCGGGGCCGACGTCCATTAGGGACCCCTCCGGGCGGCGCTCTCAAAGGGCTTTTGCCCCGCGGTCACCGCTCCCGGCGCAGCCTGGCGACGACGAACTCCCGGTCGACCTTCGCGAGGAACGGACCCAGCTTGGGACCCTGCTCGTCGTCGAAAAAGAGGCGATAGCCCGCCCCGAAGAAGTCGCCGACGTCGATGTCGTGGCGCTTTGCGGTCTCGTAGATCTCGCCCTGGATCGCCTCGGCGTCGTTGCCCGCCTCGATGAAGTCGGCGAGCTCCTCGAGCGCGCGTTCGGTGTCGGCGTCGAACTCGTGGTCCGGAAGGACCGTCCGCTTGAGTTCGTAATCGAACTCGTTTCCGGTCTCCCTGGCCCACGTCCGGGCGCGCTCGACCCGCGCCAGGGCCTCCTCGATCGCCCACTCGGGGGCGTCCTCGGGGACGTGTCCCTCCCGGCGTGCGATCTCCTCGCGGAGCGCGGGGTCGTCGGTCATCCCGAGGACTGCCGCAAAGGTGTAGGGCAGGCGGATCCGTTCCCGGCGGTCCTCGAGTTCGCCTTCCTCCTTACCGACCACGAGCGGGTAGACCCGGTCGGCGAACGCCCGCTCGTCCTCGCTGGCCTCGACTTCCCCGAAGTAGATCGCCTCGAACCGGTCGAACTCGTCGACGAGTTGGTCGAGGCGTTCGATGCTGAAGTCCCGGGCCGTGGTCGGATCCTTCGCGAAGAAGTATCGGAGGACCTCGGGCTCCAACATCTCTAAGACCTCGGAGACGAGAATGACGTTCCCTTCCGACGAGGAGAACGGTTCGCCGTCGAGGGTGAACCACTCGTAGACCATCGGAACCGGCGGCTCGATCGCCAGGACGTTCCGGGCGACGTCCTCGCCACTGGGCCAGGAACCCTCGGCGTGGTCCTTCCCGAACGGTTCGAAGTCCACCGTCAACGCCTGCCACTGGGCGGGCCACTCGAAGCGCCAGGGCATCTTCCCCTCCCGGAGCGTGGCGGTCCCCTCGTGGCCACAGCCCTCGATCGTCCGGTCGCCGGCCTTCATGTCGGTACATCGGTAGTCGACGGTGTTCTCGCCCAGATCGATGCCCGTGACCGTCTCCGTGATCTTGCCACAGTCGCTACACCGGGGGTTGAACGGGACGTAGTCGTCGTTGACCTTGTCCTGGTAGGCCGAGAGCACCTCCCGAGCGCGCTCGCGGTTGGCGAGGACGTGGCGGGTCGCCTCCTCGAGCCTGCCCGACTCGTAGAGCTCCGTCGTCGAGTGGAGTTCGATCGGGACGTCGAGGGCGTCGGCGCTCTGCTGGATGATGTTCGAGAAGTGCTCCCCGTAGGAGCCACAGCAGCCGAACGGGTCGGGAATCTCCGTGTACGGAACCCCCAGGTTCCGCCCGAGCGCGCCCGCGTCCACCTCGCCGAGATCGACGAGGTTCCCCTCGAGGTCGGCGAGGGTTCGGGGCAGCTTCCGCAGGGGATCGGCGTCGTCGGCAGTAAAGACTTGCCGGACGTCGTGGCCGCGCTCGCGGAGAACTTCGGCGACGTAGTACCCCCGCATGATCTCGTTGACGTTGCCCAGGTGGGGCACACCCGACGGCGAGATCCCGCCCTTGACGACGATCGGGTCGTCCTCGTCTCGCGTACCCGCTCGCCGATGGCGAGCGATCCGTTCTTCGACCCTGTCGGCGACCGTATCGGCCCAGAAGGCGTGGCGGTCGTCGCCGTCGTCCTGGAGGGTGTACGGCCCCTCCCTCTCGCCGCTCATCGCTGCTCGGTCCCGATCTCGTTGTCGGCCCAGTAGGTCGGCTTCTCGCCGACGCCCTCGGGGATCACGTCCGTGCCGTCGTGGTCGCCGTACCGGACCGCCCGGGCGATCCGGGCGGGGTCGGTACCGTCCAGAACGATGGTGCGCATCCCCGCACGCTGGATGATCTTCGCCGCGAGCAGATCGACGGGCGCCGAGGAGCCGGCGTCCATGTCGATGTCCGCGATGACGTCGACGAGGTCGGTCGCCGAGAGCTCGTCGTACTTCGTTGCGTCGGCGTCCTCCTCGGGATCGGCGCTGTAGACCCCGGGGACGCTCGTCGCGTAGATCAACAGGTTCGCGTCGACGTACTCCGCGAGGGCGGCGGCGACGGCGTCGGTCGTCTGGGCCGGGGCGACCCCGCCCATCACGCAGACGTCGCCCCCCCGGAGTGCGTCACCGGCCTCCTCGTAGTCGAGAGCCGGCGCCGTCGCCGCGTCCTCGCCCAGCGCCGCGATCAGCAACCGGGCGTTGAGCCGGGTGACGTCGATGCCGAGCTGGTCGAGTTCGATCTCGTTTGCGCCCAGGTCGCGGGCGGCCCCGATGTACTCCCGGGCGACGCCGCCGCCGCCGACGACGCAACCGACCCGGCAGCCGTCCTCGAGGAGGTCCTCGACGACGGCGGCGTGTTCGGCGACCCGGTCGGAACCGAGGTCGGGAACGAGCACGCTCCCGCCGATGGAGACGACCACTTTCATGCTACCGCGGTGTAGCCCGCTCCCTCTCTTAAGGGTTGCCAACTGGTCGGCAACGGAGGCGAGAGCGCCCAGCAGCGAGCGATGGCGAGCGACAGCTAGAAGGCCCGCCCGCGCGTCCGTCGGGACATGCACGTGCTCGGGATTCTCGACGGCGGTGCCGGCGAGGAGACCGTAGAACGCTGTCTCGACCGGCTCGTCTCCGAGCTTGGCGGTCGGGGCCGGGTCGGCGTCGTCCGCTACGACGCGACGATCGCCGACGGGCTCCACATGCCCGAGACGGGACCGGCAACCGGCAGCGACGTCACCTACGAGCTCGGCGCCGACGGCGACTGGCTCGCCTCCGGCACCGGCCTCTCGATCACGGAAGCCCTCGACTCGCTCGCGATCGACTGTGCGTACGCCGTCGTCGTCGGCGTCCCCTCGCTCGACGAGCCGACGGTCGTCGTCGGTGACGCCGATTCGGGGGTCGGCGACGCGGAGGCCGGCGAGATGCTCGCGGCGGTCTCCGGTCCGGGCGAACTCGAGCCGGACGGCGTTGCCGACGAGCTCGAGGACCACGAGCCCTACGAGACCCTCGAGTCGCTCGTCCGGGCGGTCAAACGCTCGCCACGGGCCGAGCGCGCGGGCGCCATCGCGACGTTCACGGGACGGGTCCGCGCGAAGGACTCGGCCGACGACGCCCGGACCGAAGCCCTCAAGTTCGAGAAGTACGACGGCGTCGCCGACCGGCGGATGGGCGAGATCCGCGAGGAACTCGAGGCCCGAGAGGGGGTGTATGAGGTCCGCCTCCACCACCGGACCGGGGTCGTCCGCGACGGCGAGGACATCGTCTTCGTCGTCGTCCTCGCGGGCCACCGCGGGGAGGCCTTTTCGACCGTTGAGGACGGGATCAATCGTCTGAAAGACGAGGTGCCGCTGTTCAAAAAGGAAATCACGGTCGAGGACGAGTTCTGGGTCCACGACCGTCCCTGAGTCGGTCTTGCCGGCCCCGAGAGGCTTCACCGGCCCTTCGCGGGGCGAGATCCCGGCGACGACTACCAGTCCAGCGAGCCTCCGCTCTGGTACTCCGTCACCTGCGTCTCGAAGAAGTTCTTCTCCTTGTTCAGGTCGACCTGCTCGGAGAGCCACGGGAACGGGTTCTCGGTCCCGTACTGGGGGTCCATCTCGAGTTGACCCAGCCGCCGGTCGGCGACGTACTCGACGTACTCGACGAACCCCTCGGAACTCATCCCGAGGACGTCCTCGGGACAGGCCTCACGGGCGTAGCGGGCCTCGAGTTCGACGGCCTCGCGGACGAGTTCCGCGATCTCGGCCTCGAACTCGTCGGTCCAGACCGCGGGATTCTCCGCGCGGATCTCGGAGATCAGGTCGGTGCCGAAGCCGACGTGGAGGGACTCGTCGCGCATGATGTACTCGAACTGCTGGCCGACGCCGACCATCCGGTCGCGGCGTTTGAGCCCGAGCATCATCGCGAACCCCGCATAGAAGAAGATCCCCTCCATGATGACGTAGAAGCCCACGAGGTCCCGGAGCAGGGCACGAACGTCCTCGGGGCCGTCGAGGGAGAAGTCGGGGTCGTCGATGGCCTGCGTGAGATCGACGACGAAGGCGTCCTTTGCCTCGATTGCGGGCACCCGGTCGTACATGCCATAGAGGTACTCGGGTTCGAATCCCAGGCTGTCACAGCAGTAGATGAACGTGTCCGTGTGGATCGCCTCCTCGTAGGCCTGCCTGAGGAGGTACTGGCGGCATTCGGGCGCGGTGATGTACTCGTAGAGCGCGAGGACGACGTTGTTCGCGGTCAGTGATTCGGCCGTCGAGAAGAAGCCAAGGTTCCACTCGACGAGCTGGCGCTCGCCCTCCGTGAGCGCGTCGCCGTTCCACTGGGAGACGTCCTCGCCCATCGGGATCTCGGCGGGCACCCAGTTGTTCGCGACCCCGGCCTCGTAGTACTCGCGGGCCCAGGGGTAGTCGATCGGGAGGATCTTGTTCGGGTCGTGTTCGGCGTCGGCGTCGATGACTGGCATGGTGTAGTGGAGGTTGTTCGGAGTAATCAGGGCGGTTACTGGCAGGCGTCGCAGGTCGGATCGGAGACGGTGGCGAGTCCCGACTCGCCGTCGCCGTCGGCATCGCGGTCGTGGGTCGAGCCGTACTCGGCCATGTCGAGCGTGGATTTCTCGATCCCGGAGGCGCCGAGGGTGCGGAGGTAGTAGGTGGTCTTCAGGCCGAGTTCCCACGCTGTCCGGTAGACCGAATCGAGCAGCGAGCCGTCGGTCGAGGGAAAGAAGACGTTGTGGGAGATCGACTGGTCGATCCAGGTCCCCCGGTGGGCCGTCAGGCGAAGCTGGTGGCGCGGGTCGATCTCGAAGGCGCCCCGGTACAGTTCCTTCAACTCCTCGGGGATCGACTCTACCTCCTGGATCGCCCCGTCGTGGTACTTGATCCGATCGACCATCTCCTCGTCCCAGAGGTCCCGCTCTCGGAGATCCGAGACGAGGTGGTCGTTGACGATGGTGAAGTCGCCGGACATGTTCGACTTCACGTAGAGGTTCGAGTAGATCGGCTCGATCGACGGCGAGGTGCCGTTGATCGTCGAGACGGTCGCCGTCGGCGCGACGGCCATCGTGTTCGAGTTGCGCATTCCGTGCTCGGCGACGTGTTCGCGAACCGGCTCCCAATCCAACTGTTCCTCGCGGTCGGTCGGGATCTTCCGTCCTCGCTCGGACTCGAGCAGGTCGACGGTGTCCTGGGGGAACAGGTCCCGATCCCACTTCGAGCCCTCGAAGGAGGGGTAGGCGCCGCGTTCGGCCGCGAGGCGGGAACTCCCCATGATCGCTTCCCGGGAGACGAACTCCTGCCAGCGGTTGGCGACCTCGATCGCCTCCTCGCTCGCCATCGGAACCCCGACCTCCATCAGCGCGTCGTGAAAGCCCATGACCCCGAGGCCGACCGGACGGTGACGGGAGTTCGAGCGTTCGGCTTCCTCGGTCGGATAAAAGCAGAGATCGACGACGTTGTCGAGCATCCTCGTCGCGGTCTCGATCGTGTCCTCCAGACGGTCGCGGTCCAGCTCTCCCTCCGTGACGTGGGTCGCAAGGTTGACGCTGCCGAGGTTGCAGACGGCGTGTTCGTCGCTCGCGGTGTTGAGCGTGATCTCGGTACAGAGGTTCGAGGAGTGGACCGTGCCGGCGTGGTCCTGGGGGCTGCGGACGTTACAGGGGTCCTTGAACGTGAGCCAGGGGTGGCCGGTCTCGAACAGTCGGGTGAGCAGCGTCCGCCAGAGTTCGGCGGCCTCGACGGTCTCGTGCTGGCGAAACTCGCCCTTTTCGGCCTGGCGCTCGTACTCGCGGTAGCGTTCGGCGAACGCCTCGCCCGTGAGTCCGTGGAGGTCGGGGGTCTCGTCGGGCGAAAAGAGCGTCCACTCTTCTCCTGCTTCGACGCGTTCCATGAACAGGTCCGGGATCCAGGCCGCTGTGTTCATATCGGGGGTGCGCCGGCGCTCGTCGCCCGTGTTGCGTTTCAGGTCGAGGAACGCGGGGAAGTCGGCGTGCCAGATCGCGAGGTAGGCACACGCCGCACCCCGCCGTTTCCCCGAGCGGTTGATCGCGCCCGTCACGTCGTTGCTGATCCGGAGGAAGGGGACGACGCCCGTCGATTCGACCCCCGTGGACTCGATGAGCGCGCCCTCCGCGCGGAGGTTCGTCCAATCGTTGCCCAGTCCGCCGCTCCACTTCGAGAGCTTTGCGTGTCCCTTGTAGCCGTCGAAGATCGCCTCGAGGTCGTCCTCGACGGTCGTCAGGTAACACGACGAGAGCTGTGGGTGGGTCGTTCCGCTGTGAAAGAGGGTGGGCGTCGAGGGCGTGAACTCCAGGTTCGAGAGCACGTCGTAGAACTCCCGGGCGCGGGCCTGGGGGTCGTCCTCCTCCAGGGCGAGGCCCATCGCGACACGCATCCAGAACCCCTGTGGGAGTTCCAGCGGGCGGCCCTCGTTCGTCGAGAGGAAGTACCGCTCGGTTAGCGTCACCATCGCCATGTACTCCAGCGAGCGATCGCGGTCGGGTTCGATGGCCGACGCCAGTTCCTCGAGATCGAAGCGTTCGGCCATCCGGTCGTCGAGGAGGCCGGTCTCGACCCCCTCCTCGATGCCCGCGACGAACGCCTCGCGGTAGCCCTCGGGGCCATCGGGCAGTTCGTCCGTGACCTCCCGATAGTGGCGCTCGCGGACGACGGCGCCGGCGACCGCTTTCAGTTCGGGCACCCGCTCAATCCGGGCCGAAAGGGCGTTGACGGTCGCCTCGTACACCTCTTCCGTGGAGGCGCCAGCGTAGAGATCGCGCTCGATCTCGCCGGCGAGGTCGTCCCATTCCGTGAAATTCGTTTCCTGGCCCGTCCGGGCCCGCTCGAGTATCGATCGAACGTCGTCGGATTGGATGGCGTTGTGACTCATGATATCGGAGTGGAGGGATGCGACGTGGCCGCCGCTTGCGGCCGTCGCGGGCGATCTCCCCGTCCTTCGTGCAGTAGCGACTGTCCGGCCGGCCCACCATAAATCTTCCCAACGTAGTTTCAGTAGAACAAGTTAGTTTTCACTCCGGTCTCGACGGCACATCCGGAACGGGTTTGGCTCCCCGGAAGCACGGCCCGAACGTGTTTCGGGACCTCCAAGTGACCCCCCTTGCGGCGCTGGCCTTCGCCGTCCTCGCGGCGAGCTCGAGCGCGATCCTCGTTCGGTGGAGCGCAGCCCCGAGTTCGGTCGCCGCCCTCTACCGGGTTCTGTTCACGGTGGGGATCGTCGCACCCATCGCCCTCGCCCGGCCCGCCGACCGAGCGGCGTTCGCGCGCTTTTCCCGCCGGGATCTCGCGTGGGCGGCGGTCGCGGGCGTCGCGCTCGCGGTCCACTTCTCGGCCTGGTTCGAGAGTCTGGGCCACACGAGCGTCGCCGCGAGCGTGACCCTGGTCCAGACCCAGCCCGTTTTCGTGGCTATCGGCGCCGCCCTCCTCCTGGGAGAGCGCGTCGATCGGGTCACGGTCGCGGGGATCGCCGTCGCCCTCGCGGGCGCGACCGCGATGACGTTCGGCGACGCGGGACAGGCCCCGATCTCGGATTCGACCTGGTACGGCAACTCGCTCGCCCTCGTGGGCGCGATCACCGTCGCGGGCTACGTGCTCGCGGGCCGGTCGATCCGCCAGCGCGTCCCCCTCTTTCCGTACGTTACCGTCGTCTACACGGCCTGTGCGCTGACCTTGCTCGGGATCGTCGTCGTCCAGGGCCACGGCCTGTTCGCGTACCCCGCCCGCGAGTGGCTTCTCTTTCTCGCGATGGCCGTCGGTCCCGGCGTCCTCGGCCACACGATCGTCAACTGGGTGCTCGAGCACGTGGAGTCCGTCGTCGTCAGCGTCGCCTGGCTCGGCGAACCCGTCGGTGCGACCCTCCTCGCGTTCGGGTTGCTCGCCGAAGTACCCGATACGATCACGGTCGGCGGCGGGGTCGTCGTCCTCGCGGGGATCTACGTGACGACGGTTCGACGCGAGCGGGGTACCGAGGGGTAGCGAGAGGCATTTGTTCGCCGGCCGCCAAGCCGGGCCATGAACTGCGCGGTCGTCACGGTCGGGGACGAACTGCTCGCCGGGCGGACGACGAACACGAACGCGACCTGGCTCTGTGCCCGCCTGCGCGAGCGGGGCGTCCGGGTCGAGCGCGTGACGACCGTCCCCGACCGCGTGGGCGACATCGCCCGCGTCGTCAACGAGTACCGCGCGGAGTACGACGCCGTCCTCGTCACCGGCGGGCTCGGCCCGACCCACGACGACCTCACGATGGAGGGCGTCGCGGCCGCCCTCGGACGATCCGTCGAAGAGAGTGCGGAGGCCCTCGAGTGGCTCACGGCCGAAGGCGGCTACGCCCGCGAGGACCTCGCGAGCGGGACCGCCGACCTCCCGAAGGGCGCGCGCGCCCTGCACAACGAGGTCGGGGTCGCACCGGGAGCGGCCCTCGCGGGCGTCTACGTCCTTCCGGGGGTTCCGGCGGAGATGGAGGCGATGTTCGAGGCGATCGAGGACGACTTTTCGGGCGAGGCGATCCACCGCGAGGTCGTCGTCGCCAACGAACCCGAGAGCGCGCTGCTCGATCGACTCGAGGAGCTCCAGGCGGAGTTTTCCGTCACCGTGGGAAGCTATCCCGGCGACTCCGTTCGGGTCTCGATCGAGAGCGGCGACGAAGAGGAGGTCGCGGCGGCCGCAGACTGGCTCCGGGCGCGGGTCGCGGGCGTCGAGGACGCCGAGTGAGCTACCGGTAGAGGGAGGCGAGCCAGGCGACGGTGATCAGCAGGCTGGCGACGAGGACGCCCCAGCCGAGGGGTGCGATCGGAACGCTCGCCGAGAGGATCACGGAGATCGGTTCGACCATGCCCGTCGGTCGAACCGCAGCCCCCTTAACAGTTCAGATGCCGACCGGGCGGCTTTTGGAGGCGCCATCCGAACCCGAGCCATGGACGCCGTCGGCGTCGTGGTCAACCCGATCGCGGGGATGGGCGGACGGGTCGGGCTGAAGGGGACCGACGACGCCCTCGAGGAGGCCAGAGAGCGGGGCGCCGAACCGCGCGCGCCCGACCGGGCCCGCGAGGCCCTGGAGGCGCTCGCCCGCCGAAAGCCCGGCCTGACCGTCTACGCCGCCGGCGGGGAGATGGGCGAGACGGAGGCCCGCGAGGCCGGCTTCGACCCCGAGGTCCTCACCGATCCCGGCGAGGAGACGACCGCCGAGGACACGCGAGAGGCGGTCCGGGCGTTCGTAGAGCGAGGGGTCGACCTGGTCTGCTTCGTCGGCGGCGACGGGACGGCCGTCGACGTCGCGGAGGTGCTGACCGACCACGGGGGAGAGACGCCGATGCTCGGCGTCCCCGCGGGCGTGAAGGTCTACTCGTCGGTGTTCGCCGTGAGCCCGGGGGAGGCGGGCCGGATCGCCGCCGAATTCGATCGAATCGAGCCCCGGGAGGTAAACGACATCGACGAGGCCGCTTACCGGGAGGGCAACGTCCGGTCGGAGCTCCGGGCGATCGTTCCGGTGCCCGTCGCCGAGGGGCTCCAGTCGAACAAACAGCTCGCGGGCGGGAGCGTCGAGGCCCTGGCCGCGGGGTTCGCCGCGGAGGTCGAGACCGACACGTGCTACGTCTTCGGGCCCGGGAGCACGGTCGGCGCCATCGAGGACGAACTCGGGTTCGCGGGCTCGCCGCTCGGCGTCGACGTCTGGCGCGACGGCGAGGTCCTCGCCAGCGATGCCTCCGAGGAGGGGATTCTGGAGGTGCTCGACAGCTGCGAGCGGACCGTGATCGTCGTCTCGCCGATCGGGGGCCAGGGTTTCGTCTTCGGGCGAGGCAACCACCAGATCTCGCCGGCAGTCATCGAACGGGCCGAGCGGGTCGAGGTCGTCGCCTCCGACGAGAAACTCGACGGTCTGGAGGTACTGCGGGTCGATATCGACGATCGCGAGATTTCGGAGGGGTTGCGGGGCTGGCGGCGGGTCAGAACGGGCCGGTTTACGACCCGGCTGATCGAACTCGTCTAACCCATCCCCACACCTAGTACCTCGTCCGGATGTATAATTGGTATATAGTCAGGATTAAGGGGTACTGATGCCTACCTCGGGTATGGAAACGCGGAAAGTACAGCGGCTGGGACCCTCGACGCTGGCGATGACCCTGCCCGCGGAGTGGGCGAGCGCCCAGGACGTCGAGAAGGGCGACGAGGTCTCGATCCGGACCAGCGGGAAGGGGACGCTGACGGTGATGCCCGAGTCCGCGAGCACCGAGGAGACCGAGGCGATCATCCACGCCGACAACCTCGATGCCGACGCCGTCGAGCGTGCGATCGTCGCCCAGTACGTCCTCGGCCGGCGGATCATCCGGATCGAAAACGAGGACGGCGCGCTCGCCTCCGACCACATCAACGCCGTCTACCGGGCGGAAACCCAGCTGATGGGCCTGGGCGTGATCGAGGAGACCCCCGAGAACATCTCGATTCGCTGCTCGGTCGACCCCGAGGACTTCACGCTCGACAATCTCCTCGAACGGCTCGAGCGCACCGGCCGGACGATGCGCGGGGAGGCGATCAAGGCCCTGGCCCACGGCAACCCCGACCTCGCCCAGCGGGCGTTGAACCGCGAACGCCAGGCGAACAAGATCTTCGTGCTCCTCCTCCGACTGATCTTCACCGCCTACCAGAACCCGAACCTCGCGCGGGCGGTCGGCCTCGACAGCGGCTTCCCGCTGATCGGCTATCGTTCGATCGCGAAGAACCTCGAACTGACCGCGGACAACGCCGAGGACATCGCCGACATCGTCATGGAGGCCGAGGGCCATTCGTTGAACGTCGACAACCCGACGATGCGCGAGATCCGGGACCTGACCGACCAGGTCGACGAGATCACCGAGATCGCGGTCGACGCCGCCGTCTCCCGGGACTACGACCGGACGATCGAGGCCCGAAAACTGTTCCACGAGATCACCGAACACGAAGGCGAGATCCTCGCGGCGCTCCCCGAGATGGAAAACGAGGATCTGCTCCGGATCCGGGAGGTGCTCGTAAGCCTCCAGCAGACCGCCCAGTACGCCATGCGAAACGCCGAGATCGCGGCGAACCTCGCGCTGAACGAGGAGTCCGAGCACATGACGATCAACTAAAGTTCCGGGATCCGACTACTCCCACGCATGACCCTCTCGGAGGAAGCCACGTCCCGCCTCGCCGACGTCGTCGAGCTCCAGCCGACGAAAAACAGCGAGCTCCAGGAGCGGTGGGGGATGGAAAGCGGCAGCGAGGTCCACCAGTACCTCGAGGGCGAACTCGGCGACTACTACTTCCGGGACGACAACAGCCTGATCCGGGCGACGAGCGAGGCCGCAGAGCTCGTCGACGTCGAACCGGGAATCGACAGCGACCCCGACTCGGAGGGGCCGCCCTCGCGCATCCGAGTTCCGGAGCTCCAGGCCCGGATCGTGGAGGTGCTCGCCGGCCCCGACGAGCGATCCGAGAGCGTCGTTTCCGTGCTCCACAAGCTCCGGGAGGCATACGACGTCGACCCGACGAGCGAGGAGGTCCGCGAGGGGCTCCAGGCGCTCCGGCGCAAGGACGTCGTGGAGATCGAGTACCGGACCGTTCCGACGTTCCGGCTCGCGGTCGAACGCGACGAGTTCGAGGTCTCGGTCGCCGACTAGAGGTCCGGACGCTGCCGACGCCGCCGCTCCTCCAACAGTCGCCGACAGCCCTTCCCCGGACCGCCCTCGATCGGCCAGCCCCGGCCGCGCCAGGCCGGGGGTTCGGGTTCGAAGCCCGGACACGACCCCGAACACTCACTTGCGGTCTGTTCGCGCTCCTTTTCGGTGCAGTGGGGCCGGAGCAGCTCCGACGCCGCTCCCGCAGGGCGTAGCTCGAAGCCCCGACAGTCCGGGCGCATCGAGTCGATATAGGAGCGCCACCCCCGCTCGTAGGCGCGTTCGGCGATCTCGAGTCGCGTCTCGACTTTCTCCTCGCCGGGAACGTACTCGAATCGGGCGGCGGAGGAATCGCCCCGGCCACCTGTCGGGCGTTCCTCGATTCGGGTCCCCGGCTCCGCGACCGACAGGGTTCGGGGATGCCAGGCGACCTCGGCCGACAGCTCCTCGGCATCGAACGCGAGAATGCCGACCTCGACGGGGAGGTCCTCGAGCAGTGCGGGCTCGACGGACTCGCCGGTCGTCCGGGTCGCGACCCACACCTCGTCGGCGAGCGCCAGCGCGACGTCGTGTTCTAGCTGGTCGCCCAGGACGCGGGCCGCGCTCGCCTCGAGGTCGGGCTTGTTCTCGATGGCGATCACCCGACGGAGCCAGTCGGGGTAGGGCCACTTCCGGCGGATCTCGATGCGATTACCCCGCTTTCGGGTCTCGAGGATCTCTCTATCCGCGGCCCGGTGGATCGCCTCGCGGACGTACCGCCAGGGGTAGCCCGGATGGGGGAGCGCCTCGCGGTAGTACGCCCACTCCCCGGGGGCGTGGCGGACGACGTCGAGCAGGTCGCCGTCGAGCCGGTCGGGGCCGAACCGCGCGCGTTCGCGGAGCCCCTCGGGGTCGCACTCGAGGACGATCGTGTCCCACCGCCGCCGTTTGGTTCCGAGCTGGCGGGCGACCAGCACCGCCCCCCCTTTCGGGGGCTCCCACTCGCGTTCGGCCCACCGGCACGTCCGGAGCTCGAAGCCGAACTCGCTGGCTCCGTCCATGCGGTCGGATGGAGTTCGGGAACCGAGAGGTCGTCGGTTCGTGGCGTCGCGATCCGGCTCTCCCCGGGTCGGGGTTACTCCTCTTCGGTCTCCTCGTCGTCGGCCTCGTACTCGTCCAGAAAGTCGTCGGCCTGTTCTAAGATCTCGCGGGGGCCGTCCTGGGTGACGGTGTTGACCGCCTGATCGTAGTCGCGCCACTGGAGGTCCCTGTGTTCGGCCGAGAGTTCGGCGCTCGCCTCGAAGGACTCGGCGACGAAGAGGTGGACGGTCTTGTGGATCGTCTTCCCGTTGGCCTGGAAGACGTAGTCGTAGTCCTCCCGGAAGCCGTCGAGTAGCCTGAACTGATCGATGCCTGCTTCCTCTTTGACCTCGCGGATAGCCGTCTGCTGGAGTTCCTCCTGGCCCTCGACGCCGCCCTTGGGGAACTCCCAGTCCCCCGGGCGGCTCTTGAGGAGGAGGTACTCGCGCCGGCCCCGCGTATCCCGGTAGAGGATCGCGCCTGCGCTCGTCGCTTCGACTGCCATTACACCAGTTACCGGGTGAACCGTTAAGAGAATATCGGACCGGTCGTCGGGCGAACACGTTCGTGGGCCGGCGTGGCGGGCGTTCCCGGTCTCAGCAGGTTTTTACCCCTCGGCCGGAAGAGACAGACATGACCTTCGTCACCCGGCTCCGGCTCCAGAGCGGCGACCGGACCGCCCTCGATGGCGTCGTCTCCGAGATCAAAGCCGACGCCGAACGGAAGGGTGCCCAGCTGAAAGGCCCACATACCCACCCGCCCGACGACCTCCGGGTTCCTCAACGGCGCCGGCTCCACGCCGACGACCGCCGGAGCTTCCCGGACTGGTCGTACACCGTCTTCAGCCGGGAACTCGAGATCCACGGCCACGACACCTTCGCCCGCGAGATCGCAGGCAGGGAGTTCCCGAGTTCGGTCCACGTCGAGGCCGAGGTCGAGCGGATCCACGGGATGGGTTAGAGCGAAAAGATATTGTCATCGCGCCGGGACGTTATCGCATGGTCGAGATCGACGTCGCCTCCGTCCTCTCCTTGCTCACCGTGACGGTGTTGGCCGCGGGCCTCACGACCCTGGTCCCGCGGGTCGACGCGATGACCAGGAGCTACCGGAAGTTCCTCGCGCTGACGACGCTCGGGCTCTCCTATCTCGTGCTCTTCCCGCTGCTCCTCTCGATCGTCGTCGAGATCCCGGGCGAGGACCCGATCGGAACCGTGCTGGCGATCGCCGTCGGCTCGTTCGTCCTCTTCGGACTCTCCCTGCTGTACGACGTCTTCGACGACTGGATCCGGCTCTTCGGCGATCCCGACTACAACACCTGGGTCGAGGCCTCACTCGCGCTCGCGGTCGTCGTCTTCCTGTTCGTGATCTTCCTGCTCGGGCCCTGATCGGGTCGGAGACCAACCTCGACATCCGCCAGAGCTTTGGCCTCGCCGCCGGAGTCGTCGGTATGGCCCACACGCAGGACGACCTCGATGACTCTCTCGCCGACCTCCGCCGCGGCTTCCATCGGATCCCCGAACCCGCCTGGTGTGAGTTCCGGACGACCGCCCGACTCGTCTCCGAGCTCGAGGACCGCTTCGAGCCCGACGAGCTCCACGTCGGTCCCGACGCGCTGGCGGGCGAGCACCGACTGGCGGTCCCCGACGACGCCGACCTCGAATCGTGGTACGAACGGGCCCGCGCGGCGGGCGTCGACGAGGACCTCCTCTCCCGCCTCGAAGGAGGCTATACGGGTGCGGTCGCCGTCTTCCGCCAGGGCGACCACGAGAACGGGCCGACGGTCGGCCTCCGGGTCGACATCGACGGCCTCCCCCGAACCGAATCCGACGACGCCGACCACGTGCCCGTCGCCGAGAGCTTCCGATCGGAACACGAGGGCGCGATGCACGCCTGCGGCCACGACGCCCACATGACGATGGGGATCGGGACGATCGAGCGGGTTCTCGAGAGCGAGTTCGAGGGCACCCTCAAGGTCTTCTTCCAGCCCGCAGAGGAGGTCATCGGCGGCGGGAAGGCGATGGCCGAGAGCGACCACATCGAGGACGTCGACTACCTGCTCGCGGTCCACATCGGCCTCGACCACCCCACCGGAGAGGTCGTCGCCGGGATCGGCGGCTTTCTGGCCGTCTCCCACCTCGAAGCACGGTTCACCGGCGAACCCTCCCACGCCGGTGGCCACCCCGAGGAGGGCCGCAACGCGATCCAGGCGATGGCGACCGCCGTCCAGAACTGCTACGGCATTCCCCGGCACTCCGATGGTGCGACCCGGATCAACGTCGGCGTCGTCGACGCCGGCAGCGCCGCGAACATCGTCGCCGAGGAGGCCGAGATTGTCGCCGAAGCCCGCGGCGAGACGACCCACCTCATGGAGTACATGGAAGAGAAGGCCGAGAACGTCCTCGAGACCGCGGCCGCGATGCACGACTGCGAGGTCTCGCTCACCCTCGGCGCGAAAGCCCCCAGCGCCGAAAGCGACGCGGAGATCGCCGCGCTGGTCGCCGATTCTGCGGGGAGCGTCGAGGGCGTCGATTCGGTGCTCGACCACGACGACCTCGGCGGCAGCGAGGACGCGACCTTTCTCATGCAGGCCGTCCAGCAACGGGGCGGCAAAGCCTGTTACGTCGGCGTCGGCACCGACCACCCCGGCGGCCACCACACCGCGACCTTCGACGTGGACGAGGCCAGCCTCCGCCAGGGCGTCGAGACCCTCGCGGGCGCGATCGAACGGATCGGGCGCGAGCGTCCATAGGAAGGTCAACCTGGAGGAATCGATGGATCGTTCTTGGAGAGGGTTTCATACGGATTGCTGTACCGATTTACCGGCGAAACCGCAGAACGGTCGCAGGTTCGCCGGTACTGATTTACAGAAGTCCGTATCAGGCCCGCAGGCTATGGGGTCTCGACCGGCGACTCGAGGTACGTTTCCATCTCCTCGATGACGGTCCGGACGAACGACTCCCGGAGGCGACCCTGACGGCGGACGATCGCGGCGTGTTTCGGCGACGCGACCGACCACGGGGAGGCGTAGCTCTGGCGTGGCATTCCGCCTTCGGCCCAGTCGTCCGGATCGATCGGCACGGTCGCGTCGTGGGGCGTCGTCGTCAGCGTGACCGTCATGTACTCCTCGTCGCCGAACGGGTGGGATGCGTTGGTCAACTACCCCACCCTACTTCGCTCACCCTGACGGGTTCGCTCGTGGAGGGTGGGGCTTGTCCATGAACTCGGCCTCGAACCCATCAGGGTAGGCGGTAAATCCGCCCTTCGGCGTCACCGTTCCAGACTTGAGAATCAGCCACGGTCGCGGGTTCTCGCCGGACTTGAACGGATCGGGTCCCCAGACGACGTCCCCTCGTCGGTAGGTCATTCCCCGTCCTCGACGGCGTGTTCCAGCTACTCCGCGACGTCCTCCTCGCCGAAGCGCTCGTTCGCGGTGCGAGTGCTCTCTGCCATATCGGTGTACGCTGCGACCTCCTCGTCCTCCCCGAGCGCCCAGTAGTTGCCCCTGTGGCGGACGAGGCCGCGCTCTTCCAGTCGGGAGAGGACCACGCTGATGCTGCCGGCTTTCACGCCGGTCGCGTCGCGGATCTCGCTCTGGGTGAACGCCCGGTCCGGGTTGGCGGCCAGAAACTCCATGACCCGCTCCGCGTTGGTTTCGCCGCCGTTCCGCAGTCGGTTCTCGGGCGACGACTCGAAGGTCTCGATATCGATCGGCATACGTATTCGTCGTCGCAGATTGTATTAGATGTATCGGCGTATTTCGCGCTGGCTGCGGACGGATTCTGGGTCGTCCGTCTCGCGTAATTGACCGTCTCAAACGATGGCCGCGAGCGCGCCCCGAGGAACTCGAGGGACGCGCGATCCGGGGAAGGGCAGGGGAGCAAGGTGACCGACCGCGCGACCGCAGGGAGCGCGGGCCGACGACCGACCCGCAGGGGAGGGAGGAGTGCTTTTCATCGACGTTTTGCCGAGGGCGCGACTTCGTCGCGCCCGCAGCGCAAAAGGTCGGTTCTAGTACTTCGGATCGGCGCCCGTCGTCTCGTACACCGACTCCATGACGTGGTCGCGTTCGGCCTGCCAGGCCGGGAAGTTCCGGGGATCGGAGGGATACTGCTCGTAGTGGGCCAGCACCTCGTCGGCCCGGCGTTTGGTCTTGTAGAGGTTCAGGATGGTTCCCCAGTGGCCGTAGCTCTTGAGGAGGGCCTCGAGTTTGAGTTTGAGCCCGATGTCGGTGCTGCCCGAGTAGAGGGCCTCGGCGAGTTTGTCGCCGGGCATTGCGGCGAGCAGGCCCATCAGGTCGTCGACGTCGACCGCCGTCGAGAGCACGTTGTAGACGTCGAGGGCGGCGTAGCGGGCGCCGTAGTGGTCCATCACCCGCTCGTTGTACTCCCAGAGGGCGGCCTCGCTCACGTCGCCCGATTCGATCGCCTCGATGGTCTGTTCGCCGGCGTACTTGCCGGCATAGGCGGCGCCGGCGATGCCGCCGCCGGTCGTAGGGTTGACGTGGCCCGCGGCGTCGCCGACGGCGACGAATCCAGGATGGACCGCCGAGTCGTACGGCCGGCGGGTGGGGAGGGCGGCGCCGAGTTTGTCGGAGACGCGCGCGCCCTCGAACTCGGGGCGCTCGCGGAGGTCGCGTTTCAGATCGTCGACGAGCTTCATCGGTTCCTCGGTCATCTGAAAGCCCAGGCCGGCGTTGATCTCGGTCTCGGTCCGGGGGAAGTACCAGAGGTAGCCCGCCGCGCGCTCGGTGGGTTTGAACACGAGTGCGTCCGACCACTCGACCGGTTCGTCGACGTGGACGATCTCGCGGTAGGCCGAACAGAACTGCGAGTAGGTGACGTTGGTGTCGAACGTCGATTCGGAGAAGTCGACTTTGTCCTGAAGGATCGAGAGCGCGCCCGCGCCGTCTACGACGACCTCGGCGGCGTACTCCTTCGGATCGCCTTTCCGCATCGCGCGCACCCCCGTCACCTGCCCATTGGGCTGGATGACGTCCTGGACGACGGTGTCGTAGTGAAAGTCGACGCCGGCATCGTTCGCGCCCGCGATGACCTGCCGGCCGTACTCCCAGCGATCGACGACCGCGAGCTCGCCGGGGACCGGGATCTCGAGGACGGTGTCCTCCTGGGGGATCTCGAAGCGGCCGTGGTCGACGTCGGTGTTCGTAAAGGCCGGTTCGAGGCGGGATTTGGGGATCACCTCGGGGAAGGCGTCGGCACCCTTCAGGGCGTCGCCACAGGCGATGTGGCCGGCTTCGGACTCGGTCTTTCGTTCAAGAATGCAGACGTCGTAGCCGGCTTCGGCGACGGTCGCCGCGGCGTAACAGCCGGCGGTGCCGGCACCGACCACGACGACGTCGTACTCGGCGGCGCCGGAGGAGCGCGAGGGGGAGCTCATACGGTGGCATGGAGAGCGAAGCGAGAAAACTGTTTATGAGCGGCGATCGCCCGGTCTTTTATACCGGAAGCGTGTAGACGGGCCATGGCCGAGTACACGGTCGAGTTCGTCGGAACGGGGGAACGGATCACCTGTTCGGACACCGAGACGATCCTGGGTCGGTGTATCGAGGAGGGGATCGCCCAGGAGTACTCCTGTCGCGTCGGGATGTGTCTGGCCTGTTCGGCCGAGATTCTCGAAGGAGAAGTGACCCAGCCGGCGGCCCGCGGGCTCACCGAGGCCGAAGCGGAGTCCTACGCCCTGACCTGCATGGCCCGCCCGCAGTCGGATCTCAGGCTCGACCGCGGGAAGTATCCCCCGAGCATCGAGGGCGACCTCGAGTCATCGCCGAGCGGGGCGACGGCCGACGACTGACCCCGGCGTCGGACGCCCGTCGGACGATCCGCGGTCGGTCCCGCTCCCCATGTGATGAACTGTCGTGAATCCGGGCTAATTGGGCGAAATCCGGGCGAGGAGAGGGGAACGAACACGCGAGGTTATGGGAGGACGGCCGAATGACTCCCTCGTGACGAAACAGTGTTCGAACTGCGGCTTTCTCGCAAGCAACCCCCAGCTTTCGGGGGTCTCCCAGCGGTGTCCCGACTGTGAGGAGTGGGTGATCTGGCAGCCCGTCGAGGAGACGGGGACCCGAGCGCCGGGAGCCGATTCCGAGGACGACCGGCTCTCGGCGCTCGCCGATCGGCTCCTTCCCCGGCGACGAGCGTGAAGTAACTCCGAGAGGCCGGTTCCGACGGCCGTCGTTTCGACCCGTTCTCCAAACGACTACGACCCCGTCAGTCGATGAAGTCGATGTCGTCGCCGACGGGCTGGGAGTCGGTCGCGGTCTGGCCGTAGATCTGGGGCGATTCGACGCCGGTGACGACGATCATCGTCCGCATCGAGCCCTCGAGGCTCTCGTCGATCGAGGTCCCCCAGATGATGCGGGCCTCGGGGTCGATCCGGTCGTAGATCTCCTCGACGACGCCCTCGGCCTCGCCGATCGACATGTCCGAGCCGCCGGTGACGTTGACCAGCGCCGAGCTCGCCCCGCCGATATCGACGTCGAGCAGGGGTGAGCGAAGCGCGGTCTTGACGGAGTCCTCGGCTTTCGTCTCCGAATCCGACTCGCCGAGACCGATCATCGCGACGCCGCCCCGCTCCATGACGGTCCGGACGTCGGCGAAGTCCAGGTTGACGAGGCCGGGCTTCGTGATGAGTTCGGTGATCCCCTTGACCGAGCGCATCAGGACCTCGTCGCTGACCTTGAACGCCTGTTTGACGGGGAGCTTGCCCACCGAATCGAGCAGGCGGTCGTTGGGAACCACGATCACGGTGTCGCTCACGTCACGGAGGCGTTCGAGCCCGGCCTCGGCGTTCGTCCGCCGGACCTCGCCCTCGGCGGTAAACGGCGTAGTGACGATCGAGATGGTGAGCGCGCCCTGGTCGCGGGCGGCCTTCGCGACGACGGGCGCCGAGCCGGTGCCGGTACCGCCGCCCAGCCCGGCGGTGACGAACACCATGTCCGAGCCCTCGATGGCGTCGTGGATGTCCTGTTGGCTCTCCAGGGCGGCCTCCTCGCCGACCTGGGGCAGCGAGCCGGCGCCCCGCCCGCCGGTCTTCTGTTCGCCCATCAGGATCTTCGTGTTGGCCTCGACCTCGACCAGGTGCTGGACGTCGGTGTTGGCGGCGACGAGTTTCGCGCCGTGGATCCCCTCCTCTTTCATTCGGTTTACGGTGTTTCCCCCGGCGCCCCCACAGCCGACGACCGTGATGTCGGTCTGGAGCTCCTCGAGGACGTCCTCGAGCTCGTCGTCGGTCATCGTCCCGGACTGGCCGACCGGGCTCCCCTGTCCGACCTCGCTCTCGCCGTTGCCGTCTTCGGCCTCGTCGATGGCGTTCTCGACAATCGAGTCCATTCTTGGACCCCTGTTTAGGACGGAGCGTAATTACCTTTCCCCTGTCGATCTAACACTTCGCGTACCTGTTAGAATCGGATTACCTTCCGGCCCGAAACCGATGACCCGGCGGTAACCCCGTTTTACTCGCCGTAAGGACAGTACGGCTGCGAGTCCGACGACCGGACCGGCGTTCGGGGCGGACGATCCGGTCAGCCCCAGCCATCGGGCAACGGGAAGCACTCGATGCGCTCGCCGGAGACCTCGTCGGGACCGATCTCCTCGCCCGCGATCTCCACCGCCTCGCCCCCCGACAGTCGCCCGAACGCCGGCCCCTCGGGGACCCCCAACTCGCGGGCGCGTTCGGGATCGAACGCGGTTTCGTGTGCGCGGACCTCGTCGCCGCCGACGCTCACCTCCTCGTAGCGCTCCCCGAGGATCGCCAGGAGTTCCTCGAGGATCCCCTCCGCGCGCTCGCCTGCCTCCGTCTCCGGCAGTGCGGCCCGTGCCCCGATCCGGTTGCCCCCCTCTCTCGTCTCGAAAGCGACGGCCTCCCGTTCGAGGAGCTCCCGGGTTCGGTCGGCGTCGATCCCCTCGGCGGCCCGGAGGAGTTCGGTCGGAAAGGGACGGACCGCGAACTCCCCGCGGGCCTCCCCGAACCGGATCCCCTCGTCGATCGGGCCGAGCGCGTCCTCGACCCGATCGACCAGCGCCAGGGGTCGGTCGCCGACGGCTCGGAGCCACCGCTCGCTCACGACCCGGTATCCGAGCTCCTCGACGGTGGTCTCGAGGGCGGGCCGGTCGCCCTCGATCACGGCGTGGGCGGCGCTGCTCGCTTCGAACGCGCGTTCGATGGTCGCGCGGTTCGATTCCGGGAGGCCCATCGCTTCCAGGGCCCAGTCGGAGCCGACGTGGCCGACGGCCCACGGAGTCTCGCGGACGATCCGCTCGAACCGGGGGGCGTAGTGGCCGCCGCCGAAGCCGACGACCTGTCGTTCGCGGTGGGGCGAAACCCCCCGTAGGTCGAGGATCGCGCGCGCGACGGCCGCCGCCCCCGCCGGGTCGGTCCACTGCTCGTCGTCGCTGCCGAGTTCGGCGAACAGCGAGGGGCAGCCGACGTTGGTCGGCCCGTGATGGGTACACTCCGTGCCGACGTCGTACCTCTCGGGGGCGTGCTCGTCGAACGCGGCGAGCAACGCGGGGAGGGCGTTGGGCGCCGCCTCGGCGAACCGACCGTCCTCGCCGCCGAACTCCGCCGGGCCGAAGTTGCCCGTGAAGTGCCCCGAAAGCAGCGGGCCGGTTTCCCCCGAGTGCCGCGAGGCGAAGACGAGCAGGTCCGGGTCGCACTCGAAGGCCGCGGCGGGCTCCTCGAGTTCGATGTGGAGCCCGTCGAACGTCCGGAGTTCGGCGCCGTCGGTCCGGGAGTAGGTGCCGCCGCCGTCGCCGTCGGCCCGCGAGGCGTCCTCGTGGACGTCCCAGTCGGCGCCCTCGCGGAGCGCGTCGGCGATGCGTTCGGAGGCCACGTCCGCGCGGCTCTCGACGATCGCGAGCACGTCAGTCGGCCTCCGGGACGCGCCCGCCGTGGATCGCCTGCCGGGCGGTCACGCCCGCAAGCGAGAGCAGTTCGGCGACGGAGTCGCGCCGGCGGACGAACAGCGCGAGCCCGAGAACGACGTAGATCAGCGTGAACGCGAGCAGCGACCGGTGGCTCAGCATCTCGGGGTTGGCGACAGGGAGCACCCGCAACACGAGGAACTCGATGGCGACCTGGGAGACGAACAAGGCGAGCAGGGCGACGGCCTCCCGGGCGGAGAGTTCGAAGTCGACCAGCAGGGACAGCGCGAAAAAGGACTGGGCGGCGGTCAGCCAGATCTCGAGGGACTGTTTGAACTCGAACTCGAGGACGCCGTACCGGCCGAGCGCGATCGAGTAGACGACCGCGAGCGTGCCGATGAGCAGCGTCCACTGGTTGAGCTTCGAGGAAATGAGGGCGTTGAAGCCGGCAGTCGAGCGCGACTTCATCACGAGGACGGCCACCACGATGAGTTCGGGGGACTCGCTGGCGAGGGGGGCGATCCACTGGATCATGAAGAACTTGGGGATCCCGTAGGCGACGCCCAGGCCCTCGAGACCGTGGGCGAACTCCTCGACGGCCAGCAACAACATGGCGCCGGAGTAGACGAAGAGGCCGATCACCGTCGCGATACGCCGGGGGCGGGCGTAGGCCTGGAAGTACGCCGGGACGCCGACGTGTTCGGCGGGCGCCTCGACGCCGGCCCGGAGGACGATCAGGATGTAGGCGACGTAGAGGCCGACGAGGACGACCGTGTCGAGGACGTCGATCCCGCCCAGAAGCGGGATGAAGAAGGCCCAGAGGGTGGCGACCCCGAGGAAGGCGATCTCGATCGAGATCCCCCGGTCGAGGACGACCGCGTCGGCCAGGCGCCCGTCGTAGTGGCGCACGGAGACGTCGGTCACTCGAAGCGCCCGCCAGATCGTAAAGAGCGCGATCGCCGACCAGCCCAGGCCGATCAGGATGCGGTTCGCGCCGGTCATGTTCGCGATCGCAAGGTTGCCGGCCTCGATGCCGCGTTCGGTGCCGGCCTGGGCGCCGGCGGTCCAGGCGTAGAGGGCGTCGACGGCGTACTCGGGGGCGACGGCCAGCACCGCGAGGACGGCGATCGCGAACGAGCGGGGGACGTCCTTCTCGGCGGTCTCGGCCGCCCAGGCCAGCAGGAACGACGAGCCGAGGATCGCGAGCCCGCTCAGGAGAACCGTCGTCCCGGTCGGAAAGTCGGCGCCGGAGGCGAGGACCCCGATCCAGGGCAGGGTCAACGCGGTCGCGCCGGCCGCCGCGGCCAGCGGGTGGCGAAGGGAGATCACTGGCCGCCCATTCAGGGGTGGGTAAGGAGTGTCTTACCATTTCCAGCGCGGCGGCCCCGCGGTCGGGGGCCGCCCGGACGGCGGGCGGCAGGCGGCAGCCGGAGGCGACGTCACCGGCCCGCGACCGGGCCCAAACGAGGGGCGAGCGGACGAGTTATTACCGCCGCGCCGACAGTCGGTGACATGCAGGTGTACGGACTCCTCGGCAACCCGGTCTCTCACTCGCTGTCGCCGCCGATGCACGAGGCGGCCTACGAGACCCTGGACATCGACGCCCGCTACGTCACGTTCGAACCCGACCCCGAAGCCCTCGAGGCCGCGATCGGAGGCGCCGACGCGCTCGGAATCGCCGGCCTCAACGTCACCGTCCCGTTCAAGGAGGCGGCTTGCGAGTCGTCGCTGGTCGCAGTAGACGACGTCGCCGCCCGGATCGGCGCGGTGAACACGATCGACTTCGCCGGGACCCCGACGGGCCACAACACCGACGCCGCGGGCGCGCTGCGCGCGCTCGACGAACACGACATCGCCGTCTCCGGCGCCCGCGCGGTCGTCGTCGGCGCCGGTGGCGCGGGCCGGGCGATCGCCTTCGGCCTCGCCGACGGCGGCGCCGACGTCGCGGTCGCCAACCGAACCGCCTCGCGCGCCCACGACCTCGCCGACGACGTTCCCGGCGCCGGCGGCTACGGGCTCGAGGCGGTCCCCACCCTTCTCGAGGGCGCCGACCTGCTCGTCAACGCCACGAGCGTCGGAATGGAAGAGGACGTCTCGCCGGTGGCGGCCGAGGCGCTCCACGGCGACCTCGCGGTGATGGACGCCGTCTACCGGCCCCTCGAAACCCGGCTGCTCCGGGAGGCCGCGGCCTCGGGCGCGACGACGATAGACGGCGCCTGGATGTTGCTCTACCAGGGCGTCGAGGCCTTCGAGCTCTGGACCGGACGGGAGGCCCCCGTCGAGGCGATGAACGCGGCGCTTCGCGGGCGGCTCCGAGCGGATTCGACCAACCCACTTTAAGTGTAGGCCCCGTTTACTCCCGATTAATGGTACTCCTCCAAAAGATAAAGGCGCTGCTCGGCCTCGGGGACTCGGAGGGAACGGACGGCGAGGACCGCGAGGTCGGCGTCACGGTCGAACGCGGCGGCTCGACGGACGACGCGGCCACGACGGGAACGACGGGACCGGCCACGGCCGACGAGCCCGATGGATCCGATGAACCCGCCGAGGGCGTGCCGGACGAGACAGTCCTCGGCGAGGAGTCGGTCGAGATCGAGGAGACGGGGTCCGAACCCGACCCGGACGACCCGCTCGCGGACGAGGAGGCCGACGATCCGCTCGAGGACGCCGACGACTCCGCCGGCGAACCCGAGGACGCCGCCGCGGCCGGCGCGGATGCCGCGGGCTCGACGGGGTCGATCACCGAGCCCGCCAACTCCCCCGAGGAGGCGACCGAGCCGGCCGAGGCGACCGGTCCCTCCGAGGAGGACGCGGTCCCGGAACCCGAGGCCGACGCCGGCGACGACCAGCCCGTCGAGACGATCAAGGGGATCGGGCCGGCCTACGCCGAGCGGCTGGCCGACGCCGGCGTCGAGACCGTCGGCGACCTCGCGGCGGCCGATTCCGAGGAACTCGCCGCCGAGACCGGGATCGCCCCCACGCGGGTCCAGGGCTGGATCGACCGCGTGAACTCCCGGTAACTCGGGCGAACCGTTCGTCTCGGCAGTCGGCGGAGATCGGCCGCCGGAACCGCAACACGATTACGAGCGGGCCGTCTTCTTCTGCCCGATGACCGACCCCCGGGTTCGGACCACCCTCGAGACGGTCCGCGAGGCCGCCCCCGCCCCGGGCCAGCGGACCCCGATCGAGCTTCGGGTTTCCATCGACGATCCGTTCCTCGCCTACCGGCGGGCCCGCACCGGCGGAGCGGGGGTCTTCCTCGAGACCACCGGCGGCCAGCCCGGCTGGGGCTACTTCGGGGTCGATCCGGTCGAGCGACTCACCGTCGGTCCCGACGCGGTCCGGCGAGACGGCGAGGGGTCACCGACGCTTTCCGCCCTCGAGGGAGTGCTCGACGGCGAGGAACTCGTCCGCGGGGAGTGTCGGGTGCCCTACCCCTGTGGCGCCGTCGGCTGGCTCTCCTACGACGTCGCCCGCGAGCTCGAGAGGCTCCCCGGATCGGCGGTCGACGACCGGGGACTTCCCCGGCTCGAGGTGGGGGTCTTCGACCGGCTTGCGGCCTGGGAGGATTCGGCCGGGGACGGGGAGATCGCTCTCCGGGTCGTCGCCTGTCCCCGACGCCGCGAGGGCGAGCCCCTGGACGCGCTCTACGACCGGGGCCGCGAGCGCGCGGCGGAGCTTGCGACCGCGGCCACCGAGGGCGATCCCGGGATCGAGGGCCCGCCGGTCGAGCTCGACCGGGCGCGCTTCGAGAGCGACTGCGGGCGGGCGGCGTTCGCCGAGCGGGTCCGGCGGGTCAAAGAGTACGTCCGCGAGGGCGAGACCTTCCAGGCCAACGTCTCCCAGCGCCTCGTCGCGCCCGCCGCCGTCCATCCGGTCGCGGCCTACGACGCGCTTCGAACCGTCAATCCGGCGCCGTACTCGGCGCTTCTGGAACTCCGGTCGGCGGACCTCGTGAGCGCGAGCCCCGAACTCCTCCTGGCACGCGACGGGGACTTCCTGCGGACGGAGCCGATCGCGGGGACCCGCCCGCGGGGCGAGAGCGACGAGGAGGACGCCGCCATGGAGGCCGACCTGCTGACCGACGAGAAGGAGCGGGCCGAACACGCGATGCTCGTCGACCTCGAGCGAAACGACCTCGGAAAGGTCGCGGCCTACGGCAGCGTCGAGGTGAGCGAGTACCGCCGGGTCGATCGCTACTCGGAAGTGATGCATCTCGTCTCGGACGTGACCGCCCGTCTGCGGCCGGAGGCCACCCTCGCCGACGCCATCGCCGCGGTCTTCCCCGGCGGGACGATCACCGGCGCGCCAAAGCCCCGGACGATGGGGATCATCGACGAACTCGAAACCACTCGGAGGGGACCCTACACCGGCAGCGTCGGGCTCTTCGGCTTCGACGGCCGGGCGACGCTCAACATCGTCATCCGGACGCTGGTCCGCCACGGGGAGGAGTACCACCTCCGGGTCGGCGCGGGGATCGTCCACGACTCGGTTCCCGACCGGGAGTACGACGAGACGCTCGCGAAGGCCCGCGCGCTGATCGCGGCCGTCGACGAGGCCCTGGGCGACCGGGCGGCGATGGCGGTCGAGGGCGACGGAGCCGGCGGCGACCCCGACGGGGGTGGCGACCGTGGATGAGGAGCCGCCGGCCGCCGGCCGCGTCCTCGTGGTCGACAACTACGACTCGTTCGCGTACAACCTCGTCCAGTACGTCGGCGAGATGGCGCGGGAGGTGGTCGTCCGGCGCAACGACGCGCTCTCGGTCGGAGACGTCCGCGAACTCGACCCCGACGCCGTGATCGTCTCTCCCGGCCCCGGGACCCCTGCGGAGGCGGGGATCTCGATCCCGCTGTTCGCCGGGACGGGGCTCCCGATCCTCGGGGTCTGTCTGGGCCACCAGGCGCTGTGTGCCGCCCACGGCGCCCCGGTCGTCCACGCCCCGGAGGTCGTCCACGGCAAGCCCTCGACGATCACCCACGACGAACGGGGGCTCTTCGCGGGACTCCCCGAGCGGTTCTCGGTCGGGCGCTACCACTCGCTTTGCGTCGAGCGCGACGACCTCCCCGACTCCCTCGAGGAGACCGCACGAACGACCGACGACCGCGGGGTCGTGATGGCGGTCCGCCACCGGGAGAAGCCCCACGTCGGCGTCCAGTTTCACCCCGAGAGCATCCTCACCCGGGACCTGAGCGAACCCCGCGAGGAAGGGATCTCGCTCGCGGTCGGAAAGCGGTTGATCCGGAACTTCTGTTCGTCGGCGGCCGAGAACGGTCGGTTCGATCCCTGAACCCGGTCACCGGACGGCGATCGCCGGGCCGGAGCCCCGCTTTCGCGGCGGGTACGGTGGTGGACTCGTCTCGGACCCTTCGGCCCGCCAGGGCCGAGACGAGCGAGCCGGACTCGGGCTCACTCGAGCAGCGACCGCGTCGAGTTCGTGACGACCAGCAGGCTGCTCGCACCCATCGCGAGGGCGGCGAAAAGCGGGTTGAGCAGTCCGGTCACCGCGAGCGGGATGGCGATCGCGTTGTAACAGAAGGCCCAGCCAATGTTGGCTTTGACCCGGCGATCGGTCGCCCGCGCGAGTTCGAAGACGGTCTCGACCGAGCCCAGGTCGTCGTCGACGAGCGCGACGTCGGCGGCGTCGGCGGCCATCGCGGTGCCGCCGCCGAGGGCGATCCCGAGGTCGGCGGCGGCGAGGGCGGGCGCGTCGTTGGTGCCGTCGCCGACCATCACCGTCCGGCCCGTCCGCTTGAGCCGGTCGACGGTCTCGGCTTTCCCCTCGGGCGGGACGCCGGCGAACACCCGGTCGACCGACGGCACCTCCCGGAACCGTCCGGCCGCGCGGTCGTCGTCCCCGGTGAGGACGACGATCTCGGTGTCGGTCGCGGCGATCGCTTCGAGGGTCTCCTCCCACCCCTCCCGGAGGTCGTCGCCGACGACGATCACGCCTTCGGCGATCCCGTCTCGGCCGACGGCAACCGGAACGCGTCCCGTCTCGCGGCCCGCCTCGATCCGCGTGGCGATCGACTCGGGTATCGTCCACTCGCGCCTGCGGAACAGATCCGGATGGCCGACGACGACCTCCTCGCCGTCGACGACCCCGGAGACGCCATTTCGATGGCTCTTGAACGAGTCGATGCCGTCGGCGGGTTCGTCGGCACCGGTCGCGGCTTCCCCCGCCTCGGTCGCCCCGGATGTAGGCTCGACCGTTCCGCCGTCGGCGAGCCGGCGTTCGGCGGCGATCGCCCGACCGACCGGGTGCGAGGACCGGGCTTCGAGCCTGGCGGCGCGCTCGAGGAGCTCGTCGTCGAGATCGGATTCGACGACGGTCATCTCGCCGGTGGTCAGCGTGCCCGTCTTGTCGAAGACGACGGTGTCGGCCTCGCGAACCCGCTCGAAGACGGTATCGTCGAAGACGACGATCGAACGCTCTAAGGCGTCTCGGATCCCGGCTGCGACCGCAAGCGGCGTCGCCAGCCCGAGCGCGCACGGACAGGAGACGATCAAGACGGTGAGCCCGACGAGCAGGCCGGCGGTGAGCCCGGCGCCGGTCGCGAGGTAGACGGCGGTGACGACGACCGAGAGGACGAGCACCACGGGAACGAAGACCGTCGCGAGCTTGTCGGCGAGCTTCTGGATCCCGTGGCTCGAGCTCTGGAGGTCCCAGACGAGCTCCGTGACCCGATCGAGGCTGCTCGTCGCGTCCTCGCCGACGCGGATCGTGACGGCGCCGTCGGTGACCAGCGAGCCGCCGACGACGGCGTCGCCGACGCTCTTACCGACGGGGAGGGACTCGCCGGTGATGACCGCCTCGTCGATCGCGACGTCGCCCTCGACGACCTCGCCGTCGACGGGGACGCGCTCGCCGGCCCGGACCAGCACGCGCTCTCCGGGCTCGAGGTCGGAGACGGCGACCTCGGCGTGGCTCCCGTCCTCGCGGATACGGCGGGCGTCGTCGATCCGGACGGCCGTGAGATCGGAGAGGCGTTCGGTCGCCTCCGCTTTGATCGTCGACTCGTAGTAGTTGCCGGCCGAGACGATGACGATGATCGCGACGGTGACGTCGTAGTAGACGTGGGCGCCGCCGACGACGACCGAGAGCGTGCTGTAGAGGTAGGCGCTGACGGCCGCGATCGCCACCAGGAGGTCCATGTTCGGCGATCGGGTCCTCGCGGCGACGTAGGCACCCTGGAGGATCGGCTTGCCGGTGACCCCGAGGATGATCGTCGTCACCGCGGCGATGGTGAGATAGAACGGCGTCGCGAGATCGCTCGAAAGCGTCTGCGTGAAGAACTCGGTCGTCCGCTCGTCGTAGAGCAGCCCGCCGAAGTAGGTGGGGTAGATGATGAGGACGTACTGCAACATAACGGTCATTCCCATGAGCACGCCGACGATGACCCGCCCGATCGACCAGTTGTCGGCCTTCCGGCGGCTGATCGCGTCGTCGCGCGAGTAGGCGCTGTAGCCGAGCCCGCTGATCGCCTCCTGGAGATCGGCTTCCGAGACGGCGTCGGGGTCGTGGTCGATCCGAACCGTGCCGGTCACGTAGCTCGAGTCGGCGGTGCTCACTCCCTCGGTCGATCGGGCGACCGACTCGATGAACGCCTCGCAGGTCGCACAGTGCATCCCGTCGACCTCGAGATACGTCGTCTCGTGGTCGTCGGGAACCACCCGTTCGCCGCCGCCTGCGCGCTCGCGGCGGACGTCCTCGGGGGTGACGTCCTCGACGTCTCCGAGGGCGTCGTGGACGTTTCGACAGCCCACACAGCAAAAGCGGTTCCCCTGGTCGTCGGTGACGTCGCTGCCCGCGACGGGGAGGTCACACAGCGTACAGCCGGCAGCGGGTTGGTTCTCGGTCATTTCGGTGGTGTTTCAGTGGTTGGCGTGGCCTCCGCCGGCCATACCGATGTCGACCCCGTCGTAGAAGGGGAGGCTCGGGTGTGGGACGTGGATTCCGATGCTCATCAGCCCGTGTGCGAGGAGGACGTAGCCGAGGACGACGAACGCGACCCCGAGCAACCGATGGACCCGCCGGCGGTGGACGGCGTCGACCGACTCGATGACCGTCCCGTAGGCGAACACGGTCGGGATGGTCCCGATTCCGAGGGCCGCGAGCGCGAGCGCGCCGCCGGTCGGCGAGCCGGTCGTGAACGCGTAGAGGTAGGCGGGGTAGAGCACGGGACAGGGAAGCAGCCCGTGGACCGCGCCGAGGGCGACGATCCCCGGGCCGTTCGCGAGCCGATCGACGTGGGAGAGCAGCCAAGCGCTCACCCGCTCGAGGCCGGGAATCGAGAGCCCGCCGGTGGTCCGCCCGGCCAGGTAGTAGAGTCCGGTCGCGATGACGAAGCCGCCGACGAGGAGCCCGACGCTGCCACGAAGCGGTTCGACCGCCGCGGTCACTGTGTCGGTGGTGACGAACAGGAGGCCGCCGAGCGCACCGAAGAGGGCCCCGATGACGGTATAACTCGCGGCCCGTCCGAGGTTGAACAGCGCGTGCTGGCGCACCTCGTACGTCGTGAGATGGGCTCCCCGGCTCCCGTGACTCTCGCGGCCCCGATCCATCCGCTCTGCGTAGATCGTCACGAGCGGGCCACACATCCCGAGGCAGTGGGCGCCGGCGAGCAGGCCGATGAACAGGAATAGCGCCACATCGACCCCGAGGAGGGGAAGTACGTCCATGATACGGTCCGTGTCTCGGCTATCGGCCCGACGAGGTAATGGGTTTCGCCTCCTCGCGCCCCTTCGAGGGGCCGACCGGACGACCGGTGGCGATCCGATCGCACGGTCCGGTCGGGGCCCGGACGAGGACGATCGAGCGTGTGAGCCCGACCGGAGCCCCTCGAGGGCGGTTTGCGACAGGCACGGCCCCCGGTACCGGACCGTTCGCGACTGTGTCCGCTCCGGAACACTCGTCCATTCGATATGCGGCCATCGGTGGAGTTTCAACGGCGTCATCGGATCGTGACCGGAGATCCATCCGGTCGTTCGGAAGAAAACCGACGGGACGTTTCCTAGCTACCCTTCGTGATGGACTATCGTCCACCGTACTCTCCCCGCGAGAGGGATACCAAAAGCCAAAGGGGTAGGAGAAGTAGGGTGGGGTAGACAGATATGACGGATATTTCTGCAATCGTCCTCGCGGCGGGCGAGGGAAACAGGCTCAGACCGCTCACGGCGAACCGGCCGAAGCCGATGCTCCCCGCGGCGACGACGCCGATCATCGAACACGTCTTCGACGAACTCCTCGAGGCGGGCGTCACCCAGTTGACCGTCGTCGTCGGCTACGGCCGCGAGCGGGTCCAGTCCCATTTCGGGCCGACCTACCGGAACGTGCCGATCAACTACGTCGTCCAGGAGAAACAACTCGGTAGCGGCCACGCCCTGCTGGCCGCCGAGGAGACGGTCTCGGGGACCTGCCTCGTCGTCAACGGCGACCAGCTCGTCGACCGGCGGATCATCGCCGACGTCATCGAGACCCACGACGCCGGGGCCGACGCGACCCTCGGCCTGATCCGCCAGGCCGACGTCTCCCACTACGGCGGCGTCATTCTGGAGGACGGCGAGATCACGGAGATCGTCGAGAACCCCCGCGACGAGCGCAACTACCGGCTCAACGCGGGCGTCTACGCCCTCGAGCCGTCGGCGTTCGAGGCCGCGCGGGCGGTCGATCCCGACGACGGCGAGCGGTCGCTCGTCGACGCGATCGCCGAACTGATCGACTCCGAGGCGGTCGTCCGCGGCGTCGTCAGCGAGGGGCTGTGGGTCGACGCGACCTACCCCTGGGACCTGCTCCGGGTCGCCGACAGCCTCTTTGCGGCAGGAACGGTCCCCGAACGGGAGGTCGCCGACTCCGCACAGATCCACGAGTCGGCGACGCTGCTCGAGCCGATCGTGATCGCCGACGACGCGGTCGTCGGCCCGGGTGCGGTCGTCGGGCCGAGCGCCTGTCTGGGCGAGAACGTCACCGTCGGCGCGAGCGCGGTCTGTGAACACAGCGTCGTCGACGCCGACACCCGCATCGGGGTCAACGCGACGCTCGTCGACTGCGTCACCGGTCGCGGGGTCCGCGTCGGCGCCGGCTCGACCGTCGGCGGCGGTCCCGGCGACGTCCACGTCGGCGACCGGATCCATCAGGACGAACCCCTGGGCGCCCTGCTCGCCGACCACGCGACCGACGACGGTGGCGTCACCTACGCGCCGGGGACGATCGTCGGCTCGGACGCACGGATCCACGCCGGCTCGACGGTCCGGGGAACGATCGGGGATGACACGGAGGTGCAGGGCTGATGTGTGGGATCATCGGCTACGTCGGCGACGGCCACGACACCGCCGACGTCCTCCTCGACGGCCTCTCCGGGCTCGAGTACCGGGGCTACGACTCGGCGGGCATCGCACTGGCCAACGCGACCCTCGACGTCTTCAAACGCGAGGGCGAGGTCTCGGCTCTCGAGTCGGCCCTGGAGGGTGCCGACGTCCACGGCGGAGCCGTCGGCATCGGCCACACCCGGTGGTCGACTCACGGGCCGCCATCCGACGCCAACGCCCACCCTCACACCGACGAGCGAAACCGGGTCGCCGTCGTCCACAACGGCATCATCGAGAACTACCAGGAGATCCGCGACGAGCTGACGGCCGCCGGCGTCACCTTCGTCAGCGAGACCGACACCGAAGTCGTCCCCCACCTGATCGGCCAGGCCCTGGACGCCGGCTACGACCCCGAGGAGGCGTTCCGGCGGGCGGTCGACCGGATCGAGGGCAGCTACGCGATCGCCGCCGTCTTCGTCGGCTCGGAGACGATCTACGCGGCCCGCGAGTCCTCGCCGCTCGTGCTCGGCGTCGGTGACGAGGGCCACTACCTCGCCAGCGACGTTCCCGCGTTCGTCGAGTACACCGACCGCGTGATCTATCTCGACGACGGCGAGTTCGCCCGGATCGAAGAGGGCGGGATCGTCGTCACCGACCGCGAGGGTCTCGTCGTCGAGACCTCCATCGAGACGATCGAGTGGGACCCCGAGGAAACCGGGAAAAGCGGCTACGACCACTACATGCAAAAGGAGATCTACGAACAGCCGACCTCCCTCCGGCAGTGTCTGCGGGGACGGGTCGACGAACTCGAGGGCGAGATCGTCCTCGAGGAACTCGCCGACCTCGCGGTCGAGGGCCCGGTCCAGTTCGTCGCCTGTGGCACCTCCTACCACGCCGCCCTCTACGGCTCCGCCTTACTCCAGGAGCGAGGAATCCCCGCCCAGGCGTTTCTCGCGAGCGAGTACGCGAGCGAGCGGGTCCCCGTCGGCGAGGACCACCTCGTCGTCGGCGTCACCCAGAGCGGGGAGACCGCCGACACGATGCGGGCGTTGCGGGAGGCAAGCGCCGCCGGCGCCGAGACCCTCGCGGTCACCAACGTCGTCGCGAGCTCCGCCGCCCGCGAATGCGATCACGCCCTCTACATCCGTGCGGGCCCCGAGATCGGCGTCGCGGCGACGAAGACGTTCGCGAGCCAGCAGGTCGCCCTGACCGCCCTCGCGTGTGTGATCGGCGGCGGGGACTCCCGGGAGGTCGTCCGGGGGCTCCGGTCGGTCCCCGACAAGGTGCAGACCGTCCTCGACGAGTCGACCGCCCGCGAGGTCGCCGCCGAGTACGTCGACGCCGACGCCTACTTCTTCATCGGCAGACACTACCAGTACCCCGTCGCCCTCGAAGGAGCCCTGAAGATGAAGGAAATTACGTACAAACACGCCGAGGGCTTCGCCGCGGGCGAGCTCAAACACGGCCCGCTTGCACTCGTGACCGAGCGGACGCCCGTCTTCGCGCTCGTCACCGGCGACGGCGAGATCGCCCGCAAGACCATCGGGAACGTCAAGGAAGTCGAAGCACGGGGCGCCCCCGTCGTCGCCGTCACCGACGGCCAGTCCGACGTCGAACAGTACGCCGACCACGTCCTCCGTGTGCCCACGAGCACGCCCGTCGCGGCCGCGACGGTCGCGAACGTCCAGCTCCAGCTCGTCGCCTACTGGGTCGCGAACATGCTCGGGCGGTCGATCGACAAGCCCCGGAACTTGGCGAAGAGCGTCACCGTCGAGTAGTCGCGAAACCGGACTCCCGAGATCCGCCCGGAACGTGTCACTCCCCGTCGAGAACCGTACACTCATATATCCTGAAGCCCTGACAACAGGTATGGACAGGCTACTCCGACTCGCCGGGCTGGGACTGCTCGCCGTGGTCGCGCTGTTCGTCCTCCTGGAGGTCGTGAGCGCGATCCTCGGTCTCGTCTGGTGGATCGCCAACGTCGTGGTCTCGCTCGCCGTCCTCGCCCTCCTGGCGTATCTGGCGTATCTCGCCTACGACCGGTTCTACCGCGGCGGAAACCGAGGAAATGGCCCCTCGAGGGGCCGGAGCCACGAGGACGACCGGGAACGGCTCCTCGAGTAGGTCGTGACCGTCGTTCTCGCCGGCGTCGGCGCCGACACCACGAACGTCGGGACCGTCGCGCCCCTGTACGACGACGGCCGGTTCGAGTACGTCCCGATCCCCGAGAAGACCCGCGAAACCGACGAGGAGGAGACGTTCGGCTCGTGGCCACTGCGGGGGCGGAAGGGCGTCGCCGCCGACCTCACGACGCGGATCCGGCCCCGACCGATCGGCGACGACGACCTCGTCCTCTCGGGGGAGGATCTCGCCGGGTGGCCCCTCCACCGCGACCCGAACTTCGAGGCGCTTTCCTACGGCGAGCACCGTGCGGGCTACGTCTCCCGCCTGCGCTCGCTGGAGGCGGGCGACGCCGTCGGCTTCTACGCCGGACTCTCGGATGGTGACCGCACCCACCGCTACCTGATCGGCTCGTTCACCGTCGAGGAGATCGCCGTCGTCACACCCGAGACCCCGCCGGAGGAACGGGAGGCGATCCTTGAGCGGTTTCCCGAGAACGCCCACGCCAAGCGTGCCTCCGGAACCGAACTCTACCGCGAGGAGAAGGCCGTCGTCCTCCTCGCCGGCCGGGAACCCGGCGGGCTCCTCGCGCGCGATCCGGTCCGGATCAGCGACTACTACGTCGCGGCGGGCAACGAACGGGCCCAGTACTACCTTCGGGAGAGGGTTTCGGAGAAGCTCTCGGTCGTCGCCGGCCGGGAGAACATGACGTTCAAACCCGCCTACGAGTGTTCGATCCCGGCCGAACGGTTCCACGAGCTGCTTGGCGAACCCGGCGACCGGCCCGTAGACGAGCCCGCGTAACGCGACCGCGGAACAGTACAGCGGCAAGGAGGCCCCGGATACTTGTGTCCCGGCGACCTCCTGTAGGTATGAGCTACAACGGATCAACCTACCGGACGACGATCGGCTGGTCGCTGCTCTCCTCGGGGCTCGTCACGCTCCTCTTGATAGTGCTGCCCTTCGACTCGCTGTGGTGGGGACTGCTCCTGATCGCGGCCGGGATCGTCGTGATGATCTACCGCTAGGCCCGCTCGGCGACCGCCTCGGCGCGCTTCTGGGCGCGCTCGCGGACCCCCTCCGAATCGAGGGTGAGCACCTCCCGGTTGCGCATGAGGACCTCGCCGCCACAGACCGTGTGCCGGACGTCCGAGCCCCGCACGGCGTACGCGAGGTGGCTCACGAGGTCGTGGCGCGGCGTCAGGTGTGCGGAGTCGAGATCGACCACGGCGATATCGGCCGGCGCACCCTCCTCGAGCCGGCCCCCCTCGATCCCGACGGCGTCGGCGCTGCCCGCGGTCGCCATCCCGACGACCGCGTCGGCGGGGACCGCGCTCGCGTCCCCGCTCGCGAGTTTGCCGACCATCGCCGCGTCGCGGGCCTCGCCGAACGGGTCGAGGTCGTTGTTCGAGGCCGCGCCGTCGGTGCCGATTCCGACCGTGACGCCCGCCTCGCGCATCTCCTCGACGGGCGCCATCCCGCTCGCGAGCTTCATGTTCGAGGCCGGACAGTGGATCACGCCCGTCCCCCTCTCCGCGAGCAGGTCGATCTCCTCGCGGTCGACGTGGACCGCGTGGGCCAGGAAGTCCTGGGGCTCGAGTATCCCCCGTTCGGCGGCGTAGACGAGCGGGCGGACGCCCTCCTCTTCGACGATCGGTGCGACCTCCTCGTCGGTCTCGTTGGCGTGGTAGTGGATCGGAACGCCCGCGTCGCGGGCCTTCGGGACGAACTCCTCCAGATACTCGGTCCCCACGGTCGTCAGCGAGTGGGGCATGAACGCCGTCGAGATCCGTCCGTCGGCCGCGCCGGCGAACTCGCGGGCGACCGCGAGGCTCTCCTCTGCGTCCGCGCGGGCGGCGGCGTCGTCCTTCCCGACCGTGACGATCCCGTGGCCCAGCCGCGCTCGCACCCCGGCGGTCTCGACCGCCTCGACGATCTCGCCCACCTCGAAGTACATGTCGGCGAACGCCGTGGTGCCGGCCTCGATCATCTCGAGGAGGCCGAGTTCCGCGCCCGCGCGGACGTCCTCGGCGGTGAGGGCGCCCTCCGCGGGCCAGATGTCCTCCCGGAGCCAGGCGTCGAGAGGTTTGTCGTCGGCATACCCCCGTAGCAGGCTCATCGCGACGTGACAGTGACCGTTGACCAGTCCGGGGATCACGAGTCCCCCCGAGGCGTCGAGGCGCTCGTCGCCCTCCAGATCCGAACCGATCTCGACGATCTCGCCCGCGTCTCGATCGACGAGGAGGTCCGCGCGTTCGACCGTCAGATCCGGAAGCAAGACCTGCCCGCCGATGATCGCAAGCGTCGTCATGGAGCGGGGTTCACGTCGGGGGTGCGTCAATCCTGCGTCTCGCCGGCGAGCCAGCCCTCGACTCGCTCGGCGAGCGCGCCGCGGCGGTGGATCCGTCCGTGTTCGACGTCGACGACGGTGCTCGGGGGAGCCTCGCCGTCGGCGGTCGCCGGATCGTCCGCGAGGACGACGGCGACCGCCTCGCGGATCGTCGGATCGAGGTCGGCCGCCCGCCGGACCGATGGCTCCCCGCTTCTGTTCGCGCTGGTGGCCGTGATCGGCCCCGCCCGCTCGGCGAGCGCGAGCGCGGGCTCGCAGTCGGGAACTCGGACCCCGACCCGGTCGCCGCCCGCGGTGAGGACGTCCGGGATCGCTCCCCCGCGCCGGCAGACGACGGTCACCGGACCGGGGAGGAACGCCCGCATGAACCGCTCCTCGCGCTCTCCCGCCCGGACGTACTCGAGGGCGCGGTCGACGCTTCCGACCGCAACGGAGACCGGCTTCGAGCGGTCGCGGCCCTTCGCCTCGAAGACCCGCTCGACGGCCGCGGAGTCGGTCGCGTCGGCTCCCAGCCCGTACACCGTCTCCGTCGGGTAGACGACGAGTTCGCCCCGTTCGATCGCCCTCACGGCGGCCTCGAAATCGTCCATGAGGACAGTGGCCGGCTGGCGGCCAAAAGCGCTGCGTCCCGGCTCAGAGCCGTGCGTCGACCTCGTCGTAGTCGGGGAACTCGGGCCACTCGCTTGCGACCCAGGCGTACTCGACGGTCAGGTCGTCCTCGAGCAGGAAGATCGCCGGCCGGGGTTCCTCGATTTCCGCCATCCCGTCGAGGTCGTTGACGATGCCGTACTCCTCGGCGACGCCGTTGGCCGGGTCCGAGAAGAGCGGGGCGTCGATTCCCCGGTCATCGATAAATCGCTTGTGCTCGTAGGGCGTCGATATCGAGAGCCCGACGACCTCGATGGCGTCGGTCCAGCCGCGGTCGCGGATCTCGTTCCACATGTAGGTCGCCGGAAAGGCGCCGTCCATCGGGTGACAGACCAGCAGGAGCCGTCCGTCGGCGACCGCCGACAGCCGGGCGTCCTCCCAGTACTCCCCGTTGACGAGCGGGCGCTCGAAGTCGGGCGCGTGGTCGCCCTCCTCGACGTGGTCGGTCTCGGGAAGCGAGACGACGTCGAAGTCGGGCATCAGTCGCCACCCCCAGTCCCGGCGTCGTGAGGCCCGTCGGTTGCCGCGCTCTCATCCTCGCGGCGCCCACTGATTGCCGCGCTCTCCCCGTACGTCCGCTCGAGGTAGTCGACGATGTTCGCGCTCTCGGACATCGTCACGCCCGTTCGAGGGTCGACGATGGCGGGCACCGAGCGTTTGCCCGAGACCCGCTTGACGACGTTCCGGTCGGAGTGCATCGGTTCGACGAATCGCGAGCGGTACTCGAGCCCGCAGGCGTCGAGCGTCCGGGTGACCCGCTCACAGAACGGACACGCCTGGAGACGATAGAACGTGATCGGGGCGTCGGAGTCGAGTGCCATACCCCCCGTTGGGACCCGCGTCCGGTAAGCGTGTCGTCGGTCGCGGCCCGGAGAGAACGCGTTGGAGTGCCGAAAGCGGAAACTGTTAATCGGCCCGGTGATAAATCGAGGGTAGTCAATGGTACCGTCCGCGATTCTCGAGGTTGCGCTTGCGACGTACGAACTCCCCGTGATCGGAACGGAGATCAATCAGACCGCGGTCACCGTCGCGGGCGCCCTCGTCGTCGTCATGTTGATCGGTCTCTCGGGGTTTTTCTCCTCGTCGGAGATCGCGCTGTTCAACCTCCCGAAACACCGCCTCGACGGGATGGTCGAGGACGGCATCCCCGGCGCGAAGCGAGTCGAGTCGCTCAAAGAGGACCCCCACCGCCTGCTCGTGACGATCCTCGTCGGGAACAACGTCGCCAACATCGCGATGACCTCGATCACGACCGCGCTGCTCGGCTTTTACTTCGGCGGGCTCTCCGCGGTCCTGCTCTCGACGGTCGGCATCACGGCGGTCGTCCTGTTGTTCGGCGAGAGCGGGCCCAAGTCCTACGCCGTCGAGCACACCGAGAGCTGGTCGATCCGGGTCGCACGGCCCCTGAAGGCCACCGAGTACCTCCTCTTTCCGCTCGTCGTCCTCTTCGACCACCTCACTCGCCAGATCAACAAGCTCACCGGCTCGACGGAGGGCGCCATCGAGAGCCCCTACGTCACCAGAGACGAGATCCAGGGGATGATCGAGTCCGGCGAGCGCGAGGGCGTGTTGGAGGAAGAAGAACACGAGATGCTCCAGCGGATCTTCCGGTTCAACCAGACGATCGTCAAGGAGGTGATGACCCCGCGCCTCGACGTCACCGCCGTCCCCAAGGACGCCGGGATCGACGAGGCGATCGAAACCTGCATCCAGAGCGGCCACGCCCGGATCCCCGTCTACGAGGGCAGCCTCGACAACATCCAGGGCGTCGTCCACATCCGCGACCTCGTCCGGGACCTGAACTACGGCGAGACCCACGACCTCGAGCTCGAGGACATGATCCAGCCGACCTTACACGTCCCCGAGTCGAAAAACGTCGACGAACTCCTCGCGGAGATGCGCGAGGGACGGATGCACATGGTGATCGTCGTCGACGAGTTCGGGACCACCGAGGGGATCGTCACGATGGAGGACATGGTCGAGGAGATCGTCGGCGAGATCTTGGAGGGCACCGAGGACGAACCCGTCGAAGAGATCGACGACCACACCGTCCTCGTCCGCGGCGAGGTCAACGTCGAGGACGTAAACGAGGCCTTAGAGATCGACCTCCCGGAGGGCGAGGAGTTCGAGACGATCGCGGGCTTCATCTTCAACCGCGCGGGCCGGCTCGTCGAGGAGGGCGAGGAGATCGAGTTCGACGGCGTCCGGATCACCGTCGAGGACGTCGAGAACACCCGGATCATGAAGGCGCGGCTGACGAAGGTAAAGCGAGAGGAACCCGCCGAGGCCGACGTCGAGGAGTGAACCGGGCTACCGGCCGACCATCCCCTCGAGGTCGCGGGCGACGCGGGGCGGGACCACGAGCCGGCGCGGACCCGGCACGTACACCCCGTCGGGCTGGGCGTAGGTGAGAGAGACGATCGCCCACTCGCCCAGGTAGCGTGCGGAGATCGCCTCGACGGTGGCGAGGTCGATCGCCTCCTCCGGTTCGTAGAGATAGATCGCCCCCTCCTCGGGGTCGAGGACCCCGACCGACCGGAGGGTGGTCGAAAGCGCGACCGCGACGAGCGCAAGCGGGAGCGTGAGCGCGGCGAGGAAGTTCCCGACGCTGCCGCCGACGACGAGCACGGACAGCACCATGAACGAGCCGACGACGACGGCGCCGGCGATGGCGTCGACGGCCCGCCCGGTGTCGGTTCCTGACTCGGCCTCGGGGTCGGAGGTGCCGACGCCCGGCAGCCATCCCTCGAGGCGCTCGAGCCAGACGCCGAGGTCGCCGGCGATCGCGAGGGCGGCGATCGTGGCCGCGAGAGCCGCCAGTGCGGCGATGACGACCGGCCGGGTGCCCGTGCCGCCGGCCAGTCCGAGGAAGCGTCCGAAGACGACGAGGACGATCGCGGCGAGGAAGGTGCCGGCGCCGAGCGCCCACAGCGCGCGGATCGGCGGCGACGTCGAGGGGTCCCGTCGCCACCGGACGGTGTGGTCGTCCATGGTCGATACGGGGTGCCGGCCGGCCAAAGGCCGTTCGGTTCCGCCTCAGAACAGGAGGAGGGAGACGAGGGTGTAGCCGAGATAGGAGAGCCCGAGCGAGATCGCAAGCGAGAGCACCCACGCGAGGACGGTGTATGCCATCTTGCGGCCGCTGACGCCGCCGCCGGCGCCGGAGGCGGAGGCGGCGTAGCCGCTCCCGATGATCGAGCTGACGATGATCTCGTTGAACGAGACGGGGATGCCGTAGAGGACGGCGATCTGGGCGATCGCAAACGAGGGGATCAACGCGGCGATCGACCGCCGGGGGCCCAGCGAGGAGTAGTCCTGGGCGATCGCCTTGATCATCCGGGGCGCGCCGGTCCACGACCCCACGAGCAGGCCGACGCCGCCGCCGACCAGCAGCGCCAGCAGGGGAAGCCCGAGGTCGCCCGACAGCGGGATCAGCGGGCCGATCGCGAGCCCGACCTGGCTCCCGCCCGCCGAGAAGGCGACGAGCGCGCCGAGCGCTAATAAGAAATGGCGCTGGCCCCGATCGACGTCGGCCCGCAGGTCGGCGGCGAGGACGACCGCCCAGAGCGCCATCACGGCGACCGTCACGAGCGCCGGACCCAGCAGCGAGGGGCCGCCGAGGCCGCCGCCGGCGGCGACGGCGATCGAGGCCCCGCCGTCGCCCGAGCCCAGCACCGCGAACTCGATGTTGGCGACGATCGCGCCGACGAGGGCGGCGAGGCCGACGACGGTGTAGCGTTCGGGGATCTCCACGTCTCGCAGGAGGCGAGCGATCGAGTAGGCGATCCCGCCGCCGGCGAAGGGGGTAAGGACCCACAGGGTTCCGATCTCCCGGTACTTCGCCCACGCCGGGTCCCCACCCATCGCCAGTCCGACGCCGACTACCGCACCCGTCACCGTAAACGCCGTCGCTATCGGGTAGCCCGCGAAGACGCCGGTCGCGACCAGGGCGGCGGCGACCGTGAGCCCGATCGTCGCCGCCTCCGGGGAGAGGACGACGCCGCCGATCAGGTCGCGCCCGACCGCCTCGCTGACGTTCGCACCCTGGAGGACCGCCCCCGCAAAGCCAAGCAGGCCGACGATAAAGCCCGCCCGCATCACTGAGATCGCGTTCGCGCCGACGGCGGGGGCGAACGGCGTCGAGCCGGACGAGCCGGCGCCGATCGCCCACGCCATGAAGAGGCTGGCGCCGGCGGCCACGAGGAAGGTTCCGAGCGTCGCGACGTCGACCATCTGTGTGTCGGTTGCCCGCGACCCTACAAGTGTGTGCCGACCTGGGGACGAGGCGCCGTCCCGCCGAGTGCCGGCGTGTGGGTCATGAGAGCGAGCAACGGCCGCGAACCGGACCCTCAACTACTAAGGAGTTGCTCCCGGAGTAGTAGCCATGGATCCGACCGACCGAATCGACAGACGACGGTATCTGGCACTGGCCGGTGCCGCGGGCGCGATCGGGATCGCCGGCTGTCTCGAGGACGCCGGCGGAAACGGGAACGGCAATGGAAACGGAAACGGGAACGGCAACGGAGACGGCGGGGGCGGAAACGAGACGGAGGAGACGGAAACGGACGAAGAGACGGCGGACAACGAGACCGACGGCAACGCAACCGGCAACGAGACGGAGACGACGGACAACGAAACCGCCGGCAACGAGAGCGACGACAACGCGACTGACGGTGCTGACAACGAAACCGACGGCAACGAGACGGCCGGCGAGGGTGGCCGCGAGATCGTCGCCGGCACCGCCTCGGGCTTCCCGCCGTTCGAGATGGTCCAGGAGGGCGAACTCGTCGGCTTCGACATCGACCTCCTCGAGGCGGTCGTCGACGAGACCGAGTACGAACTCACGGGGTGGGAGGACCTCGAGTTCGACTCGCTCCAGCCGGCGCTCCAGAACGGTAACATCGACGTCATCGCGGCGGCGATGACGATCACCGAGGAGCGCCAGGAGTCGGTCGCGTTCAGCGACCCCTACTACAGCGCCGACCAGTCGGTGCTGGTCGCAGAAGACGCGGAGTTTCAGCCCGAGGAGCTGGCGGATCTCGAGGACCGCGAGATCGGCGCCCAGTCGGGAACGACCGGCGAGACCGTCGTCAACGAGGACCTGATCGACGAGGGGCTGATCGGGGACGACCAGTACACCTCCTTCGACAACTACGTCCTCGCAGTCGAGGACCTAGAGCGGGGACTGATCGACGCGGTCGTCCTCGACGAGCCGGTCGGGGAGACCTTCCAGGCCGACCGCGCCGTCGAGGTCGCGTTCGTCTTCGAGACCGGAGAGGAGTACGCCTTCGCCGTCCGCCAGGACGACGGGGACCTCCAGACCGCCTTGAGCGACGGGATCGCCGCCGTCGAGGAGGCGAGCGACCTCGAGGAGATCACCCGCGAGTGGTTCGGCGAATAGGGGATGGAGGCGCTTCTGGCACCCGTCGAGACGGTCGCGGCATTCCCGCTCCCGGAACTTGCCGTCGCCGTGCCGAGCGAGGAGGCGGTCGACGAGGTCCTCGGCGAGGACTGGGCGTTCGTCTATCGCAACCGGTGGCACCTGCTCGGCGGAGCCGCGGTGACGGTCGCGCTGACAGCGACGAGCCTCCTGCTTGGATTTCTCGCGGGCTTTCCCGCGGGAGCGATCGAAACCTACGGCTCGGGCTACTCCCGATCTCTCGTCCGAAAGCTCGGCGTCCTCCTGCGGGGGACCCCGATCCTCGTCATCATGATCTACGCCTTCTTCGTGTTGCCGATCGGGATCGTCGTCGGCCCGGTCGTCGCGGTCCTCGAGGGGCTCGATTCCCTGCTCGCGCCGACGCCGCTTGCGGTCCCGGCGGTCGGCGAGGCGTTCGTCGCCGCGACGATCGCGCTGGGGCTGCGCAGCGCGGCCTACCAGTCCCAGATCTTCCGGGGGGCCCTGGCGAGCGTCGGCGAGGGCCAGATGCGGGCCGCCCGGTCGGTCGGGATGAGTAGGTTGGGCGCGATCAGACACGTGATCGTCCCCCAGGCGCTGCGCCGGAGCGTTCCGGGCTTTCAAAACGAGTTCACCATCGTCCTGAAAGACACCTCGATCGCCTTCGCGATCGGGCTGGGCGAACTCCTCAAACGGAGCAACGACCTCTTTACCCAGCAGACGACCGCGGTACTGGAGATCATTCTCGCGGCGAGCCTGATCTACTTCGTGCTCACCTTCGGGACGAACCGCGGCCTCGACTACGCCAGCGAGCGCTACGCGATCCCGGGTGAGGGAACGTGAGCCGGGAGACGGCGGGGACGGCGGACGACCGCGAGCCCGGAACGGACCCCCTCCTGCGCATCGAGGACGTCCGGAAGTCCTACGGCAGCGAGGAGGTGCTCCGAGACGTCTCGATGACGGTCGATCGGGGCGACGTCGAGGTGCTCGTCGGCCCCAGCGGGAGCGGGAAATCGACCCTGCTGCAGTGTATCAACCGACTGACCGAGGTCGATTCCGGACGGATCTTCCTCGAGGACCTCGAGATCACGGCGCCCGAAACGGATCCCAACGAGGTCCGAGGGCGCATCGGGATGGTGTTTCAGGACATCAACCTCTTTACCCATCTCACCGCCCGCAAGAACGTCACGCTCGGCCTGGAGAAAGTGCGGGGGATGGACCGAGAGGAGGCCCGACTGCGGGCCGACGAGGAACTCGACCGCGTCGGGCTGGCGGATCAGGCCGACTCCTACCCCGCACAGCTCTCTGGCGGGCAGAAACAGCGCGTCGGGATCGCCCGCGCGCTCGCGATGGACCCCGAACTGATGCTGTTCGACGAGCCCACGAGCGCGCTCGACCCCGAACTCAGCAACGAGGTGCTCGCGGTGATGGAGCAGCTCGTCGAGGAGGGGATGACAATGGTCGTCGTCACCCACGAGATGCGCTTCGCCCGCGGTGGCGCGACGGGAATCACCTTCCTCGACGAGGGAGAGATCGTCGAGCGCGGCCCACCGGAGACGCTCTTCGAGAACCCCGACCACGAACGGACCGCACGCTTCTTCGAGAGCATCCGCCATGACTGACCGTCCGGATCTCGGCCGGCTCCTGACCATCGTCGCCGCGGTCGCCTTCTGGGGTTGGCTCCTCTCGCGGTGGGCGACGGACTGGCTGCTCGCCCCCCTGGGGATCGGCCCCGGCCGCGGCGAGAACTACCTCTCGCCGGCCCCCCTCGAGGACGCCGCCGGGACGTTCGAGGGGACGGCGGCCGCGGTCGGTCCGCTCCGGGTTCGGGTCGATCCCATCGCGACGGTTCTCGACGGCGCGGCGCTGGCGGTCGAGGTCGCCCCCGTGCTCGCCGACGGCGCCTGGCACACGATCGTGCTGACGGCGGTGAGCCTCCTGCTTGGGCTGGCGATCGCCGTCCCCCTCGCGGTCGTGCGCGTCTACGGCGGCCCCTTCGCCTGGTTCGCGCTTCTCTACACCGAGTTGATCCGGGGGACGCCGCTGCTCGCCCAGCTGTTCGTCCTCTACTACGGCCTCGATCTCGCGGTCTGGCTCAACGACGTCGACGTCGTCGGCCGGGGGTTCGTCCCCGAGTACGCCTTCTGGATCGCGATCATCGGCTTTACCATCAACGGCTCGGCCTACCAGGCCGAGTACATCCGGGGTGCCTTGGAGAGCGTCGACGAGGGCCAGTTGACCGCGGCGCGGGCGGTCGGGCTCTCGAAATCGGAGGGGATCAGGTACGTCGTCCTCCCCCAGACGCTCCGGTACGCGATCCCTGCCTGGACGAACGAACTCGTCTACCTCATCAAGTACTCCTCGCTTGCGGGCTTCATCACGGTGCCCGAACTCTACTACCGCGCGAGCCGGATCGCCTCGACGACCCTCGAGTACACCCCGGTCTTCACGCTGCTCGCGCTCGTCTACATCGGCCTCGTGCTGACGGCGACCGACGCGATGGGCCGGCTGGAACGTCGCGTCGCGGTGCCGGGGCTGGGCGGTGGCGAGGGGCGCCAGCAGGCCCGGACCGAGGGCGAGTAAACGGGTCAGTCGGCCACGACGGGTCGACCGTCAGTTCGTCGTCGACCGGGAGTTATCCTCGGGTTCCGGCGGGGGTTCGGCGCCCTCGATGGCCTCGGCGGCCGTCGTGTCCTTTGGCGTCTCGACGTGCCAGCGGTCGACGTCGTCCTCGTACTCCTCTAAGATCCCCGAGACGTCGTCCTTCAAGACGTCGTCGTTGATGTTGACCTCGAAGACGAACGACTCGCCCTCCTCGCGGGCCGACTGCTGGACGTTGGCGCTGATGAGTTCGTTGTCGAAGTAGTAGGGGGCGAGCTGGGTCATCACCTTCCGGTAGACGGTGTCCTCGACCTGCCGGATCGCCTTTCGGCTCGCCGAGTCCGCGGCGCGGGCGACGTAGTCGATCGACTCCCGCCAGTTGCCGACGGCGTCCTCGCGGTCGTCCTCCTCGATGGCCTCGTAGGACTCCGAGAGCTTCTCGCCTGCGGTCTGGAGGTCCTCGTCGGGCTTCTTGCCCGCCTTCTCGCCTCTGCCCTCCCCGACGCTGGCCTGATCGGCGGTCTTCTCGTTGACATCGCTCTCTAAGGTCTCGTGGGCCTTCGGGCGCCACTCCTCCCACTCGTCGAACGCGCGGGCGAAACGGGCACCGTAGTCGGCGTCCGGGTCGTCGGCGCCGGCCTCCCGAAGGGCCTGCGTGACCCGTTCGCCGTGTTCGACGACCGCTCCCCAGTCGCCGCGAACCTCGAACCCGGAGATGCTCTCTTGCATTCGGCTGGAACGGTGGTATGAGCCCGACCCGTATAAAGCTCTCCGCTACGAGTCCAAGCCCGACTACTCGCTCGTCACGACGTAGGTGAGGACGACGAGCACGAGCGCGAACGCGACGACCCGCCCCCAGGAGAAGGTGGTGAGCCCGGCGAACGCCGAGAGCCACAGCAGGAGGGCGGCGAAGGCAGTGGAGAGCGCGACGTTGAGGGCGAACAACACCGCGGGGTGGCCCGAGGAGGAGTCGAGTCCCTCGGAGAGATCGCCGCTCATGCCCCGAGCGTTCTCCGCGATCCGACTTAAGGATACCCCGGCTACGCCCGGAGTACGGCCCGCTCGCCCTGCTCGGTCGGGAACGGATCCTCGCCGCCGGCGCTCTCGCCGTCCTCGAGAAGGCAGGCGTCGATCGCGTCCTCGAGCGCCGCCGCGTCGAGATCGGTCCCGAGACAGACCAGCTCCGTCCGGCGGTCTCCATAGTCGTCGTCCCAGGGGAGGTCGGGGTGGTTCTCCCGGTAGAGCTCCCGCCGGGACCGGGGAAGCGAGGCGATCCACGGACCCTCGCCAACCGCCGAAACCGACCGACCCGCGAGGCTAGCATAGATTGCGAGCTCGTCGCGGCCGGCGAGCCAGCAGACGCCCTTCGCCCGGACGACCTCGAGATCTCGAAGGAAGTCTGCGAACCGCGCAGGGTCGAGCGGCCGGCGGCGCCGGATGACGTGGCTCTCGACGCCGTAGACCGTTTCGGGCGAGCGGTGGTCGTGGCTCGTGTGGTCGGCGTGGCCGCCCGGGTCGTGGTCCGCGTGGCCGCCGTGGCCCCCACCGCCCTCGAGGGCGCGCTGCCAGCCCGCGAGTTCGCCGAGCGCGTCGGGATCGAACCGATCCGCGAACAGCCGGTCGGGGTCGATCTCCGAGTAGGTCGTCCGGACGACCGCCGCGTCGGGCTGGAGGCCGAAGACGATCGCCTCGAGATGTTCGAGTTCCGAGTCCTCAAGGAGGTCGCACTTGTTCAGGAGGACGAGGTTGCTCACCTCGATCTGTTCGATCAGCAGGTCGGCGAGCGGGCGGTCGGTCGCGTCGGGCGGCGTCTCCCGCTCGAGGGTTTCTCCCGAAAGAGTCTCGGCGAGGACGGCACTGTCGGCGACGGTCACGAGCGAGGCGACCTCGAAGCGGGCGGCGGCGTCGCCGGCGGTGAAGAGGCGGGCGACCGGCGCGGGCTCGCTGATCCCCGAGGACTCGACGACGAGGTGGTCGAACTCGTAGCCGTCGGCGAGGCCTCTGACTGCGGTGGCGAGGTCGTCCCGGAGCTCACAGCAGATACAGCCGTTCGAGAGCTCGGCGATCCCCTCGCTCGGGAGGCGCCGTTCGAGCAGGGAGGCGTCGACGTTGACCTCGCCCATGTCGTTGACCAGCACCGCGAGCCGGCGGTCGGCGGTCTCGAGGAGGTGGTTCAACAGGGTGGTCTTGCCCGCCCCCAGGTTCCCGCTGACGACGGTCACGGGGATCGAATCCGACATGGCGGTCGGTTACGGCTGCGTGGTGAAAACCGGCCCGGTCGTTCGTGAGGTTCCCGAGGACTGCCGGCGGGCCGGTCCGGTTCGGCGGTTGGCGACATTCTTTTGGCCGCGCCGTGAAACCGACCCACATGGCGATCGCCGACCGGATCGCAGCCTACAGGGAACGCCTCGAGGCCTGGCTCGAGGCCCGCTTCGGCGGGACCGTCGCCGAGGAGTGGGCCAGAGGGCTCTACCATGGGATGGTCTCGCATCCGGCCTACGAGAAGATCGAGTTCGAGGCCGAGGACCGCGAGGACGCGTTCATGCTCGCCTGCTTCCCCGACGCCTTCGGCATCCCGAGTCCCGTCTCCTATTACACCGCCGAACTGCTCCCCTACCTCGAGGACGAGTACGAGGCCTGGCAGCGCCGGATGTGGGACCGGAGTTCGATGTTAGAACGGAAGGGCCGCCAGCATCACCTCTGATGGAGAGTTCGAGGTTCGTCTTCGTCGGCGGGAAAGGCGGGGTAGGGAAGACGACCGTCGCCAGCGCCTACGGCGTCCGCCGGGCGCGCGCAGGCGACCGGGTCCTGCTGGTCTCGACCGATCCCGCCCACAGCACGAGCGACGTCTTCGGCCAGGAACTCGGCGACGACCCCCAGCCAGTGAGAGGTCACGACGGTCTCGAGGCCGTCGAGATCGATCCCGAAAGCGAGGTCGAGACCCACCTCCAGGGACTCAAACGGGAGCTTGGAACCCAGATGAGCCCGGTCCTGGTAAACGAGATCGACGTCCAACTCGAGATGGCCCATCGAACGCCGGGGGCCTACGAGGCGGCGCTGTTCGACCGGTTCGTCGACGTCATGCGCGAGTCCGGGGGCTACGACCGGGTCGTCTTCGACACCGCGCCAACGGGGGGCACCCTCCGGCTGCTCTCCCTGCCGGACCTGCTCGAGGGCTGGATCGAGCGCCTGAAGGAGAAACGAACGGAGAGCATCGACCTCTACGAGAAGGCGGCGATCGGCAACCGGACGCCCCGCCGGCTGCTGGAGGGCGATCCGATCCTCGCGCGTCTGGAGGAGCGCCGCGAGCGCTTTGCGTTCGCCGGCGATGCGCTGCGGGAGGACGCCGCCTTCGCGCTCGTCGTTACCCCCGACGAGCTCTCGATCCGGGAGACCGAGCGAGCGATCGACGACCTCGCCGATTCGGATCTCTCGGTTGGTGCGCTCGTCGTCAACCGGCTGCTCCCCTGGCCCGAACCCGACGAGGAGGGGCGGGGCGCGACGTATCTCCGCGAGCGGGGGCGCTCACAGCGGGCCAGGGTCCGGGAGGCCAGAGAGCGCCTCGATCCCCCGGTCGTCGCCGAGATCGAGGCCCGGACCCGGGAGGTGACCGGCGACCTCCTGGGCGAGGTCGCCGGGGAGGTGGCGCTGTCGGTCGACGGCGGCGAGAAGTAACGCGAGTCGGAGGGAGAACTCGACTCCAGTAACACGCTGTTACCGGAGGTCGTACTCGGATAATCATCATCAAAAACCCGGTGGGTTTAAGCGACGCTCCATCCATGACCTACGGTAGCGTGATAGCATGCAGGTGATCTGGTTCGTCGCCTTCGTCCTGGTAACGTTCACGGTGGGGTACGTGGGGTATTCGGCGTACCTCTCGCGGCTGGTCGAACTCGACGACGACCGGGATACCCCCGCTCACAAACACAGGGACGGCCAGGAGTACGTCCCCTCGAAACAACCGGTCTTGCTCGGCCATCACTTCTCGAGCGTCGCCGGGGGGGCACCGATCGCCGGTCCCCTCACTGCGGTCGCCGCGTTCGGCTGGCTACCTGGGTTGCTCTGGGTCGCCATCGGCAACCCGATCTTCGGCGCGGTCCACGACTTCATGGCGCTCTCGGCTTCGATCCGCCACGAGGGGAAGTCGATCGGCTACATCATCGGCGAGTACGTCGGGGAGCGGGGCAAGAACATGCTGCTCTGGTTCGCGTTCCTGCTGGTCGTACTGGTCGTCGCCGCCTTCGTCTTCCTCATCGCACAGGTGTTCAACGCCTACCCACCGGCGGCGACCGCCAGCGTCATCTACATCGCGCTGGCGCTGCTGTTCGGAGTGTATCTCTACCAGTTCGACGGCCCGTTCGTTCCCGGCGCCGTTTTCTTCATTGCCGGCGTCTTCGCCGGCGTCTGGGTCGGGGTCCAGTACCCGATCGCGCTGGTCGGGATCGACGGGCTCCCGGAGGGGACGATCGTCCTGCTCGGCGACGCCGGTGCCTGGAACTGGCTTCCCCTCGCCGAACAGACCAACGCCAACTTCGCCGCCTGGGCGGTCGTCACCGTCGTCTACTCCTTCCTGGCGGCGACGCTTCCCGTCTGGGTCCTGCTCCAGCCCCGGGACTTCCTCACCTCCTCGCTGCTGTACACGGGGATCGGCGCGATGCTCGTCGGCGTCCTCGTCGGAACCTACCTCTCGCTGACCGGCTCGTTCGAGCCCGTCGACGTCCCCGTCTCCGGCGTCGAGTTCGACTCGGTCACCATCGAGGGGATGGAGGCCGCCGTCCCCGCGTTCACCGGCTTCGTCCACCCGAGCCTCGGGCCCCTGCTCCCCTTCCTCTTTCTGACGATCGCCTGTGGAACGATCAGCGGCTTTCACTCGCTGGTCTCCTCGGGGACGACCGCCAAACAGCTGAACAGGGAGAGCGACGCCCGCGTCATCGGCTACGGCGCGATGCTCGGCGAGGGGCTACTCGCGCTGACCTCGATCATCGCGGTCTCGCTCGCCGCCGCGACCGTCGGCGCCGGCGACCTCGGCGCGGCGATCGCCGTCTTCCCCGCGGGCGGCGGCGCGCTCGTCACCACGCTGGGGGTCTCGGCGACGCTCGCCTCGGCGTTCATCGCGCTCGTGTTCGCGAGCTTCCTGCTCACCAGCACGGACACCGCGATGCGGCTTGGCCGATACCTCCTCGAGGAACTCATCGGAACGCCGGAGACGACCGCCCAGGGCGCGATGACCAACCGGTACGCCAACGCGGGCGTCACCGCGGTCGGGGGCTATCTGCTGGTCGCCTCCGGAACCTGGTCGAACCTCTGGCTGCTGTTCGGCGGTGCAAACCAGCTCCTGGCGGCGCTCGCCCTGCTGGTCGCGACGGTCTGGCTCGCCAACTGGAGCGACACGAAACAGCTCCTGAGCACGGGGATCCCGCTCGCGTTCATGGTGGTCGTGACCATCATCGGGCTCCTCTGGGTCGCCCTGATCCGGTTCCCGGCGTACATCATAGAACCCGCCGCCGCGAGCGACCCCGGGATCACCGAGTGGGACGTCTGGGGCGACCTGATCGCCGACCCGGGGATGATCGCCGGGATCGAGCTCTCGCTTTCGACGTTTTCCTTCGCTCTCCTGAGCATCGTCGCGCTCGTCCTGGTCGGGCTGGCGATCACTCTGTTGGGGATGGGACTGGACAACATCCGCGAGGCCAGAGCCGGCCTCGGCAGGGAGGCCGTCGCCCCCAGCAGCGAACCCGGCGACGACTAGCGCGACAGCCAGCCCAGAAACCGGTCGAGGCGCCCCGGTTCCTGTACGTCGATCGGCTCCCACACCCGGAACGCGCTCTCGACGTCGGCTTCCCGACTCGCGACGCTCGCTTCTCCTTCGGGTGTTACCACCAGCAGGTTGATCTCGTAGTGACCGAAGTAGCCGTAGTTCAACAGCGTGCGGTTCCGGTAGCCCGCGACGAACTCCCGGACGTCGTCGGGGATCGAGTCGGCGATCAGGACGAACGTGAAGTCCGTGCTGTAGTGGTCCTCGTCCGCCTCGATCCGCTCGTCGGCCAGGCGTTCGCCGAGGGTCTCCATGGACTCCAGTTCCACGACCGCCGGCCGATCGACCCGCCGGACGAACAGGTACTCCTCGGCCTCGTGGTGGCCGAAGGTCAAGGCGGGGTGGATCGCATGGCGCTCGTGGCGGACGTGCATCTCGCCGTAGAGCGAGAAGCGCTCGCCGGCGACGACGTGGTCGCGCTCTAGATCGTAGTGATGGGCCAGCCGAAGCCCGACCCGGTCGAGGTAGTCGTCGTTCCAGACCGGGACCCCTTCGGGACGCTTCGACCGTTCCCGAGGGGTGTCGTCGGTTGAGACGGACCGATCGCCGGCAGGGTCGTCGGTCACCACGGCCACCCCCGCTTCATGACTGGATCGTCTCGCGGCGGCGGTAAATACGTTGGCCGAGGGGCCCTTATTGTCCCTCGGTACGTACACCCGTGTATGGATCCGTCGAACGATCCCGGCGGCCCGGCGGACCGAGAGAGCTGTGGCCGGTGTAGCTTCTCGACGGTCGTCGATGCCGTCTCGACCGACGACCCGGAGCACGAGAGCCCACACGACCCCTTCGAGGGCGGCCACATCGAGGTCGAGGAACGCGACCTCCGGCTGGTCTCCGCGCCCGCCGTCGTCGCCGGCCGGCTCGGCCGCCGGCTCGACGACCTCGCCGAACGGCTCATCTACGGTCGGGAGGACTGACCACGAGACTCAGGTCGTCCGGAACGCCCGGTCGCCGGCGTCGCCGAGGCCGGGAACGATGAAGCCGTTCTCGTCGAGTCGGTCGTCGATCGCGACCGTCAAAAGGTCGGCCCCGGGGAACTGCTCGCCGACCCGGAGCAGCCCCTCGGGCGCCGAAACCGCCGAGAGCACGATGAGGTTCTCGGGTTCGCCCGCGTTCTCGACGACGTGTTCGAGGACGACCGCCATCGTACTTCCCGTCGCGAGCATCGGATCGGCGACGATCACGGTGTCCTCTTCGGTGATCTCGGGCAGTTTCACGTAGTCGACCGTGATCGGGAACCGGCCCTCCTCGTTCCGGCCGGCCTCCTCGTCGCGACTCGCGCTGATCACTCCCTGACGGGCCCGCGGGAAGGCCTTGAGCAGCCCCTCGACGAACGGCGTCGCCGCACGGAGGACGTTGATGATGACCACGTCGTCGAGCCCGTTGACGCGCTCGCCCATCGTCTCCTCCAGGGGCGTCTCGATCGTGACGTACTCGGTCTCCATCCGGCCGTCGATGATCTCGTAGCCACAGATCCGCCCGAGTTTGACCAGCCCCTTCCGGAACTCGACCTGTTCGGTCTCGACGTCCCTGATCCGCGAAAGGGTGTCCTTTGCCATCGCGTGGGTGACGAGGGAGGCCTCCTCTCTGTCTTCGATCGGCATTACCCTACCCCTGTGTGGGGGCGCCGGTAAGTGTATCGACGTTCGCTCGCAGTCACAGCAACCGTCGGACGTGCTCCTCGAACTCCTCGGGAACGAGGTCGGCGAGCGCATCGGTGTCGGTCTCGCCGTCGGCGTTGACGAGATAGGTCCGTCCGCGGACGTCGCCGTACACGCCCTGGAAGTCGTAGACGAAGCCGTAGATCGCCTCCGCGTCGGGGACGTCGCTACTCTCGCGGAGGAACTCGACCTGGCGATCGACGTTGTACTCGACGAGTTGATCGACGAGGCTCGGCTCCCGGTCGGGACCGACCCGGTCGTCGGCGAGGCCCGCCTCTACGACCGGGACGAGCTCTCGGATCCACTTCTCGACGCCCGCCGGTGCGTCGATTTCGTCCGCTCGGACCGCCTCGAGGGCCGCGGTCACCGCGCCACAGCCGGTGTGGCCGACGACGGTCGTCACGCCAGTGTCGGTATACGCGATCGGGTAGAGAACGCTGCCGTCCACCACTCGCTGCCCGTCGTGGCGGTCCCAGACCTGGTTGCCGATGGTACTGGGGGTGAACAGCCAGCCGGGTTCCTCGACCGACCACATTCCCTCCTGGGAGACCCGTGAGTCCGAACAGCAGATCGAGACCGCTGCGGGCTCCTGGCCGTCCTGAACGGCCGCGAAGTAATCGTCGGATACGGATTCGACGTGGGCGGCGTTGCGCTCGAGCAGTTCGCGAAGCGTGGTCTCGGGCATGGGGGAGGCTGTGTGTGCGAGCGTATTCTATGTTCCCCTCGGGTCGGCCGGGACGGATTCGATCGTGCTCTCTCGAACCGGATCAAAAACGGGACTCGGGGGTTCGCCGAGACGATCGCCGCGAGAAGTGCGTCCTTCCGGGTTCGAACGTCCGAAAGACGAGCGAGAGCAAACCTTTCGACTTCCCGCGCGCGCAGCGAGTGAGGACGGCTCGGTCCGCGGTCGAGTGCGAAAGCTCTTCGAACGAGAAGCGCGTGGAAACCGGATGCCGCCTCCCGGATTTGAACCGGGGACAGCTCGATCTTCAGTCGAGTGCTCTCCCAGTCTGAGCTAAGGCGGCCCGTCCGTCTCTCCGTCGATAGCACAAAAAAGGATTTCGAAAGGCGCCGGCTCCCGGCGGATCCAAACGCCCGAGGTCGAACAAGGGGTCGTTGACGCCCGCGGAAATCCCAAGCGATCGGGACATACCCGCCGTCGTCTGTTGGATGCCCGAATATTCAAGACACGCTTTTGCGCTCCGGCGAGTAATATCGTGTTATGGAAGCGCTTGCCAGGGATGAACCCCCGGCGGACCTCTCTGCCGATACGATCCTGGAGCTGCTCGCAAACCGGCGGCGACGGTACCTCCTCTACGCGCTCCGTCAGTACGACGACCCTATCGAGCTCGCCGCGGTCGCAGAACGGATCGCCGGCTGGGAACACGACATCGCGCCCGAGGAAGTCTCGCGCAACGAGTACAAGAGCGTCTACGTCTCCTCGGTCCAGTGTCACGTCCCCAAGCTCGCGGACGCGGGCGTCGTCGATCACAACGAGGAAAACCACTCCGTCGTCCTCGCCGAGAACTACGAGCAACTCGAGCCCTACCTCCGGCTCGTGATCGTAGACGAGCCACGGAACTCCCGGCTCCACGCGGCCCTGGAGGCGGAGTCCGGGGACGGCCTGATCCGCCAGCTCCGGGAGAACGTCGCACGGCTTCGGCCGTAGCACGGGGTTACCAAGAGGGGGTTCGGGCGGGTTCGAACTACCTGAACGTCGCTCGCTACCGCTCGCCCCGTAATTCGAATCCGTCCTCACAGCATATTTCTGCCGCTCACGGATCGTTCGCGACGGAATATGGGCTCGGGCGGGTTCGAACCACCGACCTCGGCCTTGTAAAGGCCGCGTCATGACCAGCTAGACCACGAGCCCCGGCCGTCGGAAGGCCCGCCGGGCGAATAACCTTTGCCTTCTCGTCCAGAACACCACCCAATGAGCCACGAACGGGCGGTCGCCGCGCTCCTCGCGCTCGCGGTCGTCCTCGCCGCCGGAATCGGCCTCTCGGTGCTGGGGGTGCTCCCGGCGCCCTGGACCGACGACGAGGGCGACGTCCGGATCGTCGGCGCCGACGGCGAGACCAAAGCCGCCATCGACGTCGAGGTCGCCGACACCCGCCAGGAACGGTACACCGGTCTGAGCGACCACGACTCCCTGGAGCCCGGCGAGGGGATGCTGTTCGTCCACGGCGACGAGGGCGAGCGGACGTACGTGATGCGAGAGATGGCCTTCGGGATCGACATCGTCTTCGTCGGAGGCGACGGTGAGATCACGGAGATCCACCACGCCCGCGCGCCGGAGTCCGGGGAGGACGGGGCCGAGATGCACTACTCCGGGCGCGCGAAGTGGGTCCTCGAGGTCCCCTACGGCTACACGAACGAGACCGGCGTCGAGGTCGGCGACGAACTCGTGATCGAGAACACGTTCTGATCCGGCGACGGGGACTATTTCGATTCGTAGGAAATACTTATTGCTGACCGCCCATTCAGGCGGTGTAATGAGCGTCGACTGGGAGGAGGACGACCCGTTCGAGGAACAACGGGACAAGATCGAGAACCCGATGAAGCGGTTGTTCGCCGAGTACGGGATGCGCTACAAGTTCCAGGCGATCGTCGGCATTCTCGCGAGCGTCTTCGCTCGCATCCTCGATCTCCTGCCGCCGGTGATGTTGGCCGTGGCCCTCGACGCGGTGTTCAGGGAGGAGACGACCTACGCCGAGGCGTTTCCCCTGGGGAGCAGCCTGATCGAGCCGTACGTACCGGCGACCCAACTCGGACAGTTCTACCTGACGGTCGGCATCATCGCCGGGGCCTTCTTTCTGGGCGCCGGCTTCCACTGGGTTCGAAACTGGGGGTTCAACGGCTTCGCACAGAACATCCAACACGACGTGCGGACGGACACCTACGACAAGATGCAGCGCCTGAACATGGACTTCTTCGCCGACAAGCAGACCGGCGAGATGATGTCGATCCTCTCGAACGACGTCAATCGCTTGGAGCGATTCCTCAACGACGGCATCAACTCGATGTTTCGCCTGTCGGTGATGGTGGTCGGGATCGGCGTCATCCTCTTTGCGTACAACTGGCAGCTGGCGCTGGTCGCGCTCCTTCCCGTGCCCCTGATCGCCGCGTTCACCTACCTGTTCATCAGGATCATCCAGCCCAAGTACGCGAAGGTGCGCTCGACGGTCGGCAACGTCAACTCCCGGCTCGAGAACAACCTCGGGGGGATCCAGGTGATCAAGTCGAGCACGACCGAGGAGTACGAGTCCGACCGCGTCGAGGACGTCTCGATGGACTACTTCGACGCCAACTGGGACGCCATCGAGACGCGGATCAAGTTCTTTCCCAGCCTGCGGGTCATCGCCGGCATCGGGTTCGTCGTCACCTTCTTCGTCGGCGGCCTCTGGGTGTTTCAGGGGTCGCCGCCGGGACCCTTTACCGGCGAACTACGGGAGGGGACCTTCGTCGCGTTCGTCCTCTACACCCAGCGGTTCATCTGGCCGATGGCCCAGTTCGGACAGATCATCAACATGTACCAGCGCGCACGCGCCTCCTCGGCGCGGATGTTCGGCCTGATGGACGAACCCCACCGGGTCGCCGAGGACCCGAGCGCCGTCGATCTCGAGGTCACCGACGGGCGCGTCGAGTACGACAACGTCACGTTCGGCTACGACGAGGAAGAGACCATCGTCGAGGACGTCTCCTTCGAGGTCGAGGGCGGCGAGACCCTCGCGCTCGTCGGCCCGACCGGTGCCGGCAAATCGACCATCCTCAAACTCCTCTTGCGGATGTACGACGTCGACGAGGGGGCGATCCGGATCGACGACCAGGACGTCCGCGAGGTCACCCTGCGGAGTCTCCGGGAGCGGACCGGCTACGTCAGCCAGGACACGTTCCTGTTCTATGGCACCGTCGAGGAGAACTTGAAGTACGGCACGTTCGGCGCCGACCGCGAGGAGGTGATCGAGGCCGCGAAGATGGCCGAGGCCCACGAGTTCATCCAGAACCTCCCCGAGGGCTACGATACGGAGGTCGGGGAACGCGGCGTGAAGCTGTCGGGCGGCCAGCGCCAGCGCATCTCGATCGCCCGGGCGATCCTCAAGGATCCCGACATCCTCATCTTAGACGAGGCGACCAGCGACGTCGACACCGAGACCGAGATGTTGATCCAGCGTTCGATCGACAAGCTGACCGAAGACCGGACGACGTTCGCGATCGCTCACCGGCTCTCGACGATCAAGGATGCAGAACGGATCGTCGTCCTCGAGGACGGGCGGATCGTCGAACGGGGGTCCCACGAGGACCTTCTCGACAACGACGGGCTCTACGCCCATCTCTGGGGCGTTCAGGCGGGCGAGATCGACGAGCTCCCCCAGGAGTTCATCGAGCGCGCCCAGCGCCGACAGGCCCGGACCGAGGCCCAACAGGACGACTGATCAGAACGAGTCCTGGTCGGAGTGGCCCTCCTCCTCGCCGGCTTCGTCCTGGCGCTCCTCGCCCGGCGCGTAGGGGGTCCGATCGGAGTAGTTCTTGCGGCCGATCGCGTCGTCGCCGACGAAGTTCATGATCATCGTTTCGATGTCGCCCGCGTCCTGGTAGGTCTGGTCGTCGTCCTGTAGCGGCTCGAGGATCTCCGCCAAGGTCGTCGTCTCGTCGCCAAGTTCGAACTCGGCGTCGCCGTACTGCTCGATGAGTTCGTCGTTGTCGATCGGGTAGTCGATATCGTCCTCGATCGTCTCCTCGAACCCGCCGAACTCGACGCCCTGCTCCCTGCTCTCCTCGCCGTCCATCGTGGTCGAGTCGTCGTCGCTCATACACTCGATCGTCGGCCTCCGTCCACAAAACGGTTCCACCTGCATCCACCGCCGGAACTAACCCCTCCCCCACGTGACCCAGGGTCATGTACCTTCCCGAGGCCACCTGGAGTGAGGTCGCCGACTGTGGAACCGACCTCGCGGTCGTCCCGGTCGGCGCCACGGAACAACACGGCCCCCACGCCCCCCTGGGAACCGATTTCCTGATCGCCGAGGCGGTCGCCGCCGAAGGGAGCGAACGCTTTTCGGGCGAGGTCGTCCGCGCGCCGACGATTCCGGTCGGCGTGAGCGAGGAGCACCGCCAGTTCCCGGGCACGCTCTGGCTCTCGCCCGACACCTTTCGAGAGGTCGTCCGCGAGACGGTCGCGGGCCTCGCCGCCCACGGCTTCGACCGGGTCGTGCTCGTCAACGGCCACGGCGGTAACGTCTCCGCCCTCCGGGAGGTCGCGGGAACGATCACGCGCCACGATGCGGCCTACGCCGTTTCCTTTACCTGGTTCGACGCGGTGGACGACGACGAGATCGAGATGGGCCACGCCGGCGCCTTCGAGACCGCCGTGCTTCGGTACCTGGGAGACCTGGTTCGGGAGGGAAGTGTCGAGGAGGCGAGCGACGCCGGGGCAAAGCGGTGGGGCGAGTGGGTGTCGGGCACCAACCTGGCCCACGACTCGGCTGAGTTCACCGACAACGGCGTCGTCGGCGATCCCGCGGAGGGAACCGAAGAACGGGGCGCGCGGCTGTTCGACCGGGCCACAGACCGACTGGCGGATCTGCTCGAAACCGTCGAGAGACGGGACGTGTCGCGGCCGGCCCGACGGGAGTGAGTCAATCCGACCCCGTCAACCGGTGGAGCCAGAGCGCACAGGCCAGCGCGACGGCTGCGGCGAGGGTCGCGATGGCGAACGCCATCCGGTAACCGGTCGCGGTGTAGACCCTGACGCCGCCGACGAGCTCGCCCGTCCAGTAGCTGTCGAGCACGAAGCCCATCAGCGTCGGAAGGGTCGATCCCCCGAGGAAGGCGGCGCCGTTTATCGTCCCCGTCGAGACGCCGCTGGCGCTCGCGGGATGGCGGTCCTTGACGACCGCGTAGCTCAGGACGAACGCGCCGAGGAAGGACCCCGTCAGGAAGAAAACGGCCGCGACGACCGGCAGTGGAGGGTTCCCGACCGCGGCGATCGTCCCGAGCGCGAGGACGTAACAGCCTCCGCCGACGATCATCAAACTGGTACGCTCGCCGGTCCGATCGGAGAGCCAGCCGAGCGCGGGCGGGCCGACGACCAGCCCGACGCTTCCCGCGAGGGTGAACGTCGAAGCGTACGTCACCGAGACGTCGTACGTCTGGGCGACGTAGGGCACCCCCCAGAGCCCGAACAGGGTCAGGTTGATTCCCGTCGCACAGAACAACATCGCGCTCACCGCCCAGACGCTCCGATCCCCGAGAACCGCCGCCAGCGACGCCCGGAGCTCGGCGAGAGTGAGCGAGGGCTGGTCGGGGACCCCCTCGACCGGCTCGAACCCCGCGCGTTCGGGGGAGTCTCGGACGACCAGGGCAACGAGGACGGCGACGGCGAGCCCGACGGCCCCCAACGCGGCGATCGTCGTCCGCCAGCCCGCCGCGCCGACGGCGAGCGCGAGCGGCGTCGTCGCGAGCACCCCGCCGATTCCCGACACCGCGAAGGTGAGCCCGCTCATCGTCGCGAACTCGTCGGCGCGGTACCAGCTCGCACAGAATCGCAGGATACAGACGAAGATGACGCTCCCCCCGAGGCCGATCAACCCTCGGCCGGCGATCGCCGTCCAGTAACTCCCCGCGAGCGAAAACCAGAGCGCGCCGACGCTCATTACGACGGCCCCCGCGGCCGCCGTCCGCCGGGGACCGACCCGATCGGCGAGCAGCCCCGTCGGGATCTGCATCGCGGCGTAGACGTAAAAGAAGACCGCGTGGAGCGTTCCCAGGCGGGCGCCCGTCGTCCGAAACGCCGCCATCAGCTCCTCGGCGAGCACCGCAGTCGAGAGCCGGTAGACGTTGACCAGCAGGAAAACAAGCCCGAGGAGTCCCCACAGGAGCCAGCGATAGCGTCGCGGGGAACCGAACGGCTGCATCGACTCGGACTCGATTGCGACGGGAGAAACGTTCACCGATCGGCGACGGCCGCCCGCAGCTACTCCTCGTCCTCGTCTTCGCCTTCGTTCCCGCCGTCGGCTCCGTCGCCGGCGCCGGTTTCTGCGTCCTCGAGGGACTCCTTGAGCGCTAGCATCGTCTCGGGAAGGCCGTCGATGCGCTCGCCGGCCGTCGAGAGCTGCTCGACGGTTTCCTCGAGGGCCTCGATCTCGCTTTCGAGGTCGGAGGCGTCCTCGAAGGCTTCGGCGCGCTCGCCCATCGTGTACCACTTCTTTGCGTCCCGGAGATGCTCTTCTGCGTCGCCGGCCTCCAGGTTCGCGTCGAGGGTGTTCAGGACGCCGAGGACGTTGTCGGCCTCGGCCTCCCAGACCGCGTCGGCCTCGGGGAGGGCCTCCCGGGCGGCCGAAAGCGAGGACTCGACGTCGTCGCGCATCTCGCTTGCCGCCTCCCCGAACAGTTCGTCGTCGTCCAGTGCCGATTGGCTCATGGCCGGGCGTACACCGCCGCCAGGGTTAAAAGGTCGCCCGAAAGCGGAAGTGAAATCGGGGTCGAGAACCGCGAACGGGAGCGAACGACGCACGGATTCCGAAACCAGCTCGTCGGGAGAGGTCGAAACCGTTAAGCTGTTTTCGTGTCGTTTTTCAATCATTCGGGATGTGGCGCTCCTGGCTCCGAGGCGGCGCGGAGATCGCACGCGGCGAGTGGGTCCTCCACCGCCGGGAACGCGGCGGAGTGGCCCGGCGAGGACTCGCGTTCGCCGTCTTCGTGGTTGGCGCCGCTCTCGGCTGGGGCGCCTACGGGATCGGCCGGGAGGTGGCTGGTGGCGAGTCCGTTCCCTTCGGCGTCCTCGGGATTGCCGCGGCCGCCACGATGGCATGGGTGGCCTGGCGGAGTTCCAGGCTGACCCGGGACTCGTTCGAGGGTCTGAACCCCGAGTTCCTCCTGACGACTGTCCCGGCGCGGATCCCCGCCCTGGGGCTGTTGGTGGTCGTCTACGCCCGCGTCGCGACCGTCCTCGCCGTCCCGACGGTCGCCATCGGAGTCGGCGGGGCGGTCGGACTCCGGACACCGGCGCTCGCGCTCACGGTCGTCCTCGCGGTCGCGGCCGCAACCGCGGCCGCCGTCGGTGTCGGCGTCTCGGTTCGGCTGGTGGCCTCGCTCGCCGCCTCGCGGCTATCCCGCGGACGGACCTACAGGGACCTGGTAGTGTTGTTCGGCTGGGTGCCGCTCGTGGTCGGCTGGTTCCTCCTCATCGAGACGGTCGAACGCGTCTCGATCGCGTGGCTCGCGGCCGCACCGACGAGAGGTGTCGCCGACCTCGCGCTGCTCGGCGCGGCCGGTCGGACGGGGGCCGACCCCGCGAGCGGGCTGGCCGCACTCGCCGTCTTCGCCAGCGGAGCGGCGCTTTCGGTCGGGACGACGACCTTCCTCGCCCGGCGGATCTGGGAGGGAGAACCCGCGGGGCGGGCCCCGAAAACCGGCTCGCACCCGCTCCTCGAGCCGGGCTGGGTCGAGCGGCTCACGGGCGAACGCATCCCGCGACCGGTCCGGACCGTCGCCCGAAAACGCTGGCTGGTCGAGCGCCGGACCGCGCGCGGGCTTTTGTATGCGGGTCAGGTCGTCGGATTTTCCGGCATCGTCCTCTTCCCAGCCGGCATCCTCGCCGGAGGAGTCCCCCTGTTCGTACTGGTAGTCCATTCGCTCGGGCTCGCGGTGGGCATCGCGTTCGGCTCCGACCCGATTGGGATCGAGTACCGCGGCCTGCAGATGATGCTGACGACTGTCGGGGGACGGGCGTTCGTCGGTGGTTTTCTGCTGGCGGCGCTCGCACCCGCCGCCGTCATCGTCCCGGCGGTCGTCCTCCCGCTGGGGGCGGTGAGTACCGCCACCGCCGGCGAGACGCTCTCGTTTGTTCTCTTCGGGATCGCCGTCTGTGGATCTACAGCCACACTCGCGCTCGCGGTCGGACTGGGCGTCGAGCGATCGGCGTTCGTCCCTCACCCGGGGTTCTTCACGGACGCCCCCTGGTACATCGAGATCGGATGGGAACAGTTCGGCCGGCTCGGAGTGGTCCTCGTCGCCGCGACGCTTTCGGCGCTGCCGGCGTTCGTGGGGACCCACCCGGTGGTGTACGAGTATCTGGCGGGAGCCGGGCTTTCGGTCCCCACCACCCGAAGCGTCTCCCTCCTGCTCGGTGCCCTGGTCGCCGTGGGGGTCACACGGCTCGCAAGCGTGATCGCTATCGACCGATACGAGGGGTATTCGTTCGAATGACGCCGACGGAACCGCCGGCCGACGAATTCGATGGAAACGATGCGGCCGACCCCAAGGCGGCAGTCGTCGCCGACGGACTGACGAAACGCTACGGCGACACGGCGGTCGTCGAGGACCTGTATCTCGGAATCGAGGCCGGCACCGTCTACGGCCTCCTCGGACCCAACGGAGCGGGGAAGACGACCACCATCCGGATGCTGACCGGGTTGGCTCCACCGACCGACGGAAGCGCCCGGGTCGCAGGCGTCCCCGTCTCCGACCGGGAGACACTCGTCTCACAGATCGGCTACCTGCCCGAATCGACGCCGATCCGGGGACAGTTCACCGGCCGCGAACAGCTCGCCCACCACGGCCGGCTCCGCGGGATGGAGTCCCGCGAGATCGACGGCCGGACCGAGGCGCTGTTGGAGCGCCTCGCGCTCGACTCGGCCGATGACCGGGTCGTGACCTACTCGAAGGGAATGCGCCGAAAGGTGGGGCTGATCCAGGCGATCATGCACGAACCGAGCGTCGTCTTTCTCGACGAGCCGACCGCCGGACTCGACCCGCGAGCCACGCGGACGGTCAGGGAGGTCGTCACTGAACTGGCAGACGGGGGAACGACGGTCTGTCTCTCGACGCATATCCTCCCGGTCGTCGAAGCCGTCGCGGATCGGGTCGGAATCTGTCATGAGGGCGAACTCGTCGCGGAGGGTCCCTCGAAAGAACTCGCCGAGCGCCCGGGAGACACCGATCGAACCCTCGAGGATGCCTTCCTCCGCCTGACGAGCGAGCGAGACGGGAACCGGTGATCGCAATTGGAGCCGGTCAGCGATCGACAGACTCGACTCTCATTAGCGGATACCCCTCCTCCATCTCCATACGGGTCCGGACGGTACAACCCTCGTAGGCGACGACGATTCCGACCTCGATGAACCGACCAGTCATCTCGGTGTAGCCGTCGGTGCAGGCGGCCGCGAGTTCGTCCTCGCGAACGTCGACGGTCACTTCCTCGCAGTGGGGCTGGTTCTCGATGGCCTCCTCCATCGCCCGGGCGAGGCTGGGGGCACTCTCGGGGGTGACGGGGGTGCCGGCGAACTGGTGGTAGAGCGAGCCGAACTTGATGCCGGCCTCGAAGCAGGCGGTCTCGGGGTCGGTAGGCCCCGTCTCGTCGGCGCCTTCGAGGGTTTCGTCCATATCCGTTCCACGCCCGGCGAGCGGAAGGCGATTTCGGCCGCGGGAGAACCGCACGTTACTTACCCTGCCTCGCCAACGCCCCACCAAGACCAACGATGGGAGAGCGAGTCCTGCTAACGGGGGCCGCGGGACGCGTCGGCCGGGCGATCATCGACGACCTGGCCGACGACTACGAGTGGCGACTCCTCGACCGGGACCCGCTCGCGGGCAGCCAGCCAGGCGAGGTCGTCGTCGCCGACATCACCGACGACGAGGCCGTCCGGGAGGCGATGGAGGGAATCGACGCGGTGGTCCATCTCGCAGGCGACCCCCGCCCAGAGGCCCCCTGGGACAGCGTCCTCGCAAACAACATCGACGGCACCCAGACCGTCTACGAGGCCGCCGTCGATCGCGGCGTCGAGCGGGTCGTCTTCGCCTCCTCGAACCACGCCGTCAGCGCCTACGAGACCGACGACCGCACCCCCGACGTCTACCGGCCCGACGACGAGTTCCGCCTCGACGGGGACGAACTCCCCCGCCCGGGAAACCTCTACGGCGTCTCGAAGGCCGCCGGCGAGACCCTCGGCCGGTACTACCACGACGCCCACGACCTCTCGGTGCTCTGTGTCCGCATCGGCAACCTCACCAAGGGCCACCCGCCGATCGACTATGAGCGCGGCCAGGCGATGTGGCTCTCCTATCGGGACTGTGCCCACCTCTTTGATCGCAGCCTGCAAGCGGAGTACGGCTACGAGATCGTCTACGGAATCAGCGACAACGACCGGAAGTACTACTCCCTGGAGCGCGCCCGGGAAGTGCTGGGCTACGACCCTCGGGACAACTCCGCCGACCACGACGACTAGAACAGTCCCTCGACGTCTCGCTCCTTCGCCTCCCGCCGCTCGACGTGGCCCCGTAGCCGGTCGTAGACGATCCCCCGGTGGTCGTCCTCCGCGAGGAAGTCCGCGACGAGCGCGAGAAAACGGCTCCCCTCCTCACCCGCCTCGAGATCCACGAGCGCGTACTCGCAGGCTCCCTCGACGATTTCCTCGTCGTAGCCCAGTTCGTCGGCGAGAATCGGTGCCGCGATCGCCCGCTCTTCCGGAGAGAGGTCCGCGAGGGTCGGACGCTCGCCGTCGAGAACGATCCGGGGCGGCGGCCGGCGCTCGATGATTTCGGGATCGGACGCGAGCGCCGACAGCGCGCGCCGGACGCCCGCGAGATCGACCTCTCGGTAGTCTGCGGGGAGGCCCTCCAGATAGTCGAGCGCACTCGAAGCGAGGCCGACACAACCCTCCCAGTTTCGGTTCCTGGCGTGGTGGACCGCGGCGGTGAACTGGATCAGGCCGTGGAACAGGCGCTCGTCGTCGCTCTCGCGTTCGAGCTCGAGCCAGTGGGCCTCCCAGGCGTCGTGGGCCGCGTGGTAGTGGCCCGCGTTGTAGATCGCGACGCCCGCCCGGAGCCGTTCGCGCATACCCGATTCAGGCGGGCCGGGTCGATAGGCGTGTGGGTCCGCGACCTACAACAGGAACTCCCCGTCGCGCTGGACGACCTCGCCGTCCACTTCCAGCACCGAGTCCTCGCTCGTATCGATCAGCATGTCCGTGTGGATCGCCGACTCGTTGCCCGACTGGCCCTCGGGAAGACAGGCGTCGTACGCCCGGCCGAGCGCGAGGTGGACCGTCTCGGCCATCTTCTCGTCGAAGAGGATGGTGTCAGTGTAGCGGTCGATCCCCCGGTTCATTCCGATCCCGAGTTCGCCCAGTCGGCGGGCGCCCTCGTCGGTCTCGAGGAGATCGGCGATCACGTCCTCCCCCCGGTCGGCTTCGTGAGAAACGACCTCGCCGTCCTCGAACTCGAGGCGGACGCCCTCGACGGCCTCGCCGTCGATCGTCATCGGGATATCGAACAGGACCTCCCCCTCCGTCGCTTCGGGCGCCGTAAAGACCTCGCCACTGGGCAGGTTGTGGGAGTCGTAGGCGACCGAGGCGGCGCTGTTGACCGCCGTCCGGTCCTCGATCGACATCGTGAGGTCGGTTCCTGCCGACTCGATCCTGACCTCGCTTCCCTCGTCAAGCACCGCCTTCACCTCGGCCATCTCGTCGGCGAGAGAGTCCCAGTCCCGGAGAATCGCGTCGTAGGCGAACTCCCGATACTCCTCGTAGGCCATGTCGGCCTGCTGGGCGAGGCTTCGGGTCGGGTGGTACGTCGAGACCCATCGGGTGTCGTAGCGGGCCTCCCGAACGTCAGTGCGGGCACTGCGGTAGGACTGGCGGCGCTCGCCGGGGACGTCGGCCATCGCGTTCGTGTTCCGGCCGCCGCCGAGCGAGAGGACGACGTCCGTCGCCTCGTAGAGAGCGAGTTCGTGGTCGGGAGCCTCGAACTCCCCCTCCGAGGTCTGCAAGTATGCCCGGCGGAGTTCCTCCGAACTGTAGGTCGCGAGTAGGTTCGCGCCGCGCTCGCCGAGCGCTTCGGCGACGGCGACCGCGAGGTCGTGGGCCGCGGGGCCGACCGAGAGGACGACGTCGTCGCCCTCCTCGACTCTCGCGCTCCAGTCGACGAGCGTTTCGGCGTGGTCGTAGACGCGTTCGTCCATGGAATCCCCTCGACTGTCCCCGACTAAACTCCCTCTGATCCCGGCCCGTATCAGGCCGGACCGGTCTCGCGCCGGGCGAGCGCGACGACCGCGTAGACGACCGGCGTGTCGAGGATCGCAATCGCGAGTTTCAGGAGGTACTGGCCGACGACCAGCGAGAGGACCGCCTCGGGCGGGAGGGCGGCGCCGATCCCGAAGAGGGCGGGCGCGACGGCGAAGGCGACCCCGACGAAGATGACGGTGTCGATGGCCTGGCTGGTCGCCGTCGAGGCGACGTTCCGGAGCCAGAGCTTCTCTCGCCCGGTGTGCGCGCGGATCCGGTGGAAGACGAAGACATCCCAGTTCTGGCTGACGACGTAGGCGAGCAGGCTGCCGGCGACGACGTTCGCGGCCGGTCCGAGCGCCGCCTCGAACGTCCCCGGATCGACCGGCGAGGTCGGCGAGGCGGGTGCGGTGATCGTCGACCAGACCAAGAGAAGTACGACGAAATTCATCGCGAAGGCAACGTTGACGACGATATGGGCCGCCCGCCGGCCGTAGAGTTCGGCATAACAGTCGCTGGCGAGGAAGGTCAGTGCATACGCGAGCGCCGCGCCGGGAAGGACGAGTTCGGCGCCCGTAATCGGAAGCGAGAACGGCAGCGAAAACGCCAGAATCTTCGAGGCCGTCAGCTGTGCGGTGACGAGCGCGGTGACGAAGAGGCCGATCAGCGCCACCTGGGGCACCGTCGGCGTCGGCCGGGGATCGGACATGGCCGGACCTCTCGCCGGGCCGCCGTAAACGATGCTATTCCGATCCGACCTCGGCCACCCTCGAGGAATATCGGCTCGGCGCGAACTCGGGACTCGAGGGAAACGGGTCTCAGGGGTGGCGCCCGGAACTACTCCTCCCACTGCGTCGAGATGTAGAGCAACAGGATCATACAGACCACGACGAGGACGATCAGCGCGATCGTCGGGACGAGCGGGACGGCCAGGTCCATACCGCTTTTTGGGTATGAGCGGCCAAAGAACTGTGGGTCGGACGGGCGTCTCCTACTCGACGATCGCCACCCGGTCGATGTCGCCGTAGCCGATCCGGTCGGTCGAGGGCGAGTCGGTCAGCTCTTCGAGCTCGAGGTACTCCTCCTCCAAACCGACGACGGTCCCCTCCCTGCGGTTCTCCTCGCCGGCGACCATCACGGTGTCGTAGAGCTCGATCTCGTCGCCGACCGAGACCAGTTCCCGGACGAGTTCGCGGGCCTCTCGGGCGTCAGCGTTCTGTGGAACGTCGAGTTCGGTCATGCAGTGTGTGGATAGGGGGTCTCGACAGTTGAAGGATGGGGAGGCACGCGCATGGTCCACTACGGAGGCTCGAGAAAAACGGTAGATTGCAGGTTGAGGAGCGATCTACGTTGTGGTACCGCCGCCAGCTTCACCAACGGTCGCAATCTGAGTTTCAGTGTCTCCGCTGACTGCTATTACTGCATCGCCTCCGCTTGCACCGCAGGACTCTCCAACGGAAGTCGCGCATTCGCTCCCGCCGACATTAATGCTATCCGCGTTCCCCTCACTGATCCAGGACACCTGATATCCGCTATCAGTTTCCTCAATGTCCACGCCGGCGTTTGCCTCTTCGCTGACGCTCCCGCCGAGATCCAGTACGAACATCGCAATAACCGCTGCCAGAATGACTGTGATTGCCACCATCAGGATGACCCCGATGACGGGCGATACGCCGCGTTCGTCTTCGTTCCCGAAGACAGTCTGTTTCAAGTCCATTGTTGTTCGGTCGCATCGTTGGGATGGGGACCACGCGGCCGCGAGGGCACGCGTGAGGACCGACTCCCGGCCGGTCGCATCGCATTACGTCCCGCTGTTTCCGATGCTAAACAGTAGTGACTCCCGTTACTATATAAATATAGTTGACCGTCCCGAGTTCATGACATTCTATCTTCGAGAACGGTTCTAGGACGAATCTCTCAATGCCCCGTAGAACGCGTACAAGCGGCCCTTGAACACCCTCACCTCGCCCGGTTTCGGTCGAAGGGCTCCGTCACGCCGGAACCTATGATCATTCCAACCGTTAGTGGACGGCGAACAACCCGAATAGATCCACCGGTGAAACCCCGCGATCAGCGTGCCAGACGGAACCCGTAGTAGAGTCCACCGACGGCAACCGCGACCACGTAGCACGCGGCGAGGAAGGGCACCCAGTAGATCCAGAGATCGTAGGGAACGAGGCGGCTTCCGACGGCGGTCATCGTGAGCAGGACGGTATAGCCCGGCGCCGCAAGCGGCGTCATCAGCCGAGCGTCGAAGACCCCGAGAACGAAGGGAACGAAGAGCAGGCAGAACGCGACGACCGTCGCCGGACCCGAGAGGACCCGGACCGCGAGGGTGCGGAAGTCGGTCATGCGATCCGCGCCATCCCGTACCGTTCCAACAGCCGTTCGGTGATCTCGAGGGTCCAGCGCACCTGGGTACCCGGATCGAGCAGGAAGTCGGTGAGTTCGACCAGAAAGCCCGCCCGGTCGAGGTCGCCCCCGACCTTGTGGATCAGGAGCGGCCCCTCGCCGGTGAGCGTGTTCCCCATCGAGAACCGGTGGGCGACCATGGTCCGCGGGACGTGCTCGTCGTTCATGTGCTCGATCACCGCCCCGGCGTCGGCGGGGGCGTCGCCGGCCACCGTCGGGAAGATCGCCTGGCCGACCCACCGGTGATGGGTGCCGTAGATCCCCCGCGAGCGATGCAGGTCGAGGACGACGTCCGGATCGGAGCGTTCGACCTCGGCCCACAGTGCCCGTGCGAGTTCGGTCGTCGGCTCCCGCCCCGCGGGGAACTGCCGGTTCAGATCGCCGTCCGGACCCCCGCGTTCGTTGCGCTCAAGGGCGACGATCTCCGCCCAGGGGATCACGACCAGAGTGCCCCGTTCGATCCCCCAGCCGATCACTTCCTCGGCCGCCCGGTAGCCGCTCGTCTCGCCGCCGTGGACCCCGCCGACGACCACCGCCGTCGGCCCCGGCTCGGGTCCCTCGAGTTCGAACACGGTCGTCTCCCGGTCGGTCCCCGCCATGATCGGCCGGCGGGAGAGTGCCATCTCCGGGTGGGGGTCGGCAGGTTCGCCCGGCCCCGACGACTCGGCCCGCGACCGGACGAGGGTGACCCCCCCGGCCAGGCCGGAAACCGCAGCCCCGGCCCCGAGAACCGTCCGTCTGTGCATATCGGTGACTCTCGAGCGAGCGAGGATAAATGGTGTGTCATCCGGAGAGAGCCCACGGATTCGAACGTCGTCGCGATCGTCCTCGAGCCGTCAGAAATTTGTCGACGACCCCCGTTGGCTCGTCACAGTTCCCTGGACCCTGACGGATTGAACCATGTTGAGACGGTCACGCTCGCTTCGCTCGCGAGCTGCGACTCCCCGGATTCGAACCGCCAGCGATCCGAACGATTCGCTCCTCGCGTCCGCTCGTCGCAGAATCGATGGGCCCTGACGGATTCGAACCATCGACCACTCGGTGTCCCACAACACCCCCAACGGGGCACTGATATGAGCCGAGCGCTCTCACCGGACTGAGCTAAGGGCCCTCGTTCGGAGAACTCGAGCCCCGCAGTTAACCCTTACTCTCCCGGGCGAAAACGGGGCGGTCGCGGCGGTTCCACGGCGGTCGCGGGTCGAGCGGACTCAGGCCGCGAGACCCAGCGCCGCGAGCTCGTCGTCGTCGAGTTCGGCCTCGAGTTCCTCGCGGCTGTGACTCTCGACGACGTCCTCTCGTTCCTCGGCGCTCAGTTCGGTCGCGTCCTCGAAGCAGTGGCACATGGCATCCGGATCGTGGGCTGGAAGGTCCATAAAGGCTGTTAGCGGCGGTTTCGTGGTTGTGTAATAACCCGTGTCACCTAGCAATGATTGTTATTTCATAGTCAAATTTTGGTAACTTCCGACGGGGAAAGACGCGATCTCCCGACCCCCCCTCACTCCTCGCTGAAGGCGTCGAGCGTCCGGTCTTCGGTCCCCGCGCGGTGGCTGGTCGCGAGTCCCGCGAGGTGGGGGGCCTCGGGGACGATCAGCTCCTCGCAGGCGGTCCGGACGGCGTTCGTGCTTCCCGGTAGACAGAAAACGGGCGTGTCGGCGGCGATCCCCGCCGTCGCCCGGGAGGCCATCGCGCGAGTGCCGACCTCCTCCCAGGAGAGCGCCCGGAACAGCTCGCCGAAGCCGGGAAGCTCGCGCTCGAACAGCGCCGACATCGCCTCCGGGGAGACGTCGTCGGCCGTGACGCCGGTCCCGCCCGTGGTCACGACGACGTCGATCCCTCGCTGGGCGACGAGCCCCCGTACGGCGGTTCGGATCGCGCCGTAGTCGTCCCGGACGAGTTCGCGCTCGCGGATCTCGTGGCCCGCCGCCTCGAAGACCTCCGCGATCGTGTCCCCGCCCGGATCCTCGGGCTCCTCGTCCGCGCGGGCATCGGTCGCTCGAGAGGTCGAGACGGTGACGATCCCGACGTAGAGGGGATCGATGAGATCGTGGCCGTGGTCGTCGGTGGTACGTCTGTCGGCGGAATCTGACATGGCCGGGACTCCTCGCTGCAGGGAGATATAGACGGCGGGAGAACGGAAGCGCCGAAGCCAGGACTCGAACCTGGGACCGCCTCGTTAACAGCGAGGTGCTCTACCAACTGAGCTACTTCGGCCCGTCTCGGTGTTGTCGGGTGGATTTGATAGGGCTTTCGCTTCCCGCCGGCCTTCGACACCCTTTCACTCCCGCCGCGAATAGGGCAGGCGATGACCGACGACGCCGGCGGGGACGCGTTCGAGCGGGTCACGAGCGAGGTCGCCGAGCGAGTCGACCCCGGCTCCGAGGAACGCGAGCGCCTCCGGGCGGTCGCCGACACCCTCGTCGAGCGCGCCCGGCGGGCCGCAACCGAGCGCTGTCCGGACGCCGACGTCCTCCGGGTCGGCTCGACTGCCCGGGACACCTGGATCAGCGGCGACCGCGATATCGACGTCTTCGTCCGCTTTCCGACCGGTCTGGACCGAGAGACCCTGGAACGGTACGGCCTCGCCGTCGGCCACGAAACCCTCCCGGAGGGCCGCGAGGAGTACGCCGAACATCCCTACGTCAGCGGCGAGTTCGAGGGGTTCGACGTCGACGTCGTCCCCTGCTTTCGCGTCGAGAGCGCGACAGGGACCCGGTCGGCGGTCGATCGGACCCCCTTTCACACGCGCTACCTCCAGGAGCGCCTCGACGACGAGCTCGCCAGCGAAATCCGTCTCGCAAAGGGCTTTCTGAAGGGGGTCGGGATCTACGGCAGTGACCTCCGAACCCGGGGATTTGGGGGATATCTCACCGAACTTCTCGTCTGTGCGTACGACGGTTTTCGCGAACTCTGTGAAGCTGCCGCCGACTGGCAGCCGCCGGTCGAACTCGACCCCGAGGGCCACGGACGCGAATCGTTCGCGGACCCGCTGGTCGTCATCGACCCCACGGACCCCGAACGCAACGTCGCCGCCGTCTGCTCGGCCGAGAGCGTCGCCCGGTTCCAACACCACGCGCGGGACCTGCTCGCCGACCCTCGCGCCGAACTGTTCGAGCCCGACGACCCCGACCCGCTCTCCGCCGAGGTGGTCGCCGGCCACGTCGAGCGCCGGGAGTCGACCCCCCTCGCGCTCTCGTTTCCGGCCCCCGACCTCGTCGACGACCAGCTCTATCCCCAACTGCGGAAATCACTCGCCGGCATCGCCCGCGAGCTCGAGGACCGCGGGTTCGACGTCCTTCGAACCGCGACGTTCGCGGCGGAGGACGCGGTGCTCCTGGTCGAACTCGCGGTCGCCTCGCTGCCGGCCGTCGAGCGCCACGAGGGACCCCCGGTCGCCGTTCGCTCCCACGCCGAGGGCTTTTACGACGCCTACGCCGACGAGCCGGCGGCCTACGGCCCCTACGTCGAGGGCGGCCGGTACGTCGTCGAGCGCGAGCGGGAGTTCACGTCGGCGCGGGCGTTCCTCGAGAGCGACCGGCTGTTCGACGTCGCCCTCGGCGCACACGTCGAGACCGCCCTGGAGGAGGACTACGATCTGCTCGTCGGCGAGAACCTCGCGGCGCTGGCCGACCCCTTCGGCGCTGAACTGGCGCGGTACTTCGACCCGAGCCCCTAAACTGCCTTCCATTGCCTAATACATCTCAATTTCCATAATAGGAGCGCTTATTCCTCTCGACCGACTTCGACTCTCCCATGGCGACGGCCCCCACACGACGCGCGGAATCCTGCCCGAACTGTGCCGGACGGATCGAGCGAAGACACCGAACCTGGCAGTGTCCCGACTGTGGACACGCCCCGAACCACGGCGCCGACTGATAGGGTCGGGTACAGGTCAGTATACCGTCAACCCAACACGCTGGCGCGATCGAACGGTACATCGGTGTAACCCCCTCCACGAGCGGAACCGCCGTCCCGACGGGTCGGCGAAACCGCGACCCTTCCGTGGGGTCGCCGGAGGTGTGACAGCGGTCCCGGCGAGAGCCGCCTCGGATCGGAGCCGACGGCCGGGTGCAAGCCCCGGGGCGGTCCTGGGCGCGTCGGCTCGCGCGCTCGCGGCTGCCACTGGCCACGTCACGGCCCGGCGGTCGAAAACGGCCCCGACACGACGGACAGCCACCCTCCTGGGCGACTCCCGCCCCTCGAGCCGAAGCCGGCGGCCGCTCCCTGCGGCCGTACCTACAGCCCGTGAGCGTCGGCCACCCGGTCGATCAGCGCTTCGGTCTCCTCGTCGACCCCGCCGCCTTCCTCCATCGGTTCGCGGCCGTCGAACGTCTCGTGGACGAGCGCGACGCTATCGGCCAGGACCTCCAGGCCGTAGCCGCCCTCGAGGACGAACGCGAGCGCCCCGCCATCGGCGATCCCCCGGAACCGGTCGGCCAGACCGGCGTAGGCCTCCGTCGAGAGCCGGATCCGGGAGATCGGATCGTGACGGTGGGCGTCGAACCCCGCGCTCACGAGCAGGAGGTCGGGATCGAACGCCTCGAGTGCGGGGTCGATCAGGCGGTCTACGACCGCGAGGTAGTCGGTGTCGTCGGTGCCGGGAGCCATCGGGACGTTCATCGTCGTCCCGGCGCCCGCGCCCGTCCCGGTCTCTGTGACCTCGCCGGTGCCCGGATAGAGGCCCTCCTCGTGGATCGAGGCGACGAAGACGTCGTCCTGGTCGTAGAAGATGTCCTGCGTGCCGTTGCCGTGGTGGACGTCCCAGTCGACGATCGCGACCCGCTCGGCCCCGCAGTCGTCGATGGCGTGCTGGGCGGCGACGGCGACGTTGTTGGCGAAACAAAAGCCCATCGCGTCGTCCTCGATGGCGTGGTGGCCGGGCGGGCGCCCGATCGAAAACGGCGTCTTCCGACCGGAGTCGCCGTCGAGGGCGGCCTCGGCGGCCCAGCAGGCAAGCCCCGCGCTCGCACACAGGGCGTCCCAGGTCTCGGGAACGGCGCTCGTATCGGGGTCCCAGCTTCCGCCGCCGTCGCCACAGAACTCCCGGACCTCCTCTATATACTCCCGGTCGTGGACCGCCGCGAGCGTCTCGACGTCGGCGGGGTCGGCCTCGACGTACTCGACGCCGTGTTTGCGCTTTAACCCTTCCCGGATCGCCCGCAGTCGGTCGGGCGTCTCGGGGTGGCGCGGACCGGGATCGTGCTCGAGACAGGTCTCCGAGTAGCCAAAGCGCATCCGGTCACACCCGGTCGAGCCGGACGGAGGTCTCGACGTCCTCGGCCGTGACCGTCTTCCGGCCGGCGTGGCGCGCGAGGATCGCCGCCGCGGCCGCGACGCCGTCGGCGTACTCCTCGAGGCGCTCGGCGAGGGCGACCCGGGCCTCCGTCGATACCCGATAGCCGTCGTCGATCTCGAGGCGGGCGATCCGATCGACCGGCGCGATCGGGAGTTCGATGGCGTCGCCATCGCCGGGGTCGGCGCCGAAGTCCGCGGCCTGGAGGGTCTTGCGGCCGTCCTCGCTGGCCCGCCGGGCGGCCTCGACCGCGAGATCGGCGCCGTGGCGCTGGATCCGTTCGGCGAGTTCCCGGGCAGCATCGGCGCTCACCCGGAGATCCCCCGCGTTCCGCCGGATGATCGTATCAACCGGCGCGAACGGTAGCTCGACGTTCATACCCGGATACCGGCAGTTCACACCCTTAATGATTGTGTAAGCGGGTCACGCGATCAGAACAGGTCGGCGGCCTCGAGACGGCCGTCCCGGACGATCCCGCGCGCGGTGACCTCCTCGCCCAGCCCGACGTTCGCGTCGGCCTCGACGCTCATCGTCGTCTCGCCGTCGTCGAGAACGATCGGGTCGCCGGCCTGGACGACGACGCCCGTGAACTCGACTTCCTCCCCGTCTGCGGGATCGTCGGGAGCCGCGTCACCCCCGCCCTCGCCGCCGGAGTCGTCCGCTCGGTCGGACGACGCCCCGTCCGAGGACGACGACTCCCCGTCGGCGAAGGCGTCCAGTCCCGCCTCCGCGCCGTCGCGGTCGTCGCCGGCCTCGGCGGCGCTCTCGGCCTCGCTTTCGAGGACCGTGATCGTCGAGCGCCAGCCCGCCGACGCCTCGACGTCGTCCTGCCAGCCGTCCTGGATCTCGACGTCGCCGACCGCGACCTCGTCGCCGGGGCCGATATCGACGTCGGCCTTCTCGCCCCAGAGCGCGACCCGGATGTCGCCGGTGGCGTCCTGAATCCGAAGGTTTCTGACCTGGCCCTCCGACCCGTCGTCCCGGTCGAAGGTGCGTTTGGGGTCTGCCGAGCGAACGACGCCCGCGAGATCGACCGTCTCGCCGATCTCGACGCCCTCGATCGGCGTGCTCTCGGGGACGTACTCGATTCCCTCCTCGATCCCCTCGACGGCGCCGCGGTCCCCGACGTGAAGCTCAAGTTGGCCGTCCCGGTCGCGGACGTAGCCGTCGACGACCTCGACTGACTCGCCGGGGGAGAGCTCCTCGGCCAGATCCGCCCGGTCGTCCCAGAGCGTGACCCGAACCCGCCCCGTCGGGTCCCCGAGCGTGAGGTTCGCGACCCGCCCCTCCGAGCCGTCGTCCCGGTCGAACGTGCGGAGCGAGTCGGTCTCGAGGACGACTCCCCGGAGGTCGACGTCCGAGAGGCCGAGCGAGAGCTGTTCTATCGTATAGGTGTCCGTCAGCTGAACGTCGACCTCCTCGTCGGCGTCGGGTTCGGCCTCGTCGACACTGATCTCGAGGCCCGAAAACCCCTCCTTGGGCCGGCCCTTGATCCGGAGTACCTGGCCCGCCTCCAGTTCGTCTACTGCGGCCGCGGCGTGATCGTCCCAGAACGCCGCCCGGATCGACCCCGTCTCGTCCGCGACCTCGATGTTGACGACCCGACCGTCCTCGTCCTCGCCGTCGCGTTCGAACGTCCGCAGCTCGCCGATCGAGACCACCTTCGCGACGAACTTCGCCTCCTCCATCCCCGGCTCGACGTCGGCGATCCCCTCGACTTCCCCGCCGTCGGCCTCGTGGGCGAGCAACATTGCGGCCGTCTCCTCGTCGGCGAGCCCGCCCATCTGCTCGACTTTCTCCTCGACGGCCTCGCGGAACTCCTCGAGGGAGACGTCCGCCTCGAGGTCCTCGTAAATAGCCTCGATCTCGCTCATGGAATCGTCCATGCCCAGGCCGCGCATAAGCGTTTATCCTCGCTTCCGGGCGACCGAGGGCGCCGGAACGTACCCCGCCGACAGCGACGCTGCGAGCCCCCCAGCGGCGGTCGAACACGCCGCGAGGACGAGGAAGGCGACCATCGCCGAGGCGTAGGTGAGCACGATCCCGACGACCGTCGCGCCGAGTGCCCCCACCCCGAAGATCGCGAGGTAGGTGTAGCCAAACGAGAGGCCTCGCGAGTCGGGCGGGGAGTACTTCGCGATCGTCGCCTGCTCCAGGGGCTGGAGGGCAAAGAGGACGAACCCGAGACAGACGCTCGCGGTCACCAGCGGGAGGCTCCCGGCCCCCGCCACGGGAACGAACAGGATCGCGATGGCGGTGAGGACGACGAAGACGACCGCGAGTCCACGGTCGGGTTCGATCGCGTCGGTGAGCCGCCCGCCGAGATACTGGCCGCCGATCCCGACCACGAGGAGCGCGACGTAGAGGTATTGCCCGAGGTCGAACTCCTCGGCCATCGGGCTCCCCTCGATCGCCGCCGGCTGGAACTCGACGGCGAGAAACTCCCCGAGGAGATCGGGGAGGAAAGTGAGCACCCCCCGGTAGAAGAAGCCACTCAGCGTGACGAGGACGACGGCCGTCAGGAACGCCAGCGTGAACAGCCGCCGGCTGTCGGCGAGGAACCCGGCGAGACCGCCCTCGGGGTCGCCCGCGGGCGCGGAGTTCCCCGGGCCATCGACGGCCGCCGTCTCGTCGAACTCGAGTCTCGCTCCGATGACTGCCCCGGCGATCGAAGGGATCGCGAGGACGGCGACGGCGATCCGCCAGTCGACGACGAGCAAGAGGAGCGCGGTCACGAGCGGTCCGCCCGCGATCCCGACGTTGCCGGCCATCCCGTGGTAGGCGTAGCCGGCACCCCGTTCGGTGACGCCGTTGCTCAAGAGCGCGAGCCCCGCGGGGTGGTAAACGCTCGCGGCGACCCCCCAGACCGCGAGCGCGAGGGCGATCCCACCGATCCCGGGTGCGAGGCCCAACAGCCCGAAGGAGATCCCCATCCCGACGAGACACGCCGCGATTAGGGTCCGCGAGCCGTACCGATCGACGAGCATCCCCCCAGGGAGCGCGCCGACGCCGAACAGTCCGTAGCCGACCGTGACGACCGCCCCCAGCGTCGCCGCCGTGACCGAGAACTCGAGCAGCCAGACCGTCATCAGGATCGGGATCGACAGCTCGTAGGTGTGGACCAGCCCGTGGCCGACCATCGTGAAGCCGACGATGGTGCGGTCGTTCTTGTTCACGGCCGACCACCGCCGCCCCGTGGCCTCTCTCGGGGCCTCCCGCCGCCTCCCTCGGTCGACTGACTCACTGGTCGACCGTTCGTCCCGTCCTACGAATACGTGTCCATCCGCGCCGCCGGCGTCGCCCGGTCGATCCCGAGCGGGCCTCGGCGTCCCGAACTCGCCGACGGCGTTAGCTCCCGATCTCCGCCTCGGCGACCTCGATCGGGTCGCCCTCGATCCGCTCGTGCTCGACGACGATCCGCTCTACGGCACCGACCACCGTTGCCTCGTACTCGACGGCACCCACACACTCCATACAGAGGCCGCTGCCGTCGCTCTCGACGCCGATCCGGAGCCGGAGTTCGCCGCCGGCGATCTCCCGCTGGGCTACCCGGGCCTCGTAACACGGCGTCGGCGACCCGATCGTCCCCCGGATCGCCGCTCCCTCCTCGGTGGGCTCGATCGTCGCCTCGTCCACGCCGTCGCCCTCGCGCTCGCCGCCCCCGCTTCCATCGTCGTCCTCGCCGGTCGCGTTTCCACCCTCCCCGCTTCCCCCGCCCGCACAGTCGGTCCCCGCTGTCTCGACCGTGATCTCGAGGTCGTCCTCGCTCGCGTCGTCCCCGCCGGTATCGTTTTCATCGCCCTCGCCAGTGTCGTTATCCTCCGTTCCCTCGGTTTCGGTTCCATCGCTCCCTCCGGTTTCATTTCCATCGCTCCCGCCGTCCCCATCGTTCTCGTCGCTCCCGTTGGGATCGCTCTCGTTGCCGTCGGGAGCGTTGCCGTCGGTGTCGTTACTGCCAGTGTCGTTGAGCTCGTCCTCCTCGTCGGTGTCGTTGCCGGTACCGTCGGTCCCGTTCGTGTCGTTTCCGGCGTCCTCGTCGGCGTCAGTTTCGTTCTCCGCGTCGCCACCATCGTCCGGGCTCGAATCGCTCCCGTCGTCTCCGTCCGTGTCGTTGCCGCCATCTTCGTCGCTCCCGTCGTCGAGACAGCCGGCGATCGTTCCGGCGGCCGCGACGGCACAGAGCGCCTCGAGGAAGGGTCGTCGGTGCATACGTTCCGGTAGATCGTCCCCTTCAAACAGCGTTTCGGTAGCTGAAATCAGCGTTGTAGCTACGCCGATGGCGCTTCCGGGCCCCGGCTGGCGTCCCCCGTTTCGAAAGGGCTTTATTGGGGACCCGACTATCCCGAGTCGAGTCCTGGTAGGGTAGTGGACTATCCTCTTGGCTTGCGGAGCCAGGGACCGGAGTTCAAATCTCCGTCAGGACGTTCACTTCGTTCACGACCTGACGTGCCCAACGCTCGCTTCGGTCGCGTTGGACTCCGTCAGGACGCTTCCGTCAACACCGATTCGTGAGCGAAGCGAGCGACCCGGACCGTCCCGGCGAGGTTAAATCCACGCCACGACCGAACGACGTGAACCGCCCGCCCCGTTCGGACCTGACGTGCCTTACGCTCACTACGCCACAGGCGGCGAAGCCGGCGGTTTCCAGCGGGACCGCCGGTCGGTTCGCGTAAACCTCCGTCAGGGCGTTTTCTGTGAGCAACGCTGGCGAGATCTGCGAACTCCGGTGATGTTCCAGTTGCCAGTGCGAGAGCGGTGAGACCGTTGCTCGTAGCGGTGAAAGGAAAAAGACCGCCCGCGGTGGGGGGTGACGCGAGGGCGGACGGTCGGTCGAATGGTCCGGCACACGGTGGTGGGGGAAGTGTGCCGCAGTTGCGTGTAAACAACGGAGACATATATACGCCAGGGTTGCACATCACGGCAGGGTATGTCGAACGGTAAGCGCGAGAGGCGAGACATCGGTCGGGAACGGCCGGGGAACGCCGAAACACGCGGGTCGCCAGGGCGGCGCGGTCGGGGGAGAAAGAGTATTACGCCCGGCGTGGTTGGACCGAGAAACGTGTATGCACCGGGATAGCGGCGAGCGAGAGCGGACGGGCGGGGAGAGTTCGGTCGATCCGGTCGGCGAGGCGTTCCGCGAGCGGTTCGGCGCGGAGCCGACCGAGCGGGCGCGTGCGCCCGGCCGGGTGAACCTCGTCGGCGGCCACACCGACTACAACGACGGCCTCGTCCTGCCCGTGGCGATCGACCGGGAGACCGTCGTCGCCGCCCGAGCCCGCTCGGACGGGGTGATCCGGGCCCGCTCGTTGGCGTTCGAGGAGACGATCACCGAGCCCGTCGGCACCACCCCCGAGGGCTGGGGCGCGTACGTCCTCGGTACCGCGTCGGTCCTCGCCGACGAGGTCGGGGAGTCCGTCGGCGCAGACCTCGCCGTCGGCGGCGACGTGACCATGGGCGCGGGGCTGTCCTCGTCGGCCGCCCTCGAGGTCGCCGTCTGTGGCGCCATAGACGCGGCCCACGACCTCGGGCTCGACCGGGAGACGATCGCGGACGTCTGCTGGCGCGCGGAAAACGAGGCGGTCGGAATGGCCTGTGGGATCATGGACCAGTTTACGGCGGCGACCGCCCGGTCCGACCGCGCGCTCCGGATCGACTGCCGGGATCGCTCGGTCGAGCACGTCCCCTTCGAACTCGACGCCGAGCTGGTGGTGGTCGATACGAACGTCAAACACGAACTGATCGACAGCGGGTTCAACGACCGGGTCCGGGAGTGCCACGAGGCGACCGCCCGCCTCGACGGCGCGATGGGCAAACGCGTTCGGGCGCTCAGAGACGTTACCCCCGAGGAGGTCGAGGCCCACGCGGACGCCCTCGGCTCCCCCCACACCGCCCGGGCCCGCCACGTCACGAGCGAGATCAGGCGCGTCGAGGCCGCAACGGAGGCTCTGGCGGCCGACGACGCCGCGAGCCTCGGCTCGCTGATGACCCAGTCCCACCACAGCCTCCGGGACGACTACGAGGTCAGCTGCGAGGAACTCGACGCCGCCGTCTCCGCGCTGACCGACCGGCCCGCCGTCTACGGCGCCCGGATGGTCGGCGGAGGCTGGGGTGGCAGCGTCGTCTCGTTGGTCGAGCCCGGAGAGCCACCGGCAGTCGCGGAGGCGGTCCGGGAGCGCTACGAGGAGGCGACCGGCGTCGCGTGCGACATTTACGCGTTCGACGCCGGCCGCGGGCTCACCGTCGAGTGACGGACCGACCCGCCCGGATCGGCCGCGCCGACCCGGTCGCTGGCACGGGCTCGTGGGGGGAACTGTTTCGGGGACGAGCCCCGTTCGGCCCGTAGAGAACGGAAACAAACTTCACTGGCCGGCGACGAAGGGGAGACATGAAGGCCGTCGTCCTCGCGGGCGGGTACGCGACCCGGCTCTGGCCGATCACGAAGGATCGACCCAAGATGTTCCTCCCGATCGGCGACTCGACGGTGATCGACCGGATCTTCGCCGACCTGGAGGACGACGACCGGATCACCGAGGTGTTCGTCTCCACGAACGAGTACTTCGAGGAGGAGTTCCGCGAGTACCTCGCCGATCGGGACTTCGAGAAGCCGACGCTCTCGATAGAGGACACCACCGGCGAGGACGAGAAGTTCGGCGTCGTCGGCGCCTTGGCCCAGCTCGTCGAGCGAGAAGGCGTCGACGATGACCTCCTGATCGTTGCCGGCGACAACCTGCTCGGGTTCGACCTCGGAGAGTTCACCGACTTCTTCGAGGAGCGCGGCGAGCCCTGTCTGGTCGGCTACGACGTCGGTTCCCTCGAGCGGGCGACGGCGTACGCACCCCTCGAGCTCGACGGGACCGAGGTGGTGGATCTCCAGGAGAAACCCGACGAGCCCGAGAGTTCGCTCGTCTCCATCGCTTGCTACGCGCTCCCCGCGGCAGAACTTCCCTCCCTCGAGACCTACCTCGCGGGCGACAACAACCCCGACGAACCCGGCTGGTTCATGCAGTGGCTCGTCGCGAACCGGACCGTCCACGCGTTCACCTTCGACGGCAAGTGGTTCGACATCGGCGAGCCCGAGGCCTACCTCGAGGCCGTCGCCTGGGAGCTCGACGGCGAGAACCTCGTCGCCGAGGACGCCGACCTGCGGGACGCGGAGCTCTCGGGCAACGTCCACGTCATGGCGGGCGCGACCGTCGAGAACTCGACGGTCGCGAATTCGCTGGTGTTCCCGGGAGCGACGATCAGGGACGCCGCTCTCGAGGGGAGCATCGTCGACGAGCAGGCCGTCGTCGAGGAGTTGCCGCTGTCGGGGGCAGTCGTCGGCGCCCACTCGCGGCTCCAGCCCGACGGCTGGTCGGAGCGAGACGGGTGAGAGGAGTAAGCCCCCTTCTGTTCGGCCCGGCATTCGGCTGAGCAGTCACGCCGGCCGCGTTCGCGGCGGGTCCGGGCTACCTCGACGTGACCTTGCACCGGCGAGGGTTCGCCGTTCCATCGGTCCTCGGCCGTCTGCGATTCTCGCGGCAAAGCCGCTCCGAATCGCCCGTTCGGCGGCTTGTGCCGCCTCACGTCCCGCGGTTCCGCGACGCGGAACCGCGCTCCCTCCGCGGGTCAACTCCCCTTCCTTGCGGTCGGGTTCGCGCGCATCATCGGTCGGGCCGAGACGTGTCGTTTCTGTTCCAGAGCCAGCGGTCTCCCGCTCCGGACTTGCGTCCGGTCGCCCGCCCGGCGGTGGGGGGACTTTCCTCGCGAGCGTTGCGCATCTCGGGGAGACGGGCAACGTGGGCGTGGGGCGACTCGGAGAGTCGGTCCACGATGGTGGCCCCGCCGTCGCCGGCAGAGCCATCGCGGCAGTCGGGCTCTCTCTCCCGGTTCCCGTAGGGGCGAACCGGGGTTAAATCCCTCGATGGGGCCGCCGCGAATGGAAGCGCTTTAGGACGCTCACGTGTACCACTGTCTGTATGTCCCAGCCACAGGGCGTCGAACTCTCCTACGAGGACGGTGCGCGCGCGGTGGAACTCGCGCGCGAGGCCGTCGAATCGTACGTGCGCCACGGACAGCGAGAACACCCCGGCAGCATGCGCGACGCGTTCTACGAGCGCACCGGCGCGTTCGTCCGCCTCGAGTCCACCCGCGGACGGGGGAGCCTCCGAGGCTGTGCCGGGGGCTACCGCTCGGGCGACCAGCTCGGCCACGTCATCGTGGATTCGGCGATCGAGGCCGCGAGCGACGACTCCTGTGGCTCCGAAGTGACCCCCTCGGAGCTGTCGAACCTCACCGTCTCGGTCTGTGCGGTCGGCGACGTGATCCTGACCGACGACCCGCTGGCCGACCTCGAGCTCGGGGTCCACGGCGTCGCCGTCGACAGCAGCGGGCAGAGCGGCTGGCTCTACCCCACCGTCCCCGTCGAGAACGCCTGGAGCGAGCGCGAGTACCTTGATCGGGTCTGCCGGAAGGCGGGGATCCCGCCGACGGCCTGGCAGGAAGAAGACAGCGTCGTCACTCTCTTCGAAGGGCTGGTCTTTCGCGAACGAGAGGCCGACGGCAGCGTCGAGCAGCTTACCGCCTGAAGCCGACCGCCTCCGCGTCGGCGAGACAGCGGTCGGTCGCCGCCGCCAGACTCTCCTCGCGAACCACCTCGCCGTCGCGGATCAACGGCTCGAGCAGGGCCTCTCCTTCATCCCCTTCGTCCCCGTCGGGCTCCCCGCAGTCCGCGAGGGCGACGCCGTGACCCCCCTCGGGCGTCCGGTAGACCTCCTTGACCCCCGAGAGCTTCCCGCGCTTCGAGACCGGGTCGCCGTCGAGCGCGACGATGTCGAGCGCGAAGTCGACCGGGTCGGCGTCGGTGATCGCGCCGCCGACGCCGAAGCCGTCGGCGACGTCGCGCAACTCCCGGAGGTCCCCGGGCCCGAGCCCGCCCGAGAGGAAGATCTCGACGTCCTCGTGGCCCCGGGCGTCGAGTTCCCACCGGATCTCGCGGGCGATGTGTCGGAAGTCCCCACGACGGGAGCCCGTCGTGTCCAGGCGGACGCCGGCGAGATCCTCGACGGTCTCGGCCGCGAGCAGGCTCTCGCTTTTCTCGTCCCAGAAGGTGTCGGTCAGCGCGACTCGGGGGACGTCCTCGGCGACGGCCTCGTCGAACGTCGCCCAGGCGTCGGCCTGGTTGCCCTCGCCGAAACAGAACATGAGCGCGTGGGGCATCGTGCCGCTGGCCTCCCGCCCCAGGACCTCGCCGGCGGCGACGTGGGAAAAGCCGTCGAGACCCGCCAGCAGGGCGGCGCGTTCGACGACCGAGGCGATGCTGGGGTGGACGTGGCGGGCGCCAAAGGAGAGCACCCGGGAGTCGGGCGCGGCCCGGCGGACCTCGAGGGCGGCGGTCGCAAAGGCGCTCGCCTGCGACAGCAGTCCCAGGAGGGCGGTCTCGAGTTCGGCAAAGGCGAGGTAGTCGCCCTCGATCCGGGCGACGGGGCCGCCGTCGAACAGTTGGCCGTCGGGGAGTGCGTCGACGTCGACCGACCGACCCGAGAGGAGGGTCGCGACGTCGGCGATGCCCGTGAGGACCTCGAACTCGCCGGTCGGGAACTGGTCTGCGGTGACCTCGGCGACGACGTGGGGGTTCTTCCCGGCGTGCGCCAGGGTCTCGCGGGTGCGGTCGAAGTAGGCGTCGGTCGCACGCCCTTCGAGGATCGCCTCCGGCGGGACGGTTCCGAACGGGTTCGTCATACCCCCGAGTTTCCGACCGGGGGCGAAAAAGCTACCCGTTAGCCCGGTTCGGCCCGCGCCGCGGTCGGTCCCGCCTGCGGAGCCAGTTCCGTCGCTCCGGGCGGGGCAGTTGGTCCGGGCAGGGACGCCGCTCGCTCCGCACCCGTCAGCCGGATCCCCTGGAGAGCATCGGCGGTCGGCCCGCCGACGACCGTCACCCGGTCGCCCGCGACGGTCAGCCGGTAGGCGCCGGAAAACGAGCGGTTCTCCGGGATCCGATAGGTCTCCCCGGAGGCCCCGATCCGCTCGGCGCCGCGTTCCTCGAGCAGGTCGCGGTAGGCGTCGGCGAACTCGGCGGCGTCCCGGTCGCTCTCCCAGGCGAGTTCCCAGACGTGGCCGGTCCGATTTCCCGGACCGCGGTAGGCGAGGAACGTGTCGCCGGCCCAGCCGTCGGTCGCCGGGTGGGAGTAGTTATACCGTCCAAGGTCGCCCGCGCCCTCGTCGATCGGGCGGGAGACGACGCCGTTTTCGAACAGCGTCGCGAACAGGGTCGCCTCGCCGACGGTCTCCGTCCGGAGGGCCGTGCTCGCGTTTCCGTCCCCGTCCTCCTCGGTGAACGGCTCCCAGCCGTCGTCCGAACGGTCCTCGACCGAGACGTTTTCGGGGCGGTCATTGGGATACCGGTCGGGATGGATCAGTTGTTCGGTGCTCGCCGGCCGCTCCTCGAACGCCCGGCCGACGGCCTCCCACCCCCCCGTCTCCCGGAGGGACGCGACGAACGACGGCCCCGCGGCGTAGGGCGCGTAGATCGAGAGGAAGAGGCCGACGTCGAACGGCCGCTCGCGGAGTTCGGCCCGCTCCTCCCCGTCCTGGGGGAGACACTCCCACTCCCCGCAACGGTCGTCGTAGAGCGCCGGCACGTACCCGGCCTCGCCCTCGATCAGCCCGGTCTCGGCCCGCCGTTCGTCGATCGTCTCCCCCTCGCGACCGAGACCGAACCGCTGGTCCTGGAGGGCGTGGACGAGTTCGTGGACCAGCGTCGCGCGGTTCAGCCGGAACGAGTCCGGCTCCTCGACGACGAGGACGATCCGGCCGTCCGAGTAGTAGCCGACCACCGCGTCGCCGTACACCCCGGCGAGCGCATCGTCGACGTCGGTCTCGCCGACGACGAACGCGCCGCGCCACACCTCGTTGACGAACGGTCCCGCCTCCCCCTCGCGGCTCGACTCCGCGCGATAGCGCTCGCGACTTACGACCTCGAGGGCGACGTCCTCCTCGAACCGGAGCCCCCGGATCTCCTCGATCCGGGCCATCGAGCGGTATTTCAGGGCTTCGAGGTCGGCCGGCGAGAGCTCGTCGGCGTCGATATCGAGGGTTTCCTCGGCCGTGTAGCCCGCGACCTCCCCGAGCGGACGGTCGTCGTCGAGGTCGCCCGCCTCGACCCGGAGTCGCTCCTCGGCCGGGGAGACCGCCGGCGCCACGGCCGTCAGCGCGAGGAGGGCGGCGACGAGGAGGAAACCGAGGGCGGTAAGGCGTCGCACGGCGGGAGCGAGGGCCCGTGTCGAAAAAGCGTTTCCGGCCCGCGACCGCCGGGAGAAGAAGGCGGCTACTGCCGCCGAACGAACAGGGCGGCGGCGACCGCGAGAACGACGAGGACGAGTCCGACCCCGGCGAAGGCGGTCGTGGAATCGATCGCCCCGTCGCTCTCGGTCTCGCCGGCCGCCTCGGGATCAGCGTCGTCGGATACGTTCTCGTCGCCGGTCGCGTTGCCAGTCTCGGAATCGTTCGCGACGCTCCCGGAGCCGTTCGTGCTTTCGTCGTCGACGTCCTCGCTCTCCTCGTTGCCGTTGCCGTTTCCGTTGCCGTTTCCACCCTCGTCGCTGGCCTCGTCATCCGCGCCGTCGTCGTCGGCGTCAGCGTCGGCGGTCCCTTCGTCGTCGGTGTCGTTCTCGCCGCCAGCGTCGGCATCGTCCGGTTCCTCGTTCTCGCCGTCGGCGTCCGTCGCCGCGTCGGCGACGTCATGGATCTCGCCGAGTTCCTCGACGGAGGGCGCGGTGACGATCCACAGCCGGTCGTCCTCCTGCTCGAGGGTGACCGCGCCGCCGAACTCGCTTTCGGCACCGAACTCGTAGGTTCGGTTCGCGTCCTCGACGGCCTCGCCGCCCCGGATCTCTATCAGTTGCTCGTAGGCGTCGGCGAACTCGGCGGCCTCCTCGCCGTCCTCCCAGGCGAGCTTCCAGACGGTTCCCGTCTCCTCGCCGTCGCCGTAGGCGTAGAGCCGGTCGCCGACCCAGCCGTCAGTCTCGGGGTGATCGTACTCCAGTGGGTCCGTCCGGTTGGCCTCGCCGCCCTCCATGTTCAGGAACTCCTCGGGCGGGATGATCGGCGAGCCGTCGTAGGCCGGATCCATCAACATCGCCGAGAGCCCCGCCTGGCCGATCACGTCGTAGTCGGGGCCCTGCGGGCGCTCGATACGCTCCCAGTCGTCGCCGCTCTCGTCGGCGACGGTCACGTCCTCGGGGGTGAACTCGCCGTAGCTCTCGGGATCGATCGTGTGGACCGACGTCGAGGGCATCTCCTCGTAGACGCCGTTGACGGCGTCCCAGCCGCCCTCGTCGTAGACGTGCTCGACGAACGACGGGCCGTCGCTGTAGGGCTGGTAGCCCATGAAGTACAGCCCCCAGCTCGGGGGTTCGCCCGCGGCCGCACCCTGGGCGGTCGCGTTCTCGCTCAGGCAGGGCTCGGCCCACCGCCCGGCCTCACACCGCTCCGAGTACTGGTACTCGATCCGCTGGGCGTCGCCCTCGATCATCCCGAGCACGCCGTTGTCGACGTCGGTCGTCGGCCGCTCGTAGCTATCGAGGTCGAACTGCTGGTCCTGGAGGGCGTGGCCGAGTTCGTGGGCCAGGACCCCCTCGTCGATCTCGACGGACCCGGGGTCCTCGCTGACGACCACGATCCGCTCCTCGACGAAGTCGTAGTAGCCCGCGACGACGGCCGCCCGCTCCTCCTCGCGGACGTCGATCGAGTCGGTCTCGTTGCCGACCAGCAACATCGTCTCGAGCATCGCGTTGTCGAAGGCGCGTTCGTCCTCGGTGACGTTGGCGAAGGCGTTCTCGGACTCGAACTCCTCGCGGGAGACGACGTCGATCTCGGGGAGTTCCTCGAAGGTCAGACACCGCAGCGCCTCGAATCGGGCGGCCGCCCGCGCCGAGAGCGCGTCGAGTTCGGTCTCGTTCAGCCCGTCCTCGCGCTCAATGTTGAGGGGCTCGTCGTACCAGTAGCCCCCGACCCAGCCGACGGTGTCGTTGCCCTCGGCAGGATCGGCGTAGTCAGCCGGCATCTCGGCGGCACAGTCGGCGACGAGTTCGTCGGTCTCGTTTTCGGCCTCTTCCTGGGCGGTGACGGCCGTTCCGGCCGCGGCGACGCCGGCACCGACGACGGCCGCCAGGAGGAGGGCGACGACGAGGCGGGTCGAACGGGCTGACATGTGTGGGTTGTGCGCATTCGGAAGGTTGGCGCCTTAAGGGTATCCCTCGCGCGACGGCAGACCTATTTTCCTCGCGGCCCACGCCTCGTCCATGGAGGGGACGCTCGATCCCGACCGGACGGCGGTCGTCGTCGTGGACATGCAAAACGGCTTCGCCCACCCCGAGGGCTCGCTGTACGCCCCCGGCAGCGAGCGCGTCGTCGGGCCGATCGCCGACCTCGTCGCCCGCGCCCGCGAGGCCGGCGCCCGGATCGTCTACACCCGCGACGTCCACCCGCCCGAACAGTTCGAGGGCACCCACTCCTACGACGAGTTCGACCGCTGGGGCGAACACGTCCTCGAGGGCTCCTGGGACGCCGAACTCCTCGCCGAACTCGACGTCCGCGACGACGACCTCGTCGTCGAGAAACACACCTACGACGCCTTCTACGACACCGAGCTCGAGGGCTGGCTCGACGCGCGAGGGATCCGGAACCTCGTGATCTGTGGTACCCTCGCGAACGTCTGCGTGCTCCACACCGCCGGGAGCGCGGGGCTTCGGGACTTCCGGACCGTCCTCGTCTCCGACTGCATCGGCGCGATCGAAGACGAGCACAGGGAGTACGCCCTGGAGCACACCGCGTGGCTGTTCGGCGAGGTCGCCGACAGCGAGGAGGTCGGGTTCGCGCGATGAGCGACGACCCCGAGTACGACGTCGATTTCCGGGACCACCCAGACCGATACGAGATCGGCCGCGGCGAGGAAGGCGTCTTCAATCGTCCCGGAAGATCCGGTAGGCGCCCTGTGCGATCGCCACCGGCTCCCGATCGCCGTCGGGCGTCTCACTCTCGACGATGATCTCGCTGACGCCGATGGTCGAGCCCGCCCGGACGACTTCGGCGGTCGCCTGCAGGTCTCCCGTCGCCGGCCGGAGGTAGTTGACGTTCAGGGTGATCGTCGCGATGGCCCCCGAGAGGGGGTCGTCGAGTTCGGTCCGGAGCGCCAGCCCCCCCGTCGTGTCGACGAGGGTGGCGGCGACGCCGCCGTGAATGTCGGGCGTGCGCTCCCCGTCGGTTCCGGGCCGGCCGTTCGTGAGCTTGTCGTCGTAGGGGATCGACATGACCATGCCGCCGCGCTCGACGGCCTCGACGCCCGTGCCGAGCCAGGAGAGGAACTCGTGGTGGTCGTCGATGTAGCTCTGGAGGACGGCGGCGAGCGAGTCGAAGTCGCGGTCGTCGGTCATGTCCCCTCGATCGGTCGCCGACGGTTTGGCTCCGGCGGTTTGCCGGCCCGGCCCGTTTACCGGCGTTTCTCGCGCTCGAGCGTAACCTCGACTCGCTCGCCGGCCTCGAGGGAGTGGCCGGGGGAGACGACCGTCACGCCCGGCTCGAGGCCACAGGAAAGCGAGAGGCCGGTCGCAGGGTCGCCGTTGGCCCTGACCCCGAGATCGTCCCAGGCGACGGTTCGGCCGTCGGCGACGCCGACACGCTCGCCGCCGAAGGAGACGGGTCCCTGGGGTCCGCCGAGGAGACCGCCGGCCGCGTAGTGAGGGAGCCCGCCATCGAGCACCCCGCCGCCGTCGGCCCCGATGCCGGCGAGTGTTCCCGAACCCGACCCGCGGAGGACGGCGTACGTTTCGCCCACTGCGGCGACTCTCCCCGTCCCGTCCCAGGGAACCGGGCGGAGGTCGGCGCCGACGGTCACGGGAAGCGAGCCCGACGCCCGACGGTGGTCGGCCTCGAGCGGGCGAAAGCCGACGTGGAGGTGGGCGCCGACCCAGGGGTCGAAAAACCCCGTCCGGACCAGGGTGCCAAGCGAGTCGCCGATCCCGACCTCGTCGCCGGGTTCGACGGACGGGTCGACGTGGAGGATCCTGGCTGCGAGTCCTCTCGCCGAGTTGGGTGCCGTACACGAAATGACGATCAGGTAGTCCCGGTCGATCCCCACCGGCCCCGCGGGTGCCCGAACGGTCTCGATCGAGAGCACTCGCCCTGCGACCGGCGACGGTGCCGGCTCGCCGTCGAACCCCTCGCCGGCGCGCCCGCCGGGGTAGAGGTCGATCGCCCGACCCTCGTCGTGGGCGGGGTACGGCGAGTTGAAAAGCGAGAACCGGGCGTAACGCTCGAGCGTCCCCGCACTCAACTCGACCGTCCGATCCCCGCTCATCGGCGCCCCTGGGTGCCGGGAGCGTTTAGGCGCGTCGGTCCCTCCTCCCGGTATGGCACCGCCAGCACCGACGCGCGTCCTCCGCGCGCCCGACGGCCCGGCGAGCGAGGCCGTGCTCTCGCTCGCCGACGAGGGACCCGTCGTCTCGGTCGGCATCCCCCGCCGACAGGTCGCCTTCGGCCGGCGGGACCGCCGACGCGCGGGCTACGACCGGGCCCGGGAGATCGCCGAGAGGCGGGGCTTCGAGCCGGTCGAGCGGGCGGTCGGCGGGCGCGCGGTCGCCTTCGACGGGGCGACGACGGTCGCCTTCGCCCGGGCCGAACCGGTCGGGCGAGAGCGGACGGGGATCGCCGACCGCTACGACCGACTCCTCGGCGACGTCGCCGACGGCCTGGCCGGACTGGGCGTCGCGGTCGAGCCGGGCGAACCCGAGAACTCCTTCTGTCCGGGATCGCACTCGCTGTCGGGCGAGGACGGCAAACTCGCGGGCGTCGCCCAGCGCGTCCGGGCCGACGCCGCGGTCGCCGCGGGCGTCCTCCTGGTCACCGCCGCCGACGACCTCACGGACGCGCTCGCGGCCGTCTACGGCGCCCTCGACGTTCCGTTCGATCCGGAGACCGTCGGCAGTGTCGCCGCGGCCGGCGGCCCCCGAGACGCGACGCGGGTCCGGCGCCGGCTCGAGGACGCGCTCACCGGCGATGGCCCGGTCGAAGTGGTCGATACTGCCGGCGATGGAGCCGGAGACGGGTGAGCGAGGGGGCTGGAGACTGCCGGCGTGGCCCTTAGGTAGCGTCGGCCCCTCCGTTCAGGTATGAGAGTCCCACGAACGCTGCGGTCGGTCGACCACGAGACCGCGATCGCCCGGACGGTGACGGCCGACGGCGAAAGCGAGATCACGGTCGACTTCGGGGCGGGGGCCGGCGACCTTGAGGTCGACGTCGTCGGCGGGACCGTCATCGCGACGACCGACGGCGACCAGTTCGAGTTCGACCTCCCCGAGGGCGCCGAGGGCGTGACCGCCAACAACGGCGTGCTCACGATCCGGGGCCCCGCCGACGGGAACTGACCTCGGGATGGGCAACCCTTTCTCTCAGGGTCCCCCTCCGGGAGGTATGGACGAACCGAGCCGACGGCACGAGCCGACTCCCTCGACCCCGGCGACCGGGCGGGCAGGGGGCAAGCGATGACCGGCGACTCCCCGACCGAAGGGCTCGGCCCGGAGGTCTGGCCGACGTTTCTCGCCGACGCGGCCGATATCGCGGCGGAGTACCGCGAGGCCGGCTGGGAGGTCGTCGAGTGTGATCCCGGCGACGTGACGGCGGTCGCCTCGACCGACCACGACCGCTTCGGGTTCAGCGTGTTGGTCGCCGACGACGAGTACGAGGCCATCGAGGAGCTCTTCGACCGGGCGGAGTTCGACTCCGTCGAGGTCTTCAGCCACGCCGTCGAGGGAGTCGTGTTCGTCCTCGCCGTCGAGCGCGACGAGGAGCGCGAGGTCGCGGTGACGGTGCCGATCTTCTACCGGCGCGCCGGGAGCCAGGACCTGTTCGAGGTCGCCGAGGACCGGGGGGAGCTTCCGATCCACCTCCGAACGCCGTCGGGCGACCGGTGGCTCACCTTCTCCCACGACGAGCCATCGTTGTTCGCGGGCGACGCCGAAAGCGGAGAGAGCGGCGGGTAGCGGGCTCTTACTCCCCTTCCTCGCGGAGTTGCTCGCTGGCCGCCCGGACCTCCCGCATCACCGCCGAGATCCGCTCTTCGGCCTCGAGTTCCTCCTCGACGGAGAGATCCACCCCTTCGACCTCCAGCAGGAACTTCGCGACCTCCGTCGATTCGTACATCACGTCGTCGAGTTCCTCGGCGGTGAAGAAGTCCGACATCGCGCCGTAGAGGAACGTCGCGCCCGACTTTCTGACTTTGTCCTCGAAGGACGAACGGGCCTGGTTGACCGCCTGCGGGGAGTAGGTATCGGTCATGAAGGGGACGAGTTCGGGGAGGTTCTCGCCGATCTTAGTCATCTCGACACCGGTCTCGGTGCGAAAGTCCGCACAGAGGCGAGCGATCGCCCACTCGCGGGCCGTAATATAGGTTCGGTCCCGGAGGAACTCGTTGACCCGCTCGTAGGCGGCGCCGTCCATCTTCTGGAACTTCGCGTACTTCCGGACGTCCTCGGGGACCTCGGTTTCGGGTTCGGGCTCCTCGGGAACGCCGGGCATCGACCCGCCCGAGTCGGTCGGTTCCGCGGCCTCCGGTCCCTCCGGGCCGCCAGTCGCGTCGGGCGCCGCTCCCGGTCCCGAACGATCGTCGTCGGGAGAGGGGTCGTCGCCGGAGCCGTCGGCGTCGGTCGTCTCCCCGCGTGTCGCCTCCCCGCTCGCTCCACCGTCTCCTCCCGGCTCCGCGTCGGGTTCGCGCTCCGGGTCCCGGGGTTCGTCCATACCTTCGCCTACCGCCAGGCGCCAAAAAGGGTTCTCCTCGCGGGCGTAAACGCCGTTCCTCGCGCTCGGAGTTTGACGGCAATTTAAGGCCGTAAGCGCCGTGGAAGGGATATGAGCCAGCCATCCCAGCCGGTGATCGTGCGGGCGGTCCGGACCCCCCAGGGGAAAGAAGACGGCGTCTTCGCGGACGTGCGAAGCGAGGACCTCTCGATCCCACTGATCGACGAGATCCTCGCCGAGGCCGGGCTTTCGGGTTCGGACGTGGACGACCTGATGTGGGGCTGTGCCCAGCAACGCGGCGAGCAGGACAACAACCTCGCGCGCGTCATCGCCCTCCTCTCGGAGCTGGGCGAGGAGGTGCCCGCGACGACGATCAACCGCTGGTGTGCCTCCTCGATGCAGGCGATCATCTCCGCCTCGGATGCGATCCGGGCCGGCCAGCGCGACTGTATCGTCGCCGGCGGCGTCGAGAACATGAGCAGGAATCCGATGGGCGAGGGCACCGCCCACCTCCATCCCCAACTCGCCACCGAGTACAACGTCGGCGAACTCCAGATGGGGATGACCGCCGAGAAGGTCGCCGCCGAGTACGACGTCTCCCGGGAGCGCCAGGACGAGTACGCCCTCGAGAGCCACCGACGAGCCGCCGAAGCGACCGACGAGGGCCGCTTCGACGACCAGATCGTCCCCATCGAGACCGACGACGGCGAGGTCAGCGAGGACGAGGGGATCCGCCGCGACACCGACATGGAGACCCTCGCGGGCCTGCCCACGGTGTTCAAGTCCGAGGGGACGGTCACCCCCGGAAACGCCTCCCAGATCTCCGACGGCGCCGCCGCCCTTCTGGTGACGAGCCGCGAGTTCGCCGACGACCACGACCTCGAAATCATGGCCGAGGTCGGGAGCAACGCGGTCGCGGGCGTCGATCCCACCGTGATGGGGATCGGGCCCGTCCCCGCGACCCGAGCGCTCCTGGAGCGCGTCGATCGGGAGATCGAGGCGTACGACCTCGTCGAACTCAACGAGGCCTTTGCAAGCCAGACGGTGTACGCCCGCGACGAACTCGGCGTCAGTGAGGAGAGATTCAACGTCAACGGCGGTGCGATCGCGCTCGGACACCCCCTGGGTGCTAGCGGCGCGCGACTCCCCGTGGCGTTGCTCCACGAACTCCGCCAGCGAGGCGGCGGTCGCGGGCTCGCGACGCTCTGTGTCGGCTTCGGCCAGGGCGCCGCGATCGAGTTCACCGTATGACCGAGGCGCTCTCCCTCTCGGACTCCAGTCTCCTCGAGTTCGAGGCGACGGTCGAGCGCGTCGTCGGCGACCGGGTCGTCCTCGATCGGACTGCCTTCTACCCCGAGGGCGGCGGCCAGCCCGCGGATCGGGGAACGCTCGCCGCCGACGGCGAGTCCTGGGCCGTCTCCGACGTCCAGAAACGGGACACGATCTACCACCACGTAGACCGGGAGCCACCCGCAGTCGGAACCGTCGTGGAGGGAGCGGTCGATGCCGACCGGCGACGGGCCCACAGCCGGTATCACAGCGCCCAGCACCTCCTCTCCGCGATCGTCCTCGCCGAGTTCGACGCGGCGACGACTGGAAACCAGCTGTATGCCGACCGGGCCCGCCTCGACTGTGCCTACGATCGCTTTTCCGAAGAAGAACTCGCCGACGTCGAAGCCCGGATGAACGACCTCGTCGAGGACGAACTCGCCGTCCGGTGGTACACGATGGATCGCGAGGACGCCGAAGCAGGCCTGGATCCCGGACGTACCCGCCTCGACCTCCTCCCGGAGTCGATCCGCGAGGTCCGGATCGTCGAGATCGGCGACCCCGAGGCTCCCTTCGACCGGACGGCGTGTGCGGGCACCCACGTCGAGAACACCAGGGATATCGGCCCCGTCACCGTCACGGGCCGGGAGAGCCGGGGCGCCGGCGAGGAACGACTCCGGTTCGAACTCGAGTAGAGTGCGAACGGTTCTCGGGGACGCCGATGTCATCGGGTAACCCGACTGTCGCCGAAGCGATATATAGGTTCGCGGCCGAATCAGGTAACGTGATGCAACCAGAGTTCCGGCAGCCGATTCGAACCGTCTCGACGACCGCCACCGACGAGGAGGGCCACTGAGATGGCCGACACCGTCCTCGTCACGGGCGCGACCGGCAACCAGGGAGGTGCCGTCGTCGAGCACCTGCTCGAGTCGGGCGAACTCGAGGTCCACGGGCTGACCCGGGACGCAGCCGGCGATCGGGCCCAGGAGCTCGCAGAGCAGGGCGTGGAGATGGTCGAGGGCGACCTGGACGACCCCGAAAGTCTCCGAGGACCCGTCGGCGACGCCGACCGGATCTTTGCGGTCACGAACTTCTGGACGGAGGGCTACGAGGGCCAGGTCCAGCAGGGAGAGAACCTCGCCGATGTCGCGAGCGAGGAGGAGGTAGACCAGTTCGTCTTCAGCGGCGTCGGAAGCCACGACGAGGAGACCGGCGTCCCTCACTTCGACTCCGCCTGGGAGATCGAACAGCACGCCCAGGATCTGGACCTCCCCATGACCGTGCTCAAGCCCGTCTTCTTCTTCCAGAACCTCGAGGCGTTCGCCGAGGACGTCGTCGAGGACGGCCAGCTCGCCTTGCCCTTGGAGGAGGGCGTCTCCCTCCAGATGGTGGACGTAGACGACGTGGGCCATGCCGCCGCAGTCGCCCTCGAAAATCCCGACGAGTTCGTCGGCGAACGGATCGATCTCGCGGGCGACGAGGCGACGCTGGCGGAGACCGCCGACGTTCTCTCTACGGTGACGGGCCGGGAGGTCGAGGCCGTCCACGTCCCGATCGAGGACGCCTACGACTCCTTCGGCGAGGAGTTCACCGTCATGTGCGAGTGGTTCAACGAGGAGGGCTACAGCGCGGACATCGACGCCATGGAGGACGTCTTCGGCTTCGACTTCGCCGACCTCGAGGAGTACCTCCGCGAGAACGGCTGGGAGGACAAGGAGGGGATGGCCTCGACCCCCGGCTGGGTCAAGGCGCTGTAGGCCGACGGTCGCAACGCGGGACCCTCCACCGTCCGTGGTCGGACAGCCGGCGGCCATCGAGGAGGGATACGGTTATTACGATTCGCCAACAAGTCGGCGCATGGCCGACCTCGCGATCGAGACCGACGCGCTGACGAAACGGTACGGCAACGAGTACGCGGTCCGGGAGCTCGATCTCGAGATCGACCCCGGCACGGTCTACGGCTTTCTGGGTCCAAACGGCGCGGGAAAGACGACGACGATGCGGATGCTGACGACGCTCACGAAACCGACGTCGGGCTCGGCGCGGGTCGCCGGCCACTCGATCGCCGAGCGCGACGCCGTCACGCCCCACATCGGCTACCTCCCCGAGGAGCCCCCGATCTACGACGAACTCACCGGGCGCGAACAGCTCGAGTACGTCGCCGGGCTCCGGGACCTGCCTCGCGAGGAGTCCGGAGCCCGGATCGAACGCCTGCTCGAGCGTTTCGACCTCACGGGCGACGCCGACAAGCGCATCGAGGCCTACTCGAAGGGAATGCGCCAGAAGGTCGGCGTCATCCAGGCGGTGCTCCACGAGCCCGCCGTCGCCTTCCTCGACGAGCCCACGAGCGGGCTCGATCCCCGCGCGGCCCGGACGATGCGCGAGACGATCGCCGACCTCGCGGATCGGGAGATGACCATCTTCCTCTCGACGCACATCCTCCCCGTCGTCGACGAACTCGGCGACCGGATCGGCGTCCTCCACGACGGCCGGCTGGTCGCCGAGGGCACTCCCACCGAGCTCAAGCGCCGCGCGGAGACCGGCGAGGAGGGAAGCCTGGAGGATGCCTTCCTCGCGGTCACCGACGAGGGCGAGTACGCCGAACCCGAGGAAGCGGTCTGAGAGCCTTGGTCTGGAACGACCGGCGGGTACCTCGCCCCGGTCGAACTAAGTATGGCTCAAGAATCAGCCGTTGATCGCGGAGGGTGTCATATAACGGGTCACACACTCTGTCCGCTACTACTCAGCATCGCTCAGTAGAGGGGATAGCTCTTCCAGTAAGGATCGAGTCAGTGTTAGTCTGCGGACATAGCAGCTGTCGTTGGTTCCTCCTCAATTGATTCCGAGTTATTCATTTCCATACCCAGCCCCATTCCTGCGACCGCGATTCCCATTGCCAGAAGCATAATCGGAGCCCGAAAATCACCGAGTGGGAGGGCAGAGGGAGTGCCAAACTGTGGGACTCCAACTGCCAGCAGAATGAACAGCAGTGAGGGGAGCGTGTCTGCTTCCCGCCAGACCCGGTGGTTCCGCGCCAGCGACCAACCCGCAATGGCCCAGACGAGCCCGAGCACCCCCACGAATTGCAGGCTCTCTATCCCATCTACGTAACCGAGACCGAATATGGCCGCTCCAACGAGGGTGCCGACAGCGAGAGACTTGAGTTCGACCATACTTACAATAATCCCTACAATAACAAAAAAGTAACTCATAGATCGCCGATACACACACACCTGCAGTGAGCACGGAATTCATCAAATACACCCTGAAAAGAACCGTTTGCGAACTGTTCTGTGGCACCCTACTTGACCGCGACCAATCTGTCCTCGACCCCCGCCAGGTCCCGCTCGATCCGCCGGCCGGTCGCCGCGATTGCCGCGAGCAACGGATGGACGCTCTCGCAGTCGGCGTACAGGTACTCCCCGAGGTCGTCGCCGGCGGGCGACGACCGACAGCCGTCCCCGAGAGTCGCCTGGCGCTCGGCGGCGAGGTCGTCACACCGCTCCTCGAGCCCGCACAGCCGCCGACGAGAGAGTCTGAGCGCGTTGAACTCCATGCGATCGATCGGCTGGCCGACGATCGCCGCCCGTTCCGCTTCGATCCCCTCGAGGCGCTCGTCGAGGTCGGCGATCGACTCGAGTTCCGAATCGATGATCGAGAGCAGCGTCGTCCGACCCCCGATCGCGGCGTCGGCCGCCGTCAGCAGCGACCGCTTTACGTACGGCCGGAGGCGGTCGTGGCGCGCGAGGGCAGCGGCGAGTTCGGGGCTGAGTTCGCCGGCGACGTTCTCCGTGAGGTCCTCGTCGAATCGCTCGCGGTAGTGGGGGACCGCCATCACGGTGTCGGCGTAGGCCTCCCGAACCCGAGCGATCCCGCCGCCGACTTCCCGCGATCGGGCGGGCGCCCCGCCCCGAGAACGGACGACGTCCAGATCCTCGACACGCTCGCGAAACCCGGCGAACGCGGCGCGCTCGTCCGCGAGGTGACGGCGCTCGCGCGTGACGGCCCGCCGGGCGTCCTCGAGGCTCCCCTCGGAGGAACGCTCCACGCCGGCCGGGCCGTCGGAGGGCATACCGACCCCTTCGCCGGCCCCGACTTAAACGTGTTGGGTCGTTAATTATTACCGGCAAAACCCGGAGGAGGCGAAGGGGCGTCTCGCCGGCGGCCGCCGGATCGACGGTGACGGGATGGAACGGGACGACGACGGGGTTTTTCCCCGCGGGGCCGAAGCGAGCGTATGGGTTCGGGGAACGATCGGTTCGGGGGCGCCGCGGCGATCGCGTTCGGGTCCCTCCTCGCGGCCGTCTCCGTCCTCGCGGTCGGCACCGTTGCCGGCGAGGGCATCCTCCGAAACGTCGCCGTCGTGATCGTTCTCCTCGGCGCGGTCGTCTTCGCGCCGACGTACCTGCTCTATGCCTCCTGGTTCGACGAGTTCGGCGACCGCCGGTAGCTACTCCTCGTAGAGCTCCCGAACCTTCTCGTCGAAGCGTTCGAGGATGACGCGGCGTTTCTTCTTCATCGTCGGGGTCAGCATCTCGTTTTCCTCGGTGAACTCCCGGGGGACGAGCCGGAACTCTTTGATCCGCTCGTGGCGCGAAAAGCCCTCGTTGACCCGTTCGACCTCCCGCTCGACGTACTCCTCGACCCGGTCGTCGGCGACGAGGGCCTCAGGGTCGTCGGGGAGGTCGATCCCCTCGCCGGCGGCCCACTCGCGGACGCGGTCGGCGTTGGGAACGATCAGGGCACCGACGAACTTCTCGCCGTCGCCGACGACCATACACTGCTCGACGACCTCGCTCGAGGCGAAGGCGTCCTCGATCGGCCCCGGCGCGACGTTTTTCCCCGTCGAGAGCACCAGGAGCTGTTTCGAGCGCTCGCGGAACTCGACGTAGCCGTCGGGACGCAGGTGGACGACGTCGCCCGTGTGAAACCAGCCATCCGAAAAGGCCCGGTCGGTCGCCGCCGGGTCCGACCAGTAACCGTCGGTGACGTTTTCCCCCCGGACGAGGAGTTCGCCGACCTCGCCGGCGTCCGAGAACGTCTCGGGATCGACCGCCGACTCGTCGATCTCGATCTCGATGTCCGAAACCGGAGGGCCGATCGTCCCGACCTTGGGCTCCTCGGTCGGGTTGACGGTGACGACCGGCGAGGTCTCTGTCAGGCCGTACCCCTCGTAGATCGGGAGCCCCATCGCGTGATACAGCGTACAGAGCTCCGCCGAGAGGCTCCCGCCGCCGCTGATCAGCATCTCGATCTCCCCGCCGAGGGCCTCCCGGACCTGGGAAAAGACCAGCCGGTCGGCCAGCCGGCGTTTCGCCTCCAGAACGGGACCCGGATCCGCAGCCTCGTAGTGGGCGACGCCGATGTCGGTCGCCCACTCGAAGATCCGCTTTTTCGTCGCGGACTCGCTGGCCTGCTCGCGGACCCCGTCGTAGATCTTCTCGTACACTCGAGGGACGCTCGTCGCGGAGGTCGGCGACACGGCGGCGAAGTCGGCCTGGAGGGTGTCGGGGCTCTCAGCGTAGGCGACGCAGGCGCCGCTCGCGAACATCAGGAAGTGGCCCGCCAGCCGCTCGAAGACGTGGGCCAGCGGGAGGTAGGAGACCGTCTCCGTCCCCGAACCGATCGACGGTGCCCCCTCCGGTTTGTCCGGACGCGGCGCGAACCGCTTGCGGACCTGATTGACGTTCGTCCGGAAGTTGCGGTGGGTGAGCCGGACCCCTTTGGGCTGGCCCGTCGTCCCGCTCGTGTAGATCAGGCTCGCGAGGTCGCCGGGCGAGGCCCCGTCGATCCAGCCCTCGTAGGCCTCGCGGTCGAAGCGCTCCGCCCCGCGCTCGTAGACCTCCCCGAGCGTGTGGACGTCCTCGCGCTCGCCGGCGATCGCCGACTCGTCCATCGAGACCAAAACGTCGAGATCGAGCCCGTCCGCCACGTCGAGAACCCGCTCGAGTTCGTCGTCGCCGGCGGCGACGACCGCGCTCGCGTCGGGGTCCGAGAGCAGGTGGCGGACCTGTTCGGGGCCGGAGCCGCTGTAGACGGTCGTGACGACCCCGCCGGCGGCGAGGACGGCGAAGTCGGTCTGGGCCCACTCCATGCGCGTGTCCGCGAAGATCGCGACCCGGTCGCCGGCCTCGAGGCCGAGGTCCCGAAAGCCGGCGGCGAGCCGGCGGACGACGTGGCGCATCTCGGCGTAGGAGATCGTCCGGAACTCGCCCTCGCGGGCGGGCGAGAAGGCGGTCCCGGCGAGCGAGCGGTCGTAGATCCCGCCCTTGTAGCGCTGGGCCGGCCGGTCGCGGTTGCGCTCGGCGCTGTCCTCGAACAGCCGCCCGAGGGTCGTCTGCCCGATGACCTCGTCGTCGTACGCGCGCTCGGCGTCCAGCCAGTCCATACTCCCTGAGAACGGCTCGCGAACGATAAAACGTGAGGAAACTCCTCGCACTGGGGGTCCCGTTTACCGACCCGGAGTCACCGATCGAGAGAGGCGAGGACGCCCCGGACGTTCATCGCCGCCTCCGCACGGGCCTTGCGCTCGCCCCAGACCTCGCCCATCTCGGTCGTCTCGGCGAAGTGGTCGATCACGGCCTCGTCGTCGCCCAGTTCGGCGCGCTTTTCTTCGACCGCCCGGACCCACTCGCGGAGTACCTCCCCGTACTGCTCGAGGACCTCCCCTCGCTCCCTGGGCCCGAAGTGAGTGAACAGCAGCGTCGATCGGTCGAGAGCCTCGAGGGTCTCGATGTCGGCGAGACAGCCCTCGAGGTCGAACTGGGGTGGGGGACTGGTCTCCCTGATGACTCCCATCGAGGGCACCCAGATGCCGGCGGCGTCAGCAGTGAACACGGCGTCGTTTTCGGGGTCCTCGAAGACGACCTGGTGGGGAGCGTGGCCGGGAGCCTCGTGGACCCGGAGCTCGTGGCCCCCGAGGTCGATGGCGTCGCCGTCCTCGATCCCCGTGATGCGATCCTCGGGGACCGGCTCGGGTTCGACATAGAACTCCCACTGGTCGCCGACCGCGCGCTTTGTTCCCTCGACGAGCCGCGAAGGGTCGGCGAGGTGGTGGGCGCCCACCTCGGGAACGTAGACCTCGGCGTTCGGACAGGCCTCGGCGAGAAAGCCCGCGCCACCGGCGTGATCGAGGTGGACGTGGGTGACCGCGATGACCGCGAGCTCCTCGCGGTCGATCCCGACCTCCGCCAGCGCGTCGAGGATCAGCTCGTGGTTCGTCCCGATCCCCGACTCGACTATCGCGGGCCGGTCGTCGTTGAGAAGGTAGACCGCGCCGTACTCCGACGTCCCGTACATCCCGGTATCGACGTAGTGGAGGTCGGCGCAGTCGCCGACCGTGCGGACGTCTCCGATTCCCATACCGGTAGCCCGACGGGCGCGTCCAAGTAGCTCCCGGTCCCGGACGGACGGTCCGGAACCGCCAGGGGAGGCCAACGCGACCAACCCCCACGCCCATCCGTCTCACAGCAGGACTAAATACTCTACCATAGTATATGATACTATGAATGAATCATATGAAAACTTCTCAAGTTCGACCGCGGATCCCGGGACCGGGCGTCGGACCGTCCTGAAGGGGCTTGCCGCCGGCACGGTCGGTCTCACGGGGATCGCGGGGACGGCCGCCGCCCAGGGGACGAAGGTCGCCGCGGACGAACGCGCGCTCTACGTCTGGGGGTACGCCCCCGTCCTGGCGACCGACGGTGCCGCCCGGGAACGGTTCATAGAGCGGACCGACCGCTTCGGGATCGACACGGTCTACCTCTCGTGGGGTGCCCTGCGGAGCGCATCCCCGGCAGCGATCGGCGGACTCAGCGAGGCGGCCCACGCGGCCGGGCTCGCGGTCCACGCGATGACCGGCGCCTACGGACTGGGTGCGACCGACATTGCCCGCGAGGTCGTAGGGGAGGTGCGTGCCCACAACGACGAATACGGGCCGGACGCAGGGTTCGATGGGCTCCACCTCAACCTCGAGTGTGCGCCCGGAGACCTCCGGCCCTTCCTCGAGTCCCTCGTCGCTCTCCTCGACGAGCGTCCATCGATCGCACCCGACCTCGAGGTTTCGGCGACGGTCGCCTGGTGGTGGGCGCTACCCGACTACGAGCCCGCCCTCGCGCGGGCGGTCGCGGCCCACCCCGCGCTGGCAGCCAGCGTGATCATGGCCTACTGGGACGAACCCGAGGAGGTCCGCCGGCGGCTCGCGACCATCGTCGAGGGCCTCGATGCGCCCCACCTCCTCGCGATAGAGACCCAGGAGTTTCCCGGTGGCGCAAGCTGGGTGACGACATACGAGGAGGGCTGGTCGGGGCTCCGCACGATCGAAGAGGCGATCGCGGCCGACCCGCCCGGCGGCGGGTACGGGGGAATCGCGATCCACTACTACGAGAGCGGGCTCGCCGCCTGGGACGCCCTCCGGGATGCACGGTTCGACCGGGAGACTGCCCGGCCTCGCGACCGGGTTGCCGTCGAGGCAACCGTCGTCTTCGACGATACGTTCCCGGCGTCGGCCCACGAGAGCGATCTGACGGTCGTTTTCGACGGCCCCAAGCGGTACACAGCGACGACGACCGTGACGCCTCCATCGAACGAGCCCGTGACGGCGAGCGTCGAGTGGCACGTACCCCACGACGCCCCCGCGGGCGAGTACGCGGTGCGGGCGACGCTGTCTGACCCCACGGTCGAGAACGGCGACCGCGAGGCCGTCGGGCGCCGGGCGGAGCCGGTCGTCCTCGGCGAACGCGACCTCGGGACGCTCTCGGTGCTCGGGCGCGGCCGTCCCGGCAGGTAGGGTCGACGCTAGTGGCCGCATCGACACTGTCGTGTCCGGCGAGTAGAACGACGGATCCCGGACGAGGGGGCCGCTGCGTGGCCGACGGGCGCGTTCGGGCGCCGGAGGGACGGATGCGCTAGATTTAGGTGAATCCGTGGTCCCTTCGAGAACGGATGGCGACCCGGCGACGGATGCAGTTCGTTCGCGGACAGGTCGCGTGGATGGTAGCGACGGTGCTGGCGCTCTCCCTGCTCGGCTCGCTGTCGTACGAGCTCTTCTTCGTCTGCTCGCTGATCGGGTTGCTGATCGTGACCGAGTTGACCGCGCCGTTCAACGTCACCCCCGAATGGCGGAGCCGGCTGAAGTGGCTCATCCTGGCCGGGCTGGCGGGCTTCGCCTACGTCGTCGTGCGGCGGATCGTCGAGATCCTCCCGCCGGAGGTGGTGCCGTGGTAGGCGTCGAGTGGCTCCGCAAACGGGGCGGCGGCGCCGACTGGCCCCGAGTGCTCCTGGTCGCGCTCGCGGCCACCGTCCTCCTCGCGGTCGGGGTCGCGGCGGCGACCTCGACGACTTCCTTCGGCCCCTACAACCCCGGCTGGGACGGCTCGAGCGACCTCCGGAGCCAGATCCAGGCGGAGCCGGGCGTCGAGGCGGAACTCCTCCGGGACACTGCCGGATACGAGGGGATCGAACCAGAGGGCACCGTCGCGTTCGTCGCCGCGCCCGACGAGCCCTACACCGGCGAGGACGCAGAGCGACTCCGGAGCTTCGTCGAGAACGGGGGCACTCTCGTCGTCCTAGAGAACTTCGGCGAGGGCGGCAACACCGTCCTCGCGGCGGTCGGCGCCGACGCGCGGTTCCACGGCGACCTGCTTCGCGACGAGCAGAACCACTTCCGGGGGCCGCCGATGCCGATCGCCGACAACGTCACCGACCACGAGCTGACCGACGGCGTCACCCAGCTGACGCTGAACTACGCGACCGCGGTCGAACCCGGGGAGGCGACCGTGCTCGTCCGGACGAGCGACGTTACCTATCTGGGGAGCGAGGAGACCGAGCTCGCCGAGGTCGAGGAACTCGACGCCTACCCGGTCGCGACGAGCGAGAACGCGAGCGCGGGGACGGTCGTCGCCGTCGGCGACCCGAGCATCACGATCAACTCGATGTTGGCGGAGCCGGACAACGCCGCGTTCGTCTCGGGGCTGTACGAGGACGCCGACCGGGTCGTCCTCGACGTCTCCCACGTCGGCGACGTCCCGCCGCTCGCGGCCGCGATACTGACGCTGCGGGACTCGCCGTTCCTTCAGGTCGTCGTCGGGTTCGGGGCGATCGGCGCGGTGGCGGTCCTGTCGGGTCGGCGGCTCCCGACCAACCGACTCCGTCGGACCCGGGCCGGCCGGGCCCGCGATCTGGAGCGGGCGGAGCCGGGCCGGGAGCTCTCGACCGCCGACCGGGCCGCCTACCTCCGGAAACGGTACCCCGACTGGGACGACGACCGGATCGAGCGGGTGACGGCGGCGGTCGAGCGCGCCGAACGACGCGGGCCGGACGGACCGGGGACGGAACCGACGAGGGGGAGCGACGAACACGACCAATGAGCGAGAACACCGACGACCGACCGGACGTATCGACCGACGCCGACCCCCAGGAGATATACGACGCGCTCTCGACGGAGATAGAGCGCGTCCTCGTGGGCAACCGGGAGGCGATCGAACACCTCACCATCGCCCTGCTCACGCGGGGCCATGTTCTCCTGGAAGGGGTTCCCGGGGTCGCGAAGACGACGCTCGCGAACCTCTTTGCCCGCACGACCGGCCTCGAGTACCGCCGCATCCAGATGACCCCCGACATCCTTCCGGCCGACATCACCGGGACCCACGTCTACCACGAGACCACCGGTGAGTTTACCCTCCAGCGCGGTCCCGTCTTCTCGAACCTGGTCGTCGCCGACGAGATCAACCGGGCGACGCCGAAGACCCAGTCCGCGCTGCTGGAGGCGATGCAAGAGCGGACGGTGACGATCGAGGGCGATACGCTCGAGTTGCCGACGCCGTTCATGGTCGTCGCGACCCAGAACCCCATCGAGATGGAGGGGGTCTTCGAGCTCCCCGAGGCCCAGCGCGACCGCTTCCAGTTCAAGCTCACCGTAGACCTCCCCGAGCGGGAGGGCGAACGCGAGCTCCTGGAGCGGTTCGACGACGATCCCGAACTCGGCCCCGACCGGGCCGAACAGGTCATCCCCGTCGACTCCCTGGTCGCGGCCCGCGAGCAGGTGAACGGGGTCCACGTCGCCCCGCCGGTCAAGGAGTACGTCCTCGATATCGTCGCCGCGACCCGCGACCACCCGGACGTCGTCTACGGCGCCTCCCCGCGGGCGAGCCTCGCCTTCCTCGACGGCGCGAAGGCCCGGGCGGCGATCCACGGCCGGCCCTACGTCATCCCCGACGACGTAAAGACCTTGGCGGAGCCGATCCTGATCCACCGGCTCGTCCTCGACACCGACGCCGAACTCAGCGACGTCGGCCCCGAGGAGGTCGTCGCCGATCTGGTCGAGGGCGTCGAGCCCCCGGGCGCCGAGGCGATCGAGCCGGCCGAAGCGGTCGGCGACGGCGGCCGCGAAGAGGAAGAAGAATAGTCACTCCGGGATCCCGAAGGTGTCGTCAGTCCAGTCCGTCGGCGAGAGGGTGTAGACGGACCGGTCGCGATCGAGTCCCTCGAGCCGCTCGAGGTCCTCGTCGGTCAGGTTCCAGTCGAACAGGTCGAGGTTCTCCCGGATGTGTGTCGGGTCCGTCGAGCTCGGGATCACCGCGACGTCGTTTTCGACGGCCCACTTGAGCGCGATCTGTGAGGGCGCCCGATCGTGGGACTCGGCCAGATCACGGACGACCACGTCCTCGAACACCTCCGTGCGCGCCACCGGCGCGGCGGCGTCGACGACGATCCCGGCCTTCCGGCAGTAGTCGCGGACGTCGGGGCGCTGTCGCCACGGGTGGCACTCGATCTGGTCGACCGCGATCGGGACGTCCGTGACGTGGCGAGCACAGCTGAGCCCGTAGGCGTCGAAGTTGGAGACGCCGACGTTGTCGACCAGCCCGCGGTCGCGAAGCGTCGCCATCGCCGCGAGCGACTCCCGGAGCGAGATCGTCGGGTTCGGCCAGTGGATCAGGTAGAGGTCGAGGTACTCGGTACCCAGGCGATCGAGCGACGACTCGCAGGCGTCGATCAGCGACTCGTAGTCGAGGTTCTTCGGGAGCACCTTCGAGGCGAGAAACAACTCCTCGCGGTCGTAGGGCTCGAGGGCCCTCCCGAGATCGGCCTCGTTGCCGTACCCCTCTGCGGTGTCGAACCGCGTGTACCCCGCCTCGATCGCCTCCTCGACGGCGTCTTCGAGCTCTTTGCCGGCCAGTCCGCCGGTTCCGAACCCGACGACGGGCATCGCGTCGCCGCCCGGGAGTTCCGCTGTTGGGACGGTCATCTCCGTTACCTCGTCGCTCGAACGGACGAACCTATCGGTTCGGCACTCCTACGTGACCCTCTCGAGGTCCCACCGGCAGGTCACCAGCCAGTCGTGGCGGTCGTCGCCGGGGCGGACCTCAAGGGCGACCGGCCGGTCGAGCCCGGTCGCGACCCCCGTGGCGACGAAGGCGGCGACGGGGTGGTCGAACCGGTCGGCGTCGCCGAAGGCGCTGCCCGTGACCGCGAGCGTGAGCCGGTCCCCCTCGGGGTCGGCGTCGGGCTCGGCGCTCTCGACGAGTTCGAACCCCTCGACGAGCCCGTCGGCGAGTTGGGTTCCGAGGGGGGCGGGTGCGGTCGCGAGGTCGCCCGCCAGGGAGTCCTCGAACTCGGCGAACAGTCCGCTCCCCGTGGTTTCGAGCAGGAGCCCGCGGCTCCCCTCGGCGGTGACGATCGGGCCCGCGCGGGCCTCGGGGAGCTCTCCCCCGGATCGCTGGGGGACGTAGAGGCGGACGGAGCCCTCCCGCGGGAGGTAGATTCGGTCCTCGCCGAGGCCGAGGTCGTCAGCGATGGCGGCCTCGTTTCCGGCCAGCGGGGCGTAGACTCGCTCGCCGACCTCGCCCGCGACGAACCGGCCAGGGGTGAGGTAGTAGGTGAGCACCGCCCCGAAGAGCCCCGTCGCGGCGAGGGCGAAGAGAACGTCCCGGGCGTCGGGAAAGAGCAGCCCGCCGAGGGCGGCGAGGGCGCCGATCGCACCGAGCCCGATGGCGGTGTGGCGATACCGCGACTGGCGGGCCCGGGCGTACTCGTCGCGCAGCCGGCGGTTCTCGGCGGCCAGCAGCTCGATCTGGGCCGCGAGGTCGAGGTCATCCTCCTCGCTCTCCGCATTCTCGTCGGTCTCGGGGGTCATCTCGTCGATGTCGTGTGCGCTCATGGCTCGGTGGGAGTGTCGGTCGTGGTGAGCCCCCCGGTCGCGAGGAGCCCGTAGCGGTGGAGGCCATAGACCGCGGCCCCGAACGCGAGGAGGAGGACGGCGGCGGCGACCGGAACCGACTGGGTCGCCCCGAGGCCCCAGGCGAGCGCGCCCAGCCCGGCCGCCGCGGCGACTCCGGCCGTCGCGAACCGACGGGGCGCCGGAGTTGCCGGCGACTCGAAGACCAGCAACGCGAGGAAACCGGCCTCGACGAGGCCAACCGAGAGGGGGTGGGCCCCGTCGGGAAAGATCGGGAGCAGGAGGACGTGACCGGCGGCGACGGCGTAGGGCGTGCCCAGCCAGTAGCCGACGGCGGCCGTCGCGAGGCCCGCAGGAATTCCGGCGAGCGGGCCGACGGCGACCGCGTAGGCCGCGACGACGACCGCGAGCCCGAGGAGGTATCGGCGCTCGCGCGGCGGGGTCACGCGAACTCACCCCGCGTGCTCCGCGAACGCCGGGAGCGCCCCGCCGAGAGCACCGTCGAGAGCCGGTCGCCGGGGCCGACCTCCAGGGCCCGCACCCGGTCCATCCCCGAGAGCTCGCGGCGAAAGCCCTCGAAGGCGACGTAGCGGTCGTAGGCGGCCTCGACGTCGGCGAGCCCCCCGGGCTCGTAGAGTACGGTCGGCGCGAGCAAGACGAGCACCTCGCCGCTCTCGCGGGCAACGGTCACGGTCTCACGGAGCTCGTCGGGCGCCGCGTCGTCGGTGAAAATCACCGTCCAGAGCCGCCCGGTGGTCCGGCCCTGGGCCGCCCGGACCGCGGCGTAGAGTGGATCGTCGTCGAATCGCTCGCGGTAGCCCTGCCGCCCGGCGTAAAAGGGCCGGAGCTGCCGTGAAAAGGCGTCGTCGGCCTCGAGGTCGGCGATCGTTCGCCGGAGGTCGGCGGCCCCGCCCGCAGTGGCGTCGGGCGCCGACCGCCCGCTGACCGTCGAGGGCGGATCCTCGGGGACCGTCGGCTCCATGTCGAGCAGCCGCCGGCGGACCGAGACGTAGGTCCGCGGGCTCGAGGCGGGCTCGATCCGGCCGGTGACGCCGGCGTCGCCGACCGCGAGCAAACCCAGGGGGTCGCCAAGCTCGCGGGTCGAGGCCGCCGTTGCGAGCGCGACCTCCCGGAGGTAGTCGAGTTTGGTCTCGCCGGGCCGGCCCGTCGCGAGCGCCCCCCGGTGGTCCGCGACCAGCAGCGTCCGCCGTTCGGTCTCGGCCTCGTACTCCCGGACGTGGGGGGAAGCCAGCCGGGCGGTCGCCTTCCAGTCGATGTTGTCGGCGGTGTCGCCGGGGACGTACTCCCGGAGTTCGGCCGGCTCGAGGCCCGACCCCTGGCGGCCGGCCTCGTGTTCGCCGTAGGCACTCGCGAGCCGGTCGCCCCCCTCGCCGACGTGGACGTTTCGCGGGCCCGGGGGTTCGGCGGTCACCGTCGGCCCCGAACCGATCGGAACGGAGTCGCGAAACCAGCCGTCGGTCGCCGACAGCGTCGCCGGCCCGAACCGGTGGCGCCCCGCGGTCGGCCAGGAGACCTCGCTCGTCGCCGCCCGGTCGGTCTCGCCAGGCTCCATATCGAGTTCCAGCTCCTCGTCGGCTGCCGCGGCGGTCGGCAGCCCCGCCCGGACCGAGAGCTCGAGGGTGGAGGGCTCCGCGAGGCGGGCGGCCAGCGTGACGGGGGTCGAGGTCGTCGTCCGGACCCCCAGCCGGGTCGGGGACTGCTCGACCGAGAGGTCGGCGGCGGCGTCCTCGAGGGCACGAACGAACGCCGCCTGGCGGGCGAGGAACCACCCGCCGGCCACGGCCGCCCCGCCCAGCAGGAGGGGGCGGGCGACGGCGACCGCGAGGGCGGCGACGGCGGCAACGAGGCCGGCGACCGCCCACGACCGGCGCGTGGGGTACATGGTTCCAGGGCGACGGCGTAGCGTATTTAAGGTACTGGTTGGCGGATCAGTCACGGAGAGCAGACCTTTTTGTGACCGGTCACGAACGGGGCGTCGTGTCCCGCTCGCGCCGGTACGCGTTCGCCCTCGCCGTGGCCGCCCTCCTACTGGTGGCCGCCGCGGGAGCGACGGCGGGGGCGCCCGCCGACGGCGTCGTCCTCCAGACCCAAAACGAAAGCGACAACGAGACCGTCCGCCACCAGGACCCCGACGAGTACAGCGAGGACGGCGACGTCGAGGAACTCGAGGGCTGGCTCTCGGGGTGGATGAACGGCCAACTCGAGGAGGGGGCAGTGGAGTTGAGCCAGGGCGAGTACGACGCCGCAAGCGGGTACGTCGACGAGGAGTACTACGACCGATTGGAGCAGTACGTCGACGTCGCCGGCGAGACCGGCGGCGAGAGCAGCGAGGAGAGCTTCCGGGAGGCCGGCGAGCGCCAGGAGGAGATGACCGACTCCGCCCGGGAGTACGAGGAGACCCGCCAGGAGTACGAGGACGCCAGGGACGAAGGCGACGAGCAACGCGCCCGCGAACTCGCCCGCGAACTCGAGGCGCTCGCCGGCGACGTCGAGGAGTCGAGCGAGGCCGTCCGGACCCAGTACGACGAGATCGAAAACGGGACGGGCGCCGACCTCGGGGAGGCCGACGCGGCGATCGAGACGGCAAACGAGGACGTCCAGGAGAGCCAGGCCGAGATCCGGGAGGCCGAGTTCGACGAGACGCAACTGTCGCTCGCTATCGATGAACGCGCCGAGATCTCGTTTACCGATCCCCTCGAGGTCGAGGGCGAGGTCCGGACCGCCGAGGGCGATCCCATCGACGACGAGGAACTGTCCTTCGAGGTCGGCAACCAGACGGTGACGACCGAGTCCGACGGCGAGGGGGCCTTCGCGTTCGAGTACCGGCCGACGACGCTCTCGCTCGCGACGGAGGAACTCGAGGTCGCCTACCGCCCCGACAACGAGTCGGCGTATCTCGGGACAAGCGAGAACGTCTCCGTGGCCGTCGAGCAGGTCGAGCCGACGATCGAGGGGCTGTCGGTCCCCGACCGGACCGCCTACGGGGAGGAGGTGACGGTCGAAGGCGAGATCGCGGTCGGCGACGTCGACGTCGAGAACGTCGCCCTCGCGGTGGTCGCAGACGGACAGCGGATCGGGTGGGTCGGCGTCGCCGACGGCGAGTTCGAGGGGAGCGTCGAACTCCCGGTCTCGGTCCCGGCCGGCGAGGTCGAACTCGGCGTCGCCGTCCCCTACGAAGGGCGGGCGCTGGCGCCGGTGACCGCGACCGAGACGGTGACCGTCGCGGAGATCCCCACCGACCTCTCGGTGTCGGCCGAACGGACCGGCGATGGCGCCCTCCGGGTCGACGGGAGCCTCTCGAGCGAGGCGAGCGGCGTGGTCGGCGAGCGAACGATCGACGTCGCGGTCGACGGCTCGACCGTCGGGACGGCGACGACCGGCGACGAGGGTGCCTTTTCACAGCGAGTCGAGATCCCCGAGAGCGCGTCGGGGAATCTGACGGTGCGGGCGGAGTACGACGGCTCGGAGACGAGCCTCGCGCCCGCGGCGACGACGACGCAGCTCGCTGGCGGGGGCGGTGGCGGCGCGCTCTCGGCGCTACCCGGCTGGCTCCGGTGGGCCGGCCTCGCCCTCGCGGGATTGCTCGTCGTCGGCGCCGTCGTTGGCGCCAGACGGTACCGCCGGGACGAGACCGCACCAGCGGGGGGCGCGGCCGCGTCGGCCGCCTCCGGGGGCGAGGAGAGAGGCGAGCGGGAGACCGCCGCCCGCCTCGCGCTTTCGCGGGCCGCCGCGGAGCTCGAGGACGACCCCGAGGCGGCGATGGAACACTGTTATGCCGCGGTCCGCCACGAGCTTGCCGCCCGCGTCGGCGGCGATCGCTCGATGACCCACTGGGAGTTTTACCGACGGTATTCCGGAGAGGACGACGACCTGCTCCGGGACGCCACCGAGAGCTACGAGCGGGCCGTCTTCGGCCGGGAGGACATCCCGCGCGGCGAGGTTCGGGGACTGCTCGAGCGCGCCCGGGAGCTCTCCGGGGTCGAGGACGGGTCGGAGTCGGGCGACGCCGGGTGAGGATCGGGAACGAATTTATACCCGTGGTCGTGGTGCCCCCGCTATGGGAGACGATATCACTCGACTGGGCTTCGGGACGCCGGTGTACAGCGAGGAGGGGACGGAGGTCGGCCGGATCCGGGGGTTCGACGAGGACGGCTTCTACGTCACCCTCCGGGAGGGAATCGAGGGGATGAGCGTCCAGCACGTCCGGTCGGGCCACGCCTTCGGCGAGGCCGAACTGATGTGGCGCTGCTGGGAGTGTGGCGAGATGGACGAGATCGAGGACGACCTCCCCGAGAACTGCCCGAACTGCGGGGCCGACCGCGAGGAGATCTACTACTGGACGGAGGATTAGGGGTCGGGCCGAACGGTTTTGGTTCCCCGCGAGCGAGGGCCGCGTATGGAGATCGTCGTCCTCGGCGCCGGCAGCCTCGGCAGCCTCGTCGGCGGACTGCTCGCCGGCGCCCACGACGTGACCCTCGTCGGCCGCGAACCCCACGTCGAGGCGATCGAGGCCGACGGACTCGAGATCCGGGGCGAGTACGACCGCCGGGTCTTCCTGCGGGCGACGGCCGAGGGCGAGGGGCTAGCTGCGGACTGTGCGGTCGTGACCGTCAAGTCCTTCGACACCCCCGATGCGGCTCACGTCCTCGCGACCGGGGAGTACGGCGCCGTCATCTCCCTGCAAAACGGGATGGGAAACGAGGCGGTTCTCGCCGGCCACCACGACACGGTGCTGGCGGGAACGGCGACCTACGGTGCCGTCCGGCGCGAACCGGGCGTCGTCGACTGTACCGGCCGCGGCGAGGTCGTCCTCGGGGCGCCCGGGGGCGGGCGTTCCTCGATGGCCGACCGGGTCGGCGAGGCGTTTCGGTCGGCAGGGCTCGAGACGACCGTCGCAGCCGACATGCCTCGTCGGCTCTGGGCAAAGCTCGCGGTCAACGCCGGAATCAACGCCGTCACAGCCCTCGCACGCGTCGAGAACGGCGCCGTCCTCGAGGCACCCGCCGAGGAACTCGTCCGGGCGGCGGTCCGGGAAACCGCCCGAACCGCGCGCGCCCACGGCGTGGACCTCTCGAACCGGGAGGCCATCGCAGCGACCGAACGAGTCGCCGACCGGACGGCCGGAAACGAGTCCTCGATGCGCCAGGACGTGGAAAACGGACGGCAAACCGAGATCGACGCGATCAACGGCTACGTGGTCGATCGGGCCGAAGACGCGAGCGTGGCGGCGCCGACGAACCGGCTGCTCGCGGGGCTGATTCGGACGTGGGAGCGCGGGCGAAAACTGCGATAACTACCTATTACCGCGGAAAACGGATCGCAAGACGGGGTTACGCGCGGGTCAGAACGGGGCCTGAGGGCCTTCGTCGTCCTCGCCGTCGTCGACGGTCTCGCCGGGGAACGAGGGGCTCATGCCGCCGCCACCGCCGCCCATGCCGCCGCCGTCGCCCTCCATCCCGGTCTGGGCGTGGACCTGCTCGATCTCGGGGATCTCCTTGACCATCCGGCTCTTGATCGCCTGGATCGTCATCGGCGAGATGCCACAGCCGCTGCAGGCACCGCCGAGCGCGATCGAGACCTCTCCGGTCTCGCGGTCGATGTCCTGAATCGCCGCCGACCCGCCGTGCATCTGGATCTGCGGGAAGTTCCGCCGCAGGAAGTTCGTGACCCGCTCCTCCAGATCGTCGCCGCCCTTAGTCTCCGTGCTCATGTACGGGCGTTGGGCGCGAGCCTCCTTAAGACCTCCGTCGGCTCACTCCGTGTCGAAGACGCGCTCGAGTTCGCGTTCAATCGTCTCGACGTAGGTTTCGAGGACGTCTTCGAAGCGCTCGCGCTCGACGACGATCGCCGACAGCCGGTCGTAGGGCTTGTCGGGGAGCTCGACCTCGAACTCCCCGTCGCGGTAGAACGGTTCGCTCTCGTTTAGCACCTGCTGGTCGATCGCGTGGACCAGTTCGGAGTCGTAGCGGTCGTTCATCCGGTCGAAGGCGTTCTTGTAGGCCTGCTGGAGCTCGGTGAAGTAGTTGGCGTACTTGTCCTCGAACTTCTCGGGGTCGAAGGCGGCCATGTCGGGGGCGACGGGCGGAGCCGACAAAAGTCGGCCGATCGGTCGAGGGTCGGGCGGCCGACGGCGCAACGGCGGCCGGCCGCCGATCGTTCACACACGCCGTCTGACACGGTATGGGGACCCTACATATCCGGGGTGAGTGCGCAAGCCGAACCCCCACCCCGGACGGCGTGGTTTCTCAGTACACATGCCAACCGATCAGGAACCCATTCCGCCGGAGGCGCTTCCGCCCGGGTGGGGACCCGCCGACAACGGCACGGATCGGATCGCCTACCGCCGGAGTCGGCCCCGTATCGAACTGAGCGCCGCCCTGACGGAGGGCGTCCACTCCCACCCCTCGCTCGGCGTCGAGCGCTGCTGGGAACTGCGCTACGAGTACGACATCGGCGAACTCGCGGTCAGCGACGCGATCTGTCGGGTTTCGACGCGCCACGCCGCCATCGAAGGCCTCCTCGAGTGCATGGCCAGGGTTCGGGACGCCGCCGGCGACGACGACCCCATGGGGATCCGGGCGGCTCTCGAGGGTGCCCGGTTCGGCGACGTCGTTCCGGACCGATCTCCCTAACCGGCAGTCGAACGATAAGTGATTGATTTCAAGAGTGAGAACAGGCAGATAATCGATACAATCACTATAGAACACACCCATATCCGAATATATGCCGCTATAATTCCGATTTAGTGCAAATTTCGTATTTAATTCTAGTGGAATATATTGGCCGCTAGAACCGATAATCGAGTGTTGGGCAGTATAGAGTGCGTTACTCCGCCGTTCATACCAGGCCGATATAGATACTTAGGAATGATAAATTTTCTTATTATATATTGGACAGATATCGTATGTTATTTGAGGTCGAGAGCGATCGCGACGGGAAGGTTTAGTAGCGGTCCGCGAACAGGGAGAGACGATGGTGCTCGATACTCACACCCATGCCTGGGGACCGCCGTCGCCGGCCCACCCCTGGACGAACGGGCCACTGGTCGAGGACGGCGTCGACTCCTTTTCAGTCGAGACGGTCTACCGCGGGGAATCGTTACTCGCCGACATGGACGCGGCCGGAATCGACGAGGCCGTCGTCGTCGGCTACCCGATCGGCGAGTGGACGGACAACCGGTACACCGAGCGGGTCGCCCGGGAGTTCGACCGGCTCTACGGCGTCGTCATGCTAGATCAGTTCGCCGACGGCGCGAGCGAGGAACTCCGGGGATCGATGGACGTCGAGGGAATTCTCGGCTTTCGTCTGGGTGCGATCTGTCCGTACGACCGGATGTGGGAGACGTTCGACCCCGAGGTAGAGTGGCTCCGGGAGGCGATCGACGAGACCGCCTTCTGGGAGGCCGCCCGGGAGACCGACGCGCTCGTTCAGATTCTCGCCCACGAGGACCAGTTGGCGCAGGTCGTCGAGCTGGTCGAGACCTATCCCGATCTCACCTACGCGCTCGATCACTTCGCCCATGCCGACCCGGAGGTTCCGCCCGCGGAGGGACCGTTCGCCCGCCTCGCCGACCTCGCCGATCACGACGTCGCGGTGAAGGTCTCGGAGATCCCCCATCGCTCGCTGGAAGGCTTTCCCTACCGGGACGTACACGACCACGTCCGGTGGCTCGTCGAGACGTTCGGTCGCGAACGGGTCGTCTGGGGCTCTGACTTCCCCAACGTGAGCGACGTCGCGGGCTACGGGGAATCCCTGCGGTGGCTCGACCACGTCGACGGACTCTCCGGGGAGGACCGCAAGTGGATCTCCGGGCGGGCGTTCCGGGATCTGGTCGGGCTCGAGTGAATCGCCGACGGATTCTTGCGCTCCCGGTCGAAACGGGGGGTCGATGACGCCATCGGAGATATCGCTTTCCGGGACGTGGGAGCTTCGTCTGGACCCCGACGGGGAGGGTGCGGTCGGCTGGCCCGACGCCGAGACCGACGGGACGATCACCCTTCCGGGGACCACCGACGAGTACGGCTACGGCGAGCGTCCCGAGGAGACACCGCGCGAACACCTGACCCGCACCTCGCGCTACGAGGGGCCGGCATGGTACAGGCGCACGATCCCGGTTCCCGACTCGTGGGCCGGGAAGCGGGTCACGCTGACTGTCGAGCGGAGCCGCGAGACGACGCTGTGGGTCGACGGCGAGCGGATCGGTTCGCGGGTCTGTCTGAGCACGCCCCACGTCTACGACGTGACCGACGCGCTCGAGCCCGGCGACTGCGAGGTCACCATCCGAGTCGACAACGACGGCGATTCGATGGATCGCCGCGGGGTGAGACGGTCCCATGCAGTGGCCGAGCACACCCAGACGAACTGGAACGGGGTCGTCGGCGACCTCCGTCTCGAGGCGACCGACCCGGTCCGGATCGAAGATCTCCGGGCGATCCCCGACGGCGACGGCTTCGCCCTCGAAATCACCACGGTGAACGACGCCGGGGACGACCGCGAGGGACACCTCCGGGTCGCCGCCGAGAGCACGAACGCCGACGAGAGCCACCACCCGGACCCGATCGAGCGGCAGGTCGAACTTCCCGCGGGGGAGACGACCCACCAGCTCCGGTACGCCCTCGGTCCCAACGCCCTGTCGTGGGACGAGTTCTCCCCGGCGGTCTACGAGCTGCGCGCGGCTCTCGATAGCGGGGAGTACGCCGACGAGATCGAGACGACCGCCGGGCTCCGCGAGGTCGCCGTCGAGGGGACCCAGCTCGCGATCGGGGATCGAACCGTCTTCCTCCGGGGGCGGACCGACTGCTGTGTCTTCCCCGAGACGGGCTACCCGCCGACCTCGACCGCAGAGTGGGTCGAGCACATGGAGGTCGCGAAGGCCCACGGGCTGAACCACTACCGCTTTCATAGCTGGTGTCCCCCCGAGGCGGCCTTCGAGGCGGCCGACCGCGTCGGGATCTACCTCCTGCCCGAGTGCTCCCAGTGGGACGCCCGGGGGTCGCTGGTCGAGGACGACGACTACGACTACTACCGACGGGAGGCCGACCGGATCCTCGCGGCCTACGGCAATCATCCCTCGTTCGTCGCGTTCGGCCTGGGCAACGAGAACCAGGGCGACGAGGGGCGGATGGCCGACCTCGTCGCCCGCTGTCGGGACCGCGACGGCCGCCGGCTCTACGTCTCGGGCGCGAACGACTTCCTCTCGGCGCCCCGTCCCGGCCCGCAGGACGACCTCTTCATCACCGCGAACGTCCCCGAGGATCCCGACGCTCCCAAGGAATCGGATCTGGTCCCGGTCCGCGGGACGGGCCACGTCAACGATCGCCCGCCCTCGACCACGACCGACTACCGCGAGGAGATCGCACCCTACGACCTCCCGGTCGTCGGCCACGAGATCGGCCAGTTCCAGATCTATCCAGACTTCGACGAGGCCCGGAAGTACACCGGCGTCCTCGAGGCCCGCAACCTCGAACGGTTCGAGCGTTCGCTCGCCGACCACCACATGGCGGGCGACGACCGGCGGTTTCAGGCCGCCTCGGGCGCGCTCGCGGCGACGTGCTACCGCGAGGAGATCGAGGCCGCGCTGCGAACCCCGGGCTTCGGGGGGTTCCAGCTGCTCGACCTGGCCGACTTCCCCGGCCAGGGGACCGCCCTCGTGGGGGTCCGCGACGCCTTCATGGACTCGAAGGGCGTGATCGAGCCCCACGAGTGGCGGCGGTTCTGTGCCCCGCAAGTTCCCCTCCTCCTGATGGACCGCTACGCCTGGACCGACGGCGAGACGCTCGAGGCCGAGGCGAAGTTCGCGAACTACGGCCCGGCGGCGGTCGAGGACGCCGCGGCCGACTGGGCGATCACGGACGGCGAGCGGGAGGTCGCGGGCGGCACCCTCCCGGACCGGACCGTCGACCAGGGCGAACTCGCCCCGCTCGGAACGATCGAGGCGTCGCTCTCGGAGGTCGACGCGCCCGCCGCCCTCGAGATCGATCTCGAAGTTTCGGGGACCGATCGCCGGACGAGCTACCCGATCTGGGTGTACCCCGACCGCTCGGACGACCCCCTCGCCGACGCGAACGTCGCCGTCCGGCACCGTTTCGACGACCGGGCCCGGGAACTGCTCGCGGAGGGCCGGCGGGTCCTGGTCGTGCCCGACGAGGGGGCGCTCCGGTACTCGCTGCGAGGGTCGTTCCAGCCGGACTTCTGGAACTACGAGCTGTTCAAGCAGAACGGAAAACCGGGGACGCTGGGGATCGCCTGCGACCCGGAGCACCCGCTGTTCGAGTCGTTCCCGACGGCGGGCCACGCCGACTGGCAGTGGTGGCACCTGCTTCGCCACGCTCGGCCGATCGTCGTCGACGACGCGCCCGCGGCGTTCGAGCCGACGGTCCGGGCGATCGACACGATCTACCGCAATCACAAGCTCGCGCTGTTCGCCGAGACCGCCGTCGGCGACGGACGGCTCGCGGTCTGCTCGCTCGACCTCGAGCCCGACCATCCGACGGTCGACCAGTTCCGGGCGAGCCTCGCCGCCTATCTCGAGTCGCCGGCGTTCGACCCGGAGCCGGCGATCACGACCGGCGTCCTCGAGAACCTCCTCGGCGGCGAGGACGAACGAGGAGCGTACGGCGACGACGCGAACGGCCCCTGGATCGACGGCTGAGCCCGGATATCCGTGTGGAGAGGGAGGACATCCGCGCGGCCGGCCCGGTGGAGCCACACCACTAAGGTCCCGCCCGCCCTGCTCCAGTCATGGGAACGTCCACGTACGATTTCGAGGGCGAGACGGCGATCGTGACCGGCGGAAGCTCCGGCATCGGCCGGGCCGTGGCCCGGCGGTTCGGGGAGGCGGGCGCGACGGTCGTCGTCGCCGACGTCCGCGCGGAGCCGAAGGGCAAAGGCGGGCCGACCCACGAAGCGATCGAGGACCAGGGGGGACGGGCGACGTTCGTCGAGACCGACGTGAGCGATCCGGCGGCCGTCGAGTCGCTGGTCGAGGGCGCCCGCGAGTTCGGCGGCGTCGACGTCATGGTCAACAACGCGGGGATCTTCCGGGGCGCCCCGCTGCTCGAAACCAATACCGACACGTTCGACCGGCTGTACGCCACCAACGCCCGGAGCGTGCTCGTGGGCACCCGCGCGGCCGCCACGGACATGCTCGATCGAGAAGAGCCGGGCACCGTCGTCAACACGGCCTCGATCAGCTCGGAGTTCGCCCAGGCCGGCCACGCGGCCTACGACCCCTCGAAGGCCGCCGTGATGATGCTTACTCGCGTGGCGGCTCTCGAGCTCGCCGGCCGGGGGATCCGGGTCAACGCGGTCGCCCCCGGTGCCGTCGCGACCGGGATCGGTTCGGGGGGCGAGGAGTACTCGATCCCCGACTCCGCTCGCGTCGAAAAGGAGGCGCCGATGGGCCGGCGGGGGGATCCCGAGGAGATCGCCGGTTCCTACCTCTTTCTGGCCAGCGAGGATGCCTCGTTCGTGACCGGACATCTGCTGTACGCCGACGGCGGCTACGCGATCCACTGAACAGTTATGATCGTCCGACCCCTCGAGACCCCATGACCGACGATCGCTCCCCCGACTCGTGTTGTGCGCCCGAGCGCGGATCGGACGGCGAACCCGACCGGTCCGAGAACGTCGATCGTAGCGTCGGCGCCCCCGGTGGAACGGGGATCGGGCCGACCCGCCGCCTCGAGGGCGGTCCCTTCAGGATGGGGACCGACGAGGACGTCGGCTTCGAGGGCGACGGCGAGGGCCCCGCACGGGAGGTCGTCGTCGATCCCGTCGAGATCGAGATCCACGCCGTAACGAACGCCGAGTTCTACCGGTTCGTCGACGACACGGGGTACACGACCGACGCCGAGCGCTACGGCTGGTCGTTCGTCTTCGAGCCGTTCCGCCCCGAGGGAGCGCCGGTGGCCGGGTCGGCCGGCGGCGCGGAGTGGTGGACCGGCGTCGAGGGCGCCTGCTGGCACCGTCCGGAGGGGCCCGGCTCGTCCGTCGTCGACCGCCTCGATCACCCGGCCGTCCACGTCTCCTGGAACGACGCCGTCGCCTACTGCGAGTGGGCCGGCGCCCGGTTGCCGACCGAGGCCGAGTGGGAGTACGCCGCCCGGGGCGGGCTGGAAGGCCGACGGTTCCCGTGGGGCGACGAACTCGAACCCGGCGGAAACCATCGATCTAACGTCTGGCAGGGCGAGTTCCCGACTCACGACACCGGCGCCGACGGCTACGTCGGGACGGCCCCGGTAGACGCCTTCGAGCCCAACGGCTACGGTCTCTACAACGTCGTCGGCAACGTCTGGGAGTGGTGTGCGGACGCGTTCGACCCCGACTACCACGAGCGGACGGCGTCGTCGAACCCGATCGGTACCGACGGCGAGGCCCGCTCGATGCGCGGGGGCTCGTACCTCTGTCACGAGTCGTGGTGCAACCGCTATCGCGTGGCCGCTCGGAGCAAGAACACGCCCGACAGCTCGACGGGGAACATCGGCTTCCGGTGTATCCTCGAGGGCTGAGCCGGGAACGTTATACGACCCGGCCGGGATGAACGTTCCATGTCACCGGGAGGCATGGAAACCCCGAGCTCCGATCGCCGGGAATGCGGGAGCCGACGACCGGCCCAGCGTCGCGTCCGTTCTCCAGTTGGGCCGGACCGTCGATCGCGACGATCCCCGCCCTCACCCTGTGGTTCTAAGTTCCCGCCGGGCGCGGGAGGCGACATGGCAGACGAGTCCGAGCTGCGTGCCGGCTTCCGGGCCCCCCCGGCGGCCGAGTACGGCAACGTTCCCTTCTGGTGGTGGGACGGCGACGAGCTGGACGAGCAACGGCTGACCGACCAACTCGAGACCCTCAAGGAGCAGGGCGTCGAGGCCGTCTGCTTCGAGCAGAAGTACCCCCACGGCCCACCGGAGGGGCCACAGGTAGCGTACTTCTCCGAGGAGTGGTGGGGATACATGGAACACGTCGTGGCAGAGTGCGACCGCCTCGACATGGCCCTCTGGATCCACGACCTGACCTACCACCACAGCCCGCCGCAGTGGAAACGCTACTGGCAGAACGCGGTCGAAGAGGAGATCGACGACCACCCGGAGTTCCAGGGGCGCGTCGTAGATCGGATCGCCGAGACGGTCGAGCCGGGCGAGACCGTGACCCTCGACCTGCCGGCGGAGTTCGAGGCGGAGTCGGTCGCCGCGTATCCGGTTGTCGGTGATGGAGACGGCGAGGAGATGACCCTCGACCTCGACGCGGCCATCGACCTCGCAGGAGAACTGCCGGACGTCAACGGGGACGCCGCGAGGACTCTCGAGTGGACCGCACCCCCTGAAGACGCAGAGGGCGCTTCTGATCGCTGGCACGTCGCTGCCGTCGGCACCCGTCCCGAGGGCCTGTGCCGGACGAGCCGGGATGTCGTCGACCGGATCATCGAGCGCCACTACGGCGCCTACGTCGAGCGTCTCGGGGACTCCCTGGGCGACCCCATCGTCGGCACCTTCCAGGACGAACTCTACATGCTCCAGGGGCGGGTGCCCTGCGACGACCGTCTGCTCGCGCGCTATCGCGCGGAGTGGAGCCGGGAGCCCGCGCTGATCGCGCTGTTCGAGGACTGCGGGCCCGGGACGGCGGCGTTGCGGGCGCGATACTACGACGTCGTCACGACGATGATAGAGGAGAACTGGTTCCGGCCGCTCTACGAGTGGCACGAGCGCCGGGGACTGCAGTTTGCCCACGACAACTGGGGCCGGAACGACCTCACGGAACACGCCACCGAGTACGGCGATTACGTGCGGACTATGCGGTGGTTCCAGGAGCCGGGGTACGACGACGGCGGCGCCTTCGAGGGAATCGGCACCCGGAACTTCTTCGACGCGAAGCTCGCGGCCTCGATCGCGGCCTGTTACGACCGCGATCGGGTCTGGGGCGAACTCCTCCATACGACCGGCTGGGGGTTCCCGCCCGACCTCCACCTCGCCGCGATCGCCGAGAACGCCTGCTACGGGCTGAATCGGTACAACAAACACGGTCTCTACTACGCGACCCTCGGCGGGTGGTACGAACACGCGCCGCCGGACACCCATTTCCGGCAACCGTACTGGGAGATGATGGACGCGTTCAACGACGCGGTCACTCGCCTGATGTACCTCTGTAGCCGGGGCGACCCGGTCGTCGACGTCGCCATGTACTACCCGATCGAGTCCGTCCAGTGCCACCGCCTCGCCGGCGGCGAACCCGAGGTCGACGGCCCGGGCGGCCACCACCGCCCGGAACTCGAACCCGAAGCCGAGGAGATCGACGAGGGGACCCGCGCGGTCGCCGAGGGCCTGTATCGAACCGTCGCTGACCTCCTCCTGGTCGACCACGAGACCCTCGTCGATAGCGGCGTCGCGAACGGCCGGCTCGCGTTCGCGGGCCAGGAGGCCGACGTCCTCCTGATCGGGCCGGCGACGACCGTCCGCGGGGCCGTCCTCGAGCACGCTGCGGAACTGGTCGCCGACGGCGGCTGCGTCGTCTCGCTCGGCCGGCTCCCGACGGCGACCGTCGAGGGCGGCGCAGGAGCCACCCAGGGAGTTCTCGAGGAGCTGTTCGGCGACGCGGCCGCCGACCCCGACGAGCCGGTTCCGGGAGTCGTCGAACACGAGGGCGGCGGCCTCGCGGTGATCGCCGACGTCGACCTCGGAAGGGGAGTGGAGAGCGAGGAGAGGAGAATCGACGAGGAACGGTGGACCGAACTCGCCGACACCCTCGATCGGTACGTCGATCGGGACGTCCGTGTCCCGGCCGACGTGCTCTCGACCCACCGGCGGACCGGCGACTACGACCTCTATCTCCTCATGAACACCCGCGACGAGGCCCGCACGCTCGAAGTCGACCTCCGGGCGACCGGGAAGCCCGAACGATGGGACGTCCACGACGGCACCGTCGAACCGCTCTCCGAGTTCGACCGGGAGGGAGGGTACACGAGCCTCGAGCTCGAGTTCGACCCCCACGGGTTCCGCGTGATCGGCTTCGACGCCGCCGAGGAGCCGGGTGCGTGCGTCGCCGACGCCACGCTCGATTCGATCGAGGCGGTCGAGGCAGGTCCCGATGGCGTCCGTGTCGAGGGACTCGCCCGAGAGGGGGGCGTCCACGAGGTTTCGGTCGCCGACGGGGAGGAGGTCCGCACCGCGGAGAGCGAGCCCGTCTCGGTTCCCAAGTCGATCGAACTCGAAGCCTGGGAGTTCGAACTCGAGCCGACCCTCGACAACGAGTGGGGCGACGCGCGATACCCCCGCGGCGGGGTGGTCGGTCCCGAGGTTCGCGAGTTCGTTCATCGGACCGAACCGCCGGAGGAAGACGGACTCGAGGCGGGCTGGCACGAGCCCGACGCCAGTCCGGAACGGTGGGGGTCGGTCCGGTGGTCGTCCGGCCAGGGGTTCTGGTGTCGGCCCGCGGGAACGGCAGAGAGCGAGGGGAGCGGGAGGCCGAACCCCGAAGAGGACGACGGCTGGGAACCCTACCGATTCTCAGAACTGACGGGGAAACCGGGAACCCACCCGGACGACCACGGGTTCAACGGGGTCATCGGCGAGGAGTTCCTCGTCGCCGGCGAGGAGCCGACCCGTTTCTGGACGACCGTCCGTGCCGGCGAGGGCGGGACGATTGCCTGCCATCACGGAAACAAGATTCGATCGCTCGAGATCGACGGGGAACCGATCGACGTGCCAGTCGGGAGTGGGACCCTCGAGATCGACCTCCCGGCGGGACCGACGCCGGTTTCCCTCGTCGTCGAGGCCGGGAGCGAAACCCACCTCGCCTTCGAGACCCTGCCCGCGGAGGCTCCCGACCTGGACCTGGCCCACGTCCCCCGGCTGCGGTGGTTCCAGGCCGACGGCGCGCTGTCGTTCGACCCCCGTCCCGAAACCGACGATCACGTCGACTGGTTCCGGTTCGAGGCTCCCGTCGGCGCGACCGCCCTCTCGCTCCCGATCGAGGGAGAGGCCCGCGTCTGGGTCGACGGCGAGGAACGGCTCCTCGAGGACGGTCGGATCGAACTCGACGGAGCCCTCGAGGAGCCGACCACCGTGGCCGTCCGGAGCGTCCACCCGACGTGCTACGGCGGCGGCCGGTTCACGGGACCCGTTGAATTCGAGACCGAGGCCGCCACCGTCGAGCCGGGCGACTGGTGTGACCTCGGCCTCGCGGAGTACTCCGGGATCGGCGTCTACCGGACCGAACTCCCGTCTCTCGACCACGGCGAGGACGATCGGCTCGTCCTCTCGCTTGGCGACGTCGGCGTCGCAGCGACGGTTCTCATCGATGGCACGGAAGTCGGAGCGGCGTTTTCGCCGCCGTACGAGGTCGAACTCGGGAGCGTCGAGGAGGATTCGACTCTCGAAATCCGCGCCGCGAACACGATCGCGAACCACTTCGCGACCGAGACGCCGACCAGGTACGTCTACGACGGCCAGCGTCGCTCGGGGCTGTTCGGGCCGGTCTCTCTCCGGGTCGAACGGAGGATTGTGCTCGAGGCCGACGGCGAGAACTGAGGGCGATCGCGTCTCGACGCGTTGCACCGTAGTCCGCCCCGACGCCAACCCTTTTCCTCCGCCGACGCGAGGAGCCAGTGATGGACACCGCGCTTCGACAGGGGCCAGCAGCCGGAACCGAACGCCCGGCCGAGTGGTCCGAGTACGACGATCCCGAGACCGGCGCGACCGTGACCCGGCTCACCGACACCGCCGACTCGGGCAACTGGCACCTCTACTTCACCGAGAACGGCTGGGACGACGGCGGGCGCCGGCTCCTGATCCGGTCAGACCGAACGGGGAGCCGACAGCTCCACTCGGTCGATCTCGAGACCGGGGAGATCACACAGCTGACGGACCTCCCCCATCCGATCGATGGCGTCACCCGCGCCGGCGAGCGCGCGCTGTTCTGGTGTGGCGACCGGCTGGCGGTCCTCAAGCTCGACTCCCTTCGGGTACGAGAGCTGTACGAGCGCCCCGAGGGCTACGGCGGGAGCCATACCGCGGGTACTGCCGACGGCGAGCGTGTGGTGGTCGCGATCGCGGCGGAGACGGAGTTCAACCGCGAGTTCGAGAACCGGGGAGCGTGGATCAAGGCGCGCATGGACGCGAACCCCCACTCACAGATCATCTCGGTTCCCATCGCGGGCGGCGAGCCGACGGTCCACGTCGAGGACGAGCGGTGGCTGAACCACGTCAACGCCTCGCCGACGCGCCCCGACCTCGTGACCTACTGCGAGGAGGGTCCCTGGGAGGCCGTCGACCGGATTCGGGTGCTCGACCTCGCTTCGGGCGAGCAGTGGCGCGCCCGGCCGACCGACGAGGGGGAGGCCGTCGGCCATGAGTACTGGCTCGCGGACGGCGAGCACGTCGGCTACCACGGCTGGCGCGGCACCAGGGACGAGCCCGACCCGTTCTTCGGACGGGTTCGCTACGACGGGACCGACCGCCGGGAGTGGCCCGCGCCCGACCTCTACACCCACGTCCACTCCAACGGACCTGAGCGGGTCGTCTGCGACGGTACCCACCGGGGCGCCCCCTTCGACCTGCTCTGGGAGCGCCGGGAAGAGGACGGCGGGGACGGGAGAAGCGAGGAGTACACCGGCCCCTGGAAGCTCGCTCACCACGGCTGGGAGAGCGACGACGACGCCCACCCCCACTCGAGACTCTCGCCGGACGACTCACAGGTGGTGTTCGACGCGAGCGAGGACGACGCCGACGCGGGAAGTGACGTCTACCTCGTGGAGGTCCCCGACGACGTCACGGAGCTTCCGCGATTCGACCTCGAGGGATTCGAACCAGCGACCGATCGGTGACCGGACCGCGTCGTCGACGGTGTGACCCCGCGAGACGGCCTCGAAGCGCGTGGTCGTCCCACGTATCACGCCCCCGGGGGTTCGGCATCGACGGACCATCGAACCACCGGGTCATACGACCGTGTCAGCATATCCACGAGGTCGTACACTACCCGGACGAAAGTCGCTGTCGCCCCGATACATCCGAGCTGGGGGCGGAATCCGTGCGGCATCGTCGGACGGACCGGACGCGAGCGGGGAGAGACCGCCGAACTAGACCGCCCGGTTCGAATCCCGCGAGCGGCCACCGGAGCCGGCTGGAGTTACAGGCGTAGGACTGTCACATCGCCCGGCACCGGCGGTACCATCCGCTCTGTGTTCGCTATCGCCGGACACCATATTCGGGTCGATTTTATGAGGCGACCGATCGAACGCCCCGCCATGAAGACGTACACGATCCGCCGCGCCGACGGGGACGTTCCGCTCAGCGAGACGGTCGCCGGAACGCCCTGGGTCAAGGCAGACACCGTCTACATCGACGAGTTCTCCTGGCACGACGAGGGACCGAAACCGGCGACGCAGGGCCACGTCCTCTACGACGACCGGGCGCTCTTCCTCCAGTTCTTCGCCGAGGACGACGAGATCCACGCTGAGACGACCGAGCTGAACGGACCGACGTACGCCGACAGCTCCGTCGAGTTCTTCGCGGCGCCCGGCGGCGATCGCTATTTCAACTTCGAGGCGAACTGCTGTGGACAGTTCAAACTCGCCTGGCAGGAGCCCGGTTGGCAGGACCACGGCCAGCGCGAACTGATCTCGCCGGAGCTGGCCTCCCGGATCGACGTCCGGACATCGGTCCCGGGCTCGACGAAGGAACCCGCTCCCGGTGACGACGGCTGGTGGCTCGCCGCCGCTATCCCCTTTTCGGTCCTCTCGGAGCTGACGGGCCGCGAGATCGGCCCCGAAACGGGGACCGAGTGGCGCGGGAACGTCTATCGCAGCGGCGTTCCCGATCCCCGGAAGGCGACCTGGAACCCGATCGAGGAGCCCGAACCGGCCTACCACTCCCCGGAGTACTTCGGTCGCCTGCGCTTCGAGTAGTTAGAGAAACCGGCTACAGGAGCGCCTCGAGTTCGCCCGCCAGGTTCTCCCCGATCCGGATCATCGCGTCGTCGCCGGGGTGGACCAGGTCGGTTGTGAGCCCGCCGATGTCCGGGAGGAGTTCGGGCCCCTCGAGCAGGACGACGTTGTCGTGGGGCGTCCCGGCGACGATTTCCCGGAGGATCTCGCGGAACTCCTCGGCGAGTTCTCGCTCCTCATTCCCGGCGAGGACGTCCCTGGTGTGGGGAAAGAGAGTGATCGCCGCGACCGGATCATCGGGGTGGGCCCCCGCGACGGTATCGATCATCCGGGCCGCGCGCTCGCGAAACTCCGCCGGGGAGAAGGTCCCGACCATGTTGACCGACAGCGAGAGCGTCGCGACGTCGAAGGACTCGCTCGCGATGTGGTCGGCCATCGCCCGGTCGCAGTAGGCCGTGCCACACGACCCGAGGTTCACGAGGTCGGCGCCCAGCCGGCGGGCCGTCTGGCTCGCGTAGGTGAGGTGTTCGGCGCTCGGAGCCTCGCCCTCCGTGATCGAGGTCCCGTAGGCGAGATACCGCCGGTCGGGGAGTTCCTCGGGGCGGGGCGGTCGGACGTCGCCGCTCACGCCGTGGTACCGCACGAACCCGCCGCGATGTTCGCCGGGCAGGCGAACCCGACAGACCCGCGGGTCGAACGCGAGGTCCTCACTGATACCCGGCCGGAGGTCGGCGAGTTCTTCGGGCGGGGAGAGCTCGAGGGTCTCGCGGTCGCCGACGACGTGGCCTTCGCCCTGGATCGGGCCCCAGAAGACTTCGACCCGGCCCTCCGGCGCGTCCCCGGGGACCGTCGAGAGCGTCAGCTCGACCGGGCCGTCGGGGACGAACCGTATCTCGACGCCCGCGGGGTGGCGCATCCGCCGGGCGGCGCCCTCGTTTAACTCCGCACGGACCTCCTCGGGGACCCGCTGGAGGAGCCGTCCGTCGCCGCCCTCGGTCCCGCGGAGTTCGCCGACGTTGTGGAACTCGAGCCCGTCGTGGTGCATACCGGAGGGTCGCGGGCGGAGCCCTTAGACGTTCGGTCCCGGGCCGAAACCGGGAACGGGCCGGCGAGAACGGACCCCTGGGACCACAACGTATTTGTGACCGTACCCCGAGCCGCTAGTGTTGCAAGTACACGGAGTGCGATGTGGTACACGAGAGGTCTATCCATGAAGCAGATAGTGCAAACGGGACCGGAGGCCGTCGAACTGCGCGAAGGAGAGAGGCCGTCGCCCGGTCCGGGTGAGGTCCTGGTCCGGGTCCACTCGGCGGGCCTCTGCGGGAGCGACGCCCACGCCTACCGCTACGAGGGGGGCTACGAGTGGATCCCGATCCCGCGGGTGATGGGCCACGAGTATTCCGGCGAGATCGTCGAGATCGGGAGCGACGTCGAGGGGTTCTCCCCGGGCGACCGGATCGTCGAGGAGCCGATCCACCACTGCGGGGAGTGTTTTCAGTGCAAGAACGGCCAGGAGAACGTCTGTCAGAACTTCTCGATCACCGGGATGCACCGCGACGGCGCCTACGCCGATTACACGACCGTCGAACCCCGCCACCTCCATCCCGTCCCCGACGACGTCCCGCTTCGCCACGCCGCGATCACCGAGCCCACGAGCATCGCCACCCGCGCCGTCTTCAGCCAGTCCGCGGTAACGCCGGGCGACGAGGTGCTCGTCGAGGGACCGGGTCCGATCGGCGTCCTGGTCGCCGCCGTCGCCGATTCGATGGGCGCAAACGTCGTCGTCAGCGGCCTCGGCCGGGACGCCCGCTCGCGGCTCCCACAGGTCGAGGGCCTGGGAGTCGACACGATCAACGTTGAGGAACGAGACGTCGAGGGGTACGCCGACGCCCGAACCGACGGGATCGGCTTCGACGTCGTCTTCGATACGACCGGCCACCACACCGGCGTCGAGACGGCGATCGAGGTCGTCAGGAAGGGCGGCCAGGTCGTCGTCGTCGGCCTCCCCGGCGAACCCAGCGAGGTGTTCATGACCCCCGTCGTCCGCGGCGAGATAGACGTCAACAGCTCCTACGGCTCGAGCTGGTCGAACTTCGAGCAGGCCCTACGGCTGATGGAAAACGGCACCATCGACGCAGAGGGGATCATCGACACCGGCTTCTCGACCGCCGATCCCGCCTCCGCCTTCGAGGCGTTTCTCGACTCCGAGGTCATCAAGCCCGTCTTCAGCTTCAACGGCGATAGCGCGTAGCCGGCGGCGAGAACACGAAGGATTAACTGCCGATCGTCGGTACCCTCTCGCGTGCTCCGAACTGCCCTGTTCGGCGTCGGCGGCATCGGCCGCCGGCTCGCCGACGAACTCCGCGACCATCCCGAGACGAGTCTCGAAGCCGCAGTCGACGTCAACCCCGAGAACCTCCGGGAAGCCGGTATCGACAAAGGCGATCGCTACACCGGCGAGGAGCGACTGTACGACGAACGGGGCGACCGGCTGGACGCCGTCGTCGTCGCGACGCCGCCGGCCTTTCACGCCCGTCAGATCCGCGAGGCCGCCGACCGGGGGCTCCACGTCCTCTGTGAGAAACCCCTCGTCGCCGACCGCGAGGAGGCGGAGGCGGTCGTCGAGCGCTTCGCGAACTCGCCGGAGACGCTGATGGTCTGTTACCAGCGCCACCTCGATCCGGCCTTCCGCCAGGGGTACGAGCGCTGGCACGACGGGGACCGCGAGCCGACCTTTCTGACCGGCCAGCTCACCCAGGACTGGACCGCCCACTTCGAGGGCGGCGAGAACTGGCGGACGGACCCGGAAATCGGCGTCCGCGGCCACCTCTTCAGCGTCGGCACCCACGTCCTCGAGTCGATGCTCTGGATGACCGGCCTCACCCCCGAATCCGTCTCGGCGGAGATGGCCTTTCACGACGATGGCGGGGAGATCGACACCCAATCGTCGCTCTCGATCCGCTTTTCGAACGGTGCCGTCGCGAGCATGGCCGACTCGGCGGTCGTCCCCGCCCAGCGCGAACACCTCCGGATCTGGGACGACGAGGGCGCTTTGGAGCTGAGCGCGCGAGACTGGGGCGAGCCGACGCTGACCCGCATCGACGGCGGGGGCGAGGAGTCGGTCGTGGACGTGGATCGAAGCACTCGAAGGACGAAGGTCGCGGCGTTCGTCGAGGCGGTCGAATCAGGTGAAAAGCCGCCGGCGACCGCCGAGGACGCCCTCCGGGTGACCGCTCTCCTCGATGCGGCCTACGAGTCCGCCCGGACCGGCGAGCGCGTCGAGGTCGATCTCTGATACGACAACTAGCGGTCGCGCATCGCCGCGTCGGCGACGAACTCCTCGGGGAGGGCCTCGACTTCCCCAACCTGCACCCGCCAGAGGTTGGCGTAGAGGCCGTCCTCGTCGAGCAGCTCCTCGTGGGTGCCTCGCTCGACGATCCCGCCGTCCTCCAGGACGAGGATCCGGTCCGCGTCCCGGACCGTCGAGAGCCGGTGGGCGATCGCGAACGTCGTCCGGTCCTCGATCAGCTCCTCCAGACTGCGCTGGATCACGACCTCGGTCTCGTTGTCGACGTGGCTCGTCGCCTCGTCCAAGATGATAATCTCGGGGTCCTTGAGGATCGCGCGTGCGATCGCGATCCGCTGGCGCTGGCCTCCCGAGAGCTTGTCGCCGCGCTGGCCGACCTCGGTCTCGTAGCCCTCCTCGAGTTCGGCGATGAAGTCGTGGGCGTGGGCGCGTTCTGCGGCCTCGCGGAGTTCGCCCTCGGTGACGTCCATCCCGTAGGCGATGTTCTCGCGGATCGTTCCCGTGAAGAGAAACGGGTCCTGGTTGACGTAGCCGATCGACTCCCGGAGGTCGCGCACCGAGAGATCACGGACGTCGTGGCCGTCCACCCGCACCGCGCCCGATTCGACGTCGTAGAACCGAAGCAGGAGCTTGATCGTCGTCGACTTCCCCGAGCCGGTCGGGCCGACGAGCCCGACGAGTTCGCCCGGCTCGACCTCGAAGTCGACCCCCGTGAGCGCCTGCTCGCCGTCGGGGTAGCTGAACGTGACGTCGTCGTAAGCGATCTCGCCGCGGACGGACTCGAGGGCGACGGCGTCCTCTGGCTCCTCGATCGCCGAGGGGTAGTCCATGAGGACGAACACGCGCTCGGCGGAGGCTTTGACCCGCTGGTAGTTGTTCAGCAGCTGGCCGGCCTGGGTCATCGGCTGCTGGATCATCCGGGTGTATTGGAGAAACATGACGATGATACCGACGCTGACCGCACCGGTGAAGAACAGCGGCGGGCCGAAGAGGAGCCACCAGCCGCCGACGAAGAGGACGGTCGCGAAGCCGACCCCGGTGATCAGCGTCAGCGCCGGGCCGAAGCGGACCCCCCACCGGCGGGCGGCCCAGCGGGCGTCCATGTGTTCCTGGGAGGACTCACGGACGCGTTCGGACTCGAAGTCCTCGGTCGTAAACGACTTCACGACGGTGATTCCGCTGACGTTGTTCTCGAGGCGCGCGGCGAGGTCGCCGAACGTCGAGCGGGCCTCGCGGTACTTCGGTTTGACCTTCTGGATGAACTTGTAGCTCACCGCGAGCAGGAGCGGCGCCGGTAGCAGAGTGACGAGTGCGAGCTGCCAGTTGATCCAGAGCATGACGGCAGTGACGCCGACGACCATCACGACGATGTTCATGATCCGGCCGACCCAGCCGTTGAGAAATCCCTCGAGGCGGTTGACGTCCGAGGAGAGGATCGCCATGATCTCTCCCGTCTGCTTGTCCGAGAAGAAGTCCATCCCGAGATACTGGACCCGGTCGTAGACGTCCGTCCGCAGGGAATGCTGGACGTGTTCGGCAAAGAGCGCCCACCCCCAGCTTCCCGCCCACGTCAGCAGCGTCGTGAGCACGTAGACCGCGACGAGCAGCCCGAAGACGAGGATCAACTGCTCGCGCAGTTCGGTCGGAAGCCAGGCGTCGGGAACGAGCGGCAGCCCGAACTCCTGTTCCTGTGTGAACAGCGAGTCGATCGAGAGCGCGAGCAGGTAGGCGGGAACGAGCGTCAGAAGCGGCGAGACCATGTTCGCCGCGAGCGCGACCCCCGCAGGCACCGGATACCGCCTGCCGTACTCCCGGAACAGCCGGAGCATCGGCCACTCGACGTCCTCGCGCTCCTCAACGAAGAGGTCCTTCCGGTCAACCATCGCGGTACGGAGCCACCCCGGAGACCGCGCCGCGTCGGGACTGCGCCGAACTCCCCGTGGGGCGTCTCGAGGGGCGCCGGCGTCCGTTCGGTTCGTATATCGCGTGCATCGTCACTTTTTGGAGGGACGACCGGTGAAAACGGTTTGGGAACCAGCGAACCGTTCGGTCAGTCCGTCCAATCCCTGTCAGGTTCGCCACCTGTCGGCGGCCGGCGACGCCGACGACGACCGGCGGCGACCGGGAGGTCGGTCAGTCCCGCCGGTGAGAGGGCTCGACCTCGCCGTAGACCGCCTCTGCACCCTCTGTCGGCGCGGTCCACCGGACCGCGTTCGCGAGCACCTGCCGGACCTCCTCCTGGAAGAGGATCGGATACTCCTCGTGGCCGGGCCGGAACGCGAAGATCCGGCCGCGACCGCGCCGATAGCAGATCCCCGACCGGAACACCTCGCCGCCCTCGAACCAGGAGACGAACACCGTTCGATCGGGTTCGGGCACGTCGTAGGGTTCGCCGTACATCTCGGTTTCCGGGATCTCGAACGATTCGGGGAGGCCGTCGGCGATCGGGTGGCCGGGATCGGAAACCCACACTCGCTCGGTATTGCCGCCGTGACGGTACTTGATGTTACATGTGGTGCCCATCAACCGCTTGAACGGCTTCGAGTTCTTCCCCGAGTGCACGGGAACGAACCCCATCCCTTCGTGGACGCGGTCGACGACCCGATCCGCTACCGCGTCGCTTACCTCGTCGTTCGCGCAGTGAGACCACCAGACGAGGACGTCCGTCCCCTCGAGCGTCGCCTCGTCGAGCCCGTGGTCGGGTTCCTCCAGGGTCGCCGTCCGGACCGAGACGTCGGAGAGTTGGGTCTCGATCCCTTCGGCGATGGCACCGTGAATCCCGTCGGGATAGCGCTCGGCGACCGACTCGGATTCGCGTTCGTGGACGTTCTCGTTCCACACCGTCACATCGAGTGTCATACCCGAAAGGGGTCTGGAGGCGTTATGAAACTGACGGCAGGTCGCCGAACGCCGAAACGACTAACACCGAGGAGTTCGTCGTGGGATCCATAACCATGTCAACCCAGACCGATACCGATTCCGGAACAGGCGGATCCGGAGGGTCGACGGCCGGAACTGCACTCGAGACCGTCCGAAACTCGTTCGCGCTGAAGATGGCCCTTGCCGGAGTCGCGTTCATCCTCGTCGGCTACGTCATCAACACCGGCGTCGTCCCCGCGATGCTCGCCGTCTGGGGGACCGCACTCGTCGTGATCGGGCTCGGCGCGTTCCTCTTCGTCCGGCTCTCTCGGCGGGGCACACAAGGATAAGAACACTCGAGAAGCCTTCATCCAGCGGCTGACGACCCAGCTGCTGTGCCGTGAACGCGGTTCTTTTCAAACCCGACTCGACGGTCGGCCCGATCAGGAGATCGTATGGATGCAGAGATCTACAGCTGACGGCCACAGGACACCGCGTATCTCAAGTAATACAGCCCTGCACTGCACCCACCATCGCATAGCAAACTGCGTTATAGCTTTTACACATGATTTATGGAAATTAGTGTTGGTCTATTTACCAGAATATTTATAATTATGGAGCAGGATCACAGAAAGTGCGGTAACCAATACAATGACTGATTCGAGCAAGAACAAGCGACGGTTTCGACAGTCTCGACGCACGCTCCTCGGCGGAATCGCGACCGGGACGACGGTACTCGCAACGAGCGGTATCGGTCCAACGGCCGCAAAGGGACGAAACAATCGGAAGGGGGGAAAAGGGAAGAACGAGAACGGGCCGATCCGCCAGATGGAAACACTCGACCGGGGGCTCGTAGCCGTTCCGGCTGAAGACGGGGTACTCGTTCGATGGCGACTGTTCGGAACGGACCCCGACGACCTCGGGTTCCACGTCTATCGCGACGGCGAGCGGGTGAACAACAAGCCGGTCACCGACAGCACGAACTTCCTCGATCCGGAGGGAACGACCGATTCGACCTACACGATCCGACCGGTCGGACATGGCCGGGTGAAAACGGAAGGAAACCGCGGAAAGCGCGGTGGTCGCAAACCCGGTATGTCCAAATCCGTCGAGGTGTGGGATCAACAGTACAAGGAGATCCCACTGAATAAGCCCGATCCGGTCGAGGGCGAGGACGGGGAGACAGTCACGTACCACGCGAACGATGCGAGCGTGGGCGATCTCACCGGCGACGGCACGCTCGACATCGTCCAGAAGTGGACCCCATCGAACGCGAAGGACAACTCCCAGTCCGGGCACACGAGTGACGTCCTGATCGACGGGTACACGATGGACGGGGAGCATCTCTGGCGGATTAATCTCGGCCAGAACGTCCGGGCCGGCGCACACTACACGCCGTTCGTCGTATACGACTTCGACGGTGATGGCAAGTCCGAGTTCGTGGTCCGGACGGCGGACGGAACCGAAGACGGAGCCGGCAACGTCATCGGCGATCCGGACGCCGATTGGACGAACGCCTCCGGCTACGTCCTCGAGGGGCCGGAGTATCTCACCGTCTTCGACGGGGAGACGGGCGAGGAACTCGCGACGGAGGAGTTCCAGCCCGCACGCGGAGACGCCTGTGACTGGGGCGATTGCTACGGGAACCGCGTCGATCGATTCCTCGCGGGGACCGCCTATATCGACGGCGAGCGACCGAGCATCGTGTTCACGCGAGGCTACTACGAGAAGACGATGCTCGCCGCGTGGGATTTCCGGCAAGGCGAACTCGAGTTGCGCTGGATCTTCGATAGCGAGGACGGCCACCCCGACTACGAGGGCGTGGGCGCACACAGCCTCGACACTGCGGACGTCGACGGGGACGGGAAAGACGAGATCGTTTTCGGGGGCGCAGTCATCGACCACGACGGGAGCCCCCTCCACACGACGACGATGTCGAACCCCGACGCGATACATTGTGGCGATTTTCTCCCCGACCGCGAGGGCCTGGAAATCGTCGTTCCCGCCGAGTATCCGGCCGAGGGGGCACCGAGCCTATCGATGCGCGACGCCGAGACTGGCGAGTACATCTGGGCCGTCAGGAACGGTGCAGACATCGGCAGAGCGATGGTCGCCGACATCGATCCGGACTACGAGGGTGCGGAAGCGTGGGCGGGCGTGCCCCTGGAAACCGACAGTGAGATCGCCGGTACGTTCACCGCTGACGGTGAGAAGATCAGCGAGACCGGCGTCAATTCGGTGAACTCGGGGATCTGGTGGACCGGCGACCTGCACCGAGAGCTGTTAGACCACGACTTCCTCGGCTGGGATGCGGGATACGGCGTCGGCTGGGTCAAGAAGTACAACCCCGAAACCGAGGAACTAGACGCGTTGAAGTCCTTCGAGGGAACCCGCTCGAACAACTCTTCGAAGGGGAACCCGTGTCTTTCGGGAGACATCCTCGGTGACTGGCGTGAGGAAGTGATCTGGCGAACCGACGACAGCGAGGCGCTGCGCTTGTACGCAACGCCCCACGAGACGGATCACCGGCTGTACACGCTGTTACACAACCCAATGTACCGGACCGGGATCGCGCGCCAGAACGTCGGCTACAACCAGCCGCCGTGGCCCAGTTTCTTCCTCGGCCACGGGATGGACGACCCGCCGAAACCCGACATCAAGACGTCGTTCGAACCCGCTGGCCACGACCGACTCGCCGAGATATCCGCCAGCGAGACCGAGGCGAGCCCCTGCGACCAGGTCGAGTTCGAAGCGGTCGACCGGACGAGTAATGGCCGGAAGATCAGCTCTCTCTCGTGGGACCTGGGCGACGGCACGACCGCGACGGGCCGGTCGGCCAGTCACACCTACGACGAACTGGGCACGTACTCCGTCAAGCTAACCGCGACGGACAAGCACGGGGAGACGACGACCGACTTCGAGACGATCACCGTCGAGGAACCGGAGCCGATAGCGCGGGCCGTTCCGAGCGCGACCCGCGTCGACGCGGGCGAGTCCGTCGACTTCGAGGCGGAGGACGTCTCCGGCGAGTACTCGATCGACTCCCTAACGTGGGACTTGGGCGACGGCACGACTGCGACGGGGTGGTCAGCTACGCATAGCTACGACGGTCCCGGCGAGTACACCGTCACGCTGACCGCCACCGCCGAAAGCGGTTGCACGACATCGCACTCCGAAACGATCACGGTCGACCTCACGGAGGGCACCTACCGTCTGACCGCCCAACTCAACGACGAGGACATCGTGATGAGCGTCGACGGCGAACTCGCCGACGGGGCGAACGTCTACAACGACACCGTGGGCGAGGCCAGCGGCCAGACGTGGGAGGTGACCGAACTCGAAGACGGCGTCTACCGCATCGCCGCGGCCGACGCCGACGACCTCGTCCTGGAGGCCGCCGACGGCGGCACCGACACCGGAACGAACCTCGAACTCGGTCAGTGGGAGGGCGCCGACTACCAGAAGTTCGCGGCAGTGCCCGAGAGCGGCACGGGCTACACGCTCGAACCGACCCACGCCGACCTCGCGGCCGACGTCTGGGAGCGCGACCCCGAACCGGGCGCGGACATCCGCCACTGGGACGTGACCAGCACGGACAACCAGCTGTTCGCCTTCCTCGACCCGTCGGCCTGATAGCAGAACGTCAGCTACAACCAGCCGCAGTGGCCGAGGAAGTAACTCGGCCACGGAACGGATGATCCACAAACACCGGATATGGAGACGATCTAACGTACAAACCTCGGGGCTATTGTATCGAGTTCGTTCGAACGACGAAATCGACTACACGTCGTCGATGATCGACTCGCTCGTTCGGTAGTCGGGATCGTCCTGGGCCCGGAAGCAGGCCGTCGGTTGGCTCGCGCCCCCGCCGATGTCGACCAGCTCCGGCTCGCGTTCCACACAGACCTCGCGGGCCTCGGGACAGCGGGTGTGGTATCGACAGCCCGACGGCGGGTTCTTCGGGTCGGGAATGTCGATCGACCGGATCGGGCTCTCGGTCTCCTCGGTTTCCGAGCCGAGTTCCGGCGTCGCCCACCGCAGCGCCTGGGTGTAGGGATGCTGGGGGTCGTGGATGATCTGCTCGGCGGGCCCGATCTCGACCAGTTCGCCCAGGTACATCACGCCGATCCGGCCGCCCGTCTTCTCCGCTAAGTACCGGGCGTTCGAGAGGTCGTGGGAGACGGCGAGGAAGGACGTGTTGAACGAGTCCTGGAGGTCGATCATCATGTCCATCATCCCGACCCGCAGAGAGACGTCCAGCGCGCTTACGGCCTCGTCGGCCAGGATCAGGTCCGGGTTGATCAGCATCGACCGGATCAGGGCGACGCGCTGTTTCTCCCCGCCCGAGAGCTGGTGGGGATACCGGTCGACGTAGTCCCCCGGTGGACTGATCCCGACGTACTCGAGCATCCCGAGGATCCGCTCACGGCGGTCGTTGCCGTCGAGGTCGGGATGCCACCGTTTGAGCGGTTGTTCGAGGATCGTCCGCACCCGCTGGTGGGAGTTCAGCGAGCTTCCCGGGTCCTGGTGGACGATCTGGAGCGCCCGCCGGGCCTCGTCATCCGTCAGCGAGCTGCCGGAGGCACCCTCCCAGACGTCCCGGCCTCGGTACTCGACGGTCCCGCCGGTCGGTTTCTGGAGTCCCACGGCGGTCTTTCCCAGGGTGGTCTTCCCACACCCCGACTCGCCGACGAGGACCAGAACGTCGTTCTCGTAGATGTCGAAGCTCACGCCGTCGACCGCGGTCACCGTCTCGTCGTCGCCGAAGTCGAACCAGCCGTCGTTGGCCGAGCCGAAGGTGACTTCGACGTCCGACAGCGAGACCACCGGCTCGCCCGACGCTGTCTCGGCGGCACTGGGTCGCGTGCCCACGTCGGCGGCCTCCTCGAAGGCAACGTCGAGGTCCTCGATCGACTGCTCCCAGTGGTGACAGTGGACGTCGTGGTCGGCGCCCGCGTCGTAGGGACCCGGATCGATGTCCCGACACTCCCCGTCGGCGAGCGGACACCGCGGGTGGTACGAACAGCCCTTCGGGATGTTCACCGGATCGGGGCTCTCGCCCTCGATCGGGCGCATCTCCTCTAACGGTGCCGAGAGGTTCGGCGTTGCGTTCAACAGCGCCCGCGTGTAGGGATGGGCTGGCCTCTCTAAGACCTCCTCGGCCGGACCGACCTCCGCGAACTCGAAGGCGTACAACACGGCAAGGCGGTCGGCGAGGTCGGCGACCAGCGGGAGGTCGTGGGTGATGAAAACGATAGTCAGATCGTGTTTGTCCTTGATCTCTTCCAACAGCGAGATGATCGAGCGCTGCATTAGAAGGTCGAGGGCGGCGGTCGGCTCGTCCATCACGAGCACCTCCGGATCGAGCACGAGCGAGAGTGCGATCAGCACCCGCTGTTTCATCCCGCCGCTGAGCTCGTGGGGGTAGGACTCGAGCATCCGCTCGGGATCGAGGTAGAGATCCGCGAGCAGGTCCTTCGCGCGTGCCAGGCCCCGATCGATGTCGTAGTCGTGGGCCGAGAGCGTCTCGACGAAGTGGGTACGGATCGTCACCACCGGGTTGAACGAACTCATCGCGCCCTGGAACACCATCGAGATCTCCTCCCAGCGTAGCGATCGGAGCTCCGCCTTCGAGAGGTCGGTAACGGAGACCGGTTCGCCGTCGTCGGGGAAGTAGGTGACCTCTCCGGTCGTGACGCCGGGTTCGGGGACCGCGTCGAGCAGCGCCGAGGCGAACATCGACTTGCCGGAGCCGGACTCCCCGATCACGCCGAGGACCTCGCCGCGGCGAACGTCGGCGTCGACCTCGTTCAAAACCGTCGATTTTCCGCGGTCCATTCCGAACTGGACCGAGGTGTCCCGAAGTCGGACGACGACGTCCCCGTCCGGGACGTCGGCGGTCGCGTCCGAGCCGGTGATCGTCATCGTGGGACCTCCGTCGTCGACAGTGCTGAGTCGTCAGTGAAAGCGTGCTGAATCGTGCGTGGAATCATACTTGCATCACGTCCATGGCTTCGTCTTCGGCGTCCGGTTCCATCGGTTCGTCCTCTTCCCCGCCCTGGTGGCGGGCCCTGGCCCGGGGGTTGAACACCCGGTCCAGCGACTGGGCCAGCAGGATGAACCCGATCGCGATCCCCGAGATGGCGATCATGGGGACGAGCAGCCAGTGGTAGGCATCGGGCCGGTAGAGCGCCCCCGCGCTGTAGGCGTTGTTCAGCATGACACCCCAGTTGGCGTCCGAGAACGGGAGGACGCCCAGGAAGTACAGCGCGACGGCCGCGAAGATGATGTAACGGGCCGCGTTGACCATGTTGACGACGACATAGGGCATCAGGTGCGGAAGGATCTCCTTGGTGAGGATCCATCGCGTCGAGAGGTCGATCGCCCGTGCCGACTCGATGAACGATTCGTTTCGGATCGTCAGCACCTGCGACCGGATCGCCCGGGCCAGCCCCGCCCACGCGGCGACCGCCAGCAGGATCCCGAGCGTGACGGGGTTGTTGATCCAATCCGACAGGAGCGTCGCGAGGACGATCACGAGCGGCAGTCCGGGGATGTTGATGAAGACGTCGGTGATCGTGCTGAGTACGGTGTCGACCATGCCGCCCTTGTAGCCGGCAACGATGCCGAAGGCCGTGCCCACGCCGATAGTGAACAGGGCACCCGAAGCCATCATGATGAGAATCGACGGCGTCGAGTGAACGGCCATCGCAAAGACGTCCCGACCTGACGAGGTCGTTCCAAGGGGGAACTCCCAGTTCTGGAACGCACCCAGTAGCTGTGGACCGTCGCCGGGATGAGTGTTCTCGACGAGGTAGACACCGAGGGTCCCGACGAGGACGTAAAACCCGAGGATCGACAGTCCGGCGAGCGCCCGCCAGTCCTGGCGCATGATCGACCAGGGAGTCCGGACGTAGTCCTCAAAGAGGCGATCGAGGCGGTCGCCGCGGGTCTCCTCGACGCTCGAGGTCGTCTCGAACGGCGAGCCGACGGTGCCGCCGTCGCTTCGGACCGTTTCGTCCGCGCCCCGGTCTCCGGGGTCACCGGGCACGAGGTCGCCCATCCGGTTCGTGTCGCTCCGTCGGCGCGTCTCGGCGTGGTCATCGTCGGTCATGGGTGGATCGTCAGAACGAGTCATTGGCCTCGTTTCCTGCACGGGGGTCGATCTTGCCGTAGGTCAGGTCGGCGACGAGCAGGGCGATGACGACGGCGATCGTGATGATCGTGAAGGCACCCATCATCAGCGGGTAGTCTCGTGCCCTGACCGCCTGGATCATGTAGTACCCCATCCCGCGGTAGGTGAAGATCTCCTCTAAGACGACCGCGCCGCCGAACATCGAGCCGATGGCGATCATCAGCCCGGTGTACATCGGGAGGATCGCATTGCGGGCGATGTACCGGACCGCGATCGTCCGGTCGGGGAGGCCCCGGAGGCGGGCGACCCGGAGGTAGTCCTCGCCGAGGACACGGATGCTGTTGCCCCGCATCGTCAGCGAGGCCACGCCGCTGCCGACGAACATCGAGAAGACGGGCAACGCCGCGTGGTGGACGATACCCGTGATGAACGGGAGGTTGAAGCCGGCAGTGACGCCCTCCGGACGGCGGCCCGACGTCGGGAACCAGCCGAGCCGGTAGGCGAAGGTGATGAGGAGGAGCAAGGCGAGCACGTAGAACGGGATGGAGGTAATGACGGTCGCGTAGCCGGTGAGCGCGACGTCGAATTTGGTTCCCTCCCAGTAGGCCATGAGCGCGCCGATCGAGATTCCGACGGCGAAGCCGATGAAGATCGCCCAGCTCATCACGAACAGCGTCCACGGGATCGCTTCGGCCATGATCTGGGCGACGGGAGCGTTCTGGCTCATCGACTGACCCATGTCCCCGACCATCATGGAGGTCATGTAGTTCCAGTAGGCGACGTGCATCGGCGCCTCGGGGTTGATGTTCATATAGATCTCCGCCATCTCGTAGGCTTCCTGGGGGTTGTCTAGCTGGGGGCCCACCTGAGCAACGAAGGCGTCAACGGGGTTGCCGGGCATCATGCGCGTTAAGAAAAACGCCAGCGTCATCACCGCCCAGACGGTGAACGCGGCTTGGCCGAACCGTCGTATTTTCCAGTCCATAGTGTGAAAGCGATGTGTGGTGTGATTAATGTTGTCGTAAGTCGTTGTCGGTGCGGGCCCCGAACCGGGCTACTCCTGGCGGGGGATGAGTTCGGCGTCGGGGACCTTCGTCAGATTGAACTCGGCGACCCGGTTGTCGAGCAGTTCCTCGGGCGCGTCGACGTGCCAGTCCTCGGCCTGGATCCCGCCGTAGTCGCGGCCGACGACGCAGCCGTACATCGGCAGGACCTGGTTGTACCACCACGTGAGGTTCGCGAGGTACTCGTCGTCACCGGTGAGGTGGAGCTGCTGGATCTGGTCCATGACGTTGATCGTCATGGTGTCCTCGGCATCGGGGTTACCGACTTCGGCGGGAATCTCCCACTCGCCGTCGGGGTAGTCCGCGTGGTTCAACTGGAGGAACCACTCCCAGATCGCCTCGACGTACGTCAGACCCATGACGGAGAATATTGGGTGGTTGTCGAAGAGAATGTCGTGGTCCCCGTTGAACCGGCTCTCGCCGTAGGTCGCCTCGTCGACCGCGTTCAGAGTGACGTCGAAGCCGAACTCCTCCATCTGGTACTGAACCGAGTCCAGCCCGTCGACCTGGACGGAGACGCTCGACTGGCCCAACAGGATGAGCTCGGCCTGTTCGCCGTTCTCGTCGACCCACTGGCCGTCCTGGCGTTCGTAACCGGCCTCCTCCATGAGCGCCGTGGCTCGCTCCTGATCCCGATCGTAGTTGTCGTACCCCTCGATATCGACCCGTCCGTTGTCGACTGCGGTCTGATTGAGGAAGGTCGGGGGGAGCTCGTAGAGTTCGTACTGTTCGGGAACCGACGTCGCGATATCTTGGCGGCTGAGCGCACAGGAGATCGCCTGGCGGACGCGACGGTCGGCAGTGATGGGCTGGTGGCTCGGATTAGTCGCCGGCGAGGCCGGCATATCGTAGTTCCCGAAGTTGAACAGGACCGACCATAGATGGTTGTAATCGCGGTTGATCCGGTAGTGGTCGGGAACCTGCTGCATGACGTCCGGCGAGGCGGGGAGCGCGAACGGAATCGCATCGACCTCGTCCTCGACGAACGCGAGCACCTTGTCGTCGTGGCTCTCGATCGCGTACTCGCTGAAGTAGATGTTTTCGGCGTTGGGATGGTCCTCGTAGACCTCGCCGACGAACGTGGTGTCGGTGGTTTCGCTGATCTGGAACGGACCGTTCCCGATGATCTCGTCGATGCTGGGGGACCACTCCTGGAACTCCGAGACGAGCTGGGTCGCCCCGTCGCCCTCGGCGTCCATGAGGTCGTCGCGCCACTGGCCGTAGGAGGGATCGCCAAAGTCCTCCTTGATGATCACGAGGTTGTTTGCGAGTTCGTTGATCAGAACCGACTCGATGGTGAAGTCGTCGACCAGATGGTACCGGATGGCGTAGTCGTCGACGACCTCGTAGTCCTCGATGTAGCTGCTCGCTGGCGAGTCCGGACTCGTGATTTCGGAGATGCGAAAGTCGATGTCCTTGTCGGTCTTCAAGTCGTGGGCCGTGACCGGATCGCCGTTGTGCCAGGTCCAGTCGTCGTTCAGCTCGAGGAGGATCGACTGGTCTTCTTTCTCCCAGTTGTTGGCGATGACGCCCTGAAACGTATCGTGGCTCTGGTAGTGGATGAGCAGCGGATCGTAAATCAGTCCCGGGGGGTCGAAGTTCGCCATCTCCCCGGTCGGATCGTAGGGGTTCCAGGACGCGTTCTGGATCTCGTACGTTCCCCGGTGTAGCGCCTTGGTGAACCGTCTGTCGACGCGTTCCTCGACGGGATCGGCGTACTGGTCCTCGGAGACGCCGTTGCCACCGTTCCCGCTGTCGTTTCCATCGCCGTTCCCGTTGCCGCTGGCGTTCCCGTTCCCGTTTCCGTTCCCACCGTCACCGCCGAGACAGCCTGCCGCGAGTACGGTTCCCCCGACCAGCCCGTACTTGACAGCGTCTCGCCGTGTGAGCTCCCGATGCCGATCGCTACTGAATGGCATGCCCCCCGATTTTAGGTCTACCTACATAAACTATTCGGTTAGTTCGCCGTTCCGACTCTCGGCTGACCGACCGAACGCCTGCCTCCCCGGAACCCTGGCGCCGTTTCGACACCCCTTCGAGAGCAAGCTATTTCCACGCCCGCGACCGTGTTCCAACCGATGGAACGCACTCGGCCCGTCCTGAAGGTGATCGTCGGCGTCAACGTCCTCTTCCTGGTGTTGCTCGCGTTCTCCGCTCCCTACCTCGAGCCCGGAAGCGGCTCGTACGTCGTCGCCGTGATCACGGCGGGGCTCTGTCTCGTGATGCTCACCATCTCCGCCGCCATCACCTATTTCGAGTGGGACGTCTTCGGCCAGTTCTAGGGAGGTGCCGGCAGCATCCCGGCGGATCATATCCCTCCGAGGGTACGTGAAGGTATCCACGGCGTTCGGGTTCCCCGGCGCCGAACAGGAACGCGAGAGGGAGTAGCACAAGAGGTAAGTAGGAGTATAGGCGATAGCGACAGTGACACATGAAATTCGGGATCTTTCCAATCGAGGGCGGCGATCGGTGGACGGGCGTCGTAGACCAGTGTAAGCTCGCCGAGGACGTCGGCTTCGAAACCTGCTGGGTCAACGACCACCAGGCCACCGAGGGCGACAACTACTGGCCCTCGCCGCTGACTCGCCTGACCAGCATCGCCGAGGGGACCGAAGAACTCGAGCTCGTCACCTCCGTGTTGATCCTCCCGCTGTACCACCCGCTGCACGTCGCCCAGCGCGCGGCGATGCTCGACAACATCTCCGACGGCCGGCTGACGCTGGGCGTCGGCCTAGGTTACGTCGAAAAGGAGTTCGAGGCGTTCGGCGTCCCGATGGACGAGCGCGCCGGCCGGATGATCGAGGGGATCCAGTTCATCGAGGAGTTCTTCGAGGCCGAAGAGCCGATCAGCTACGACTGTCCGTTCTTCACGGTCGAGGACTGGGAACCCCTCCCCGATACCGTTCAGGAGCCGCGCCCGCCGCTGTGGATCGGCGGCTGGGGAGACAAGCAGATCGCCCGCTCGGCGAAGTTCTCCGACGCCTGGGTCCCCGGCGTCGTCGCCGACCTCGGCATCGTCGAGGACCGCAAGGAACTCCAGCGCGAGCACATCGCCGACTCCGCCCAGGAGTGGGACGAGATCGATCATCCGCTGATGCGCGAGGCCGTCATCGCCGAAACCGAAGAGGAAGTGATGGAGCGCAAGGAGTACCTCCACGAGACCTACATGGAGGAGTACGGCGGGGAGTTCTCTCACCCGCTGATGACCGCCGACAGCGTCGAGGACTTCGAGGAGCTCGCCGACGACCGCTTCATCTACGGCACGCCCGACCAGATCGTCGACCAGATCGAGGCGATCCGCGAGCGGTTCCCGCTCGATCAGCTCGCGCTCCGATTCCACCACTCCGGGATGCCAAAGGACCTGGTCGAAGACCAGATCCGGCTGTTCGGCGAGGAGGTCATCCCACAGGTAGACTGATCCGTTCGGCATTATCGGACGGATCCGATCGTTCCCGTCCGGGGAACTCCGACGAGCATGAGATTGTAATAAGTCGGCCGGTCAGTACGACCTCCTCGCTCGTCTAAGTGCTCCCACACGGTCGGGCACTCGCTAAGTATCGATGTCGGACGGACTAACAGAACTGGCCGAAGCGGCTGGCCACGCGTGGAAATGGCCCGGTCGTCCGGCGAACGGCCAGACGTCTCCGGAACGTCCCTCTCCGGCCAGTGATCCAAGTAGCACACAGGCAATCTGTCCGATCATGCCGAACGGAAAGGGTGGGACAGACCCACTACCAGCCCGTGTTCCCCAGCAGAAACCGGAAACCGATGACGGCCGGAGGCGCGACTCACGATCCATCTCGAACCGAGGTTGGTGTCCCCATCATGGATACCCCGTGATCGACTACGGCACGGGGACGAACACGAAGAGGAGCGACACTCACAGCGGCCGTGACCGACGTGGGGTCCGCGTGATCGTCTCTACCGGTTCGAGAGAGCCTAGGCCGACATCTCCAGCCACAGTCATCACGCCCCCACGGACGACATCCGCGCAATCGGCGAGAGAACACCGGAAGGTCCTCACGAACCCGTCGAACCGCTCGAAGACCGGGATCCCGAGATGGGAAATTCATCGTCGAAATACGGCGGGGCCGGCCGGATATCGGTCCCTCGAGCAGCCGATCCACGACGTCCCGCCTTGTCCAAACGCCGAAACCCGGACGACGAGATGCTCGCGTCCCGAGGACTGGACTGTGGAGACGGTGATCATTCGAATCGATGCCGACCACTGAGGACGACCGAAAGGTGGCTCCTTCGGACTCTCCGGAGGGTGCATTACGATCGTACCACCGTAACGGGTGCTTCGGCATTACCGGACGGGTTTCACGGATCGTGCTACGCGAACACGGGCATCACTTCGTCGGCGAACAGTTCCATCCCGTCGGTGTCGGGGAAGTCGACGAACCAGCCCTGGAACTTCGTGACGCCGACCGCGAGGCGTTCCTTGATCGCCTCCGCACACTCCTCGGGCGTGCCCATCACGAAGTACTCGCGGGCGTCCGCGACGGTCTCGATGGGTGCTCTGTCCTGGTACTCGGCTTCGAACTGGATCGGCGTCATCAGATCGACCAGCTCCTCTAACTTCTCCTCGTCGCGCGTACAGATGACGTGGCCGTCCCAGGAGTACTCGATCTCGTCGGGGTCGCGCCCGACGGTCTCGCAGTGGTCCTCGATGACGCCGATCTTGTGTTCGAGGGTGTCGGGGTCGCCGTTGAAGACGTCGGTGTTCCAGACGTCGGCGTGTTTCGCGACCAGCTTGAGGGTGACCTCCTCGCCGGTCCCCCCGACGAGGATCGGCGGGTGTGGCTCTTGGACCGGACCTGGCTCACAATGAGCATCCTCGATCTCGTAGCGCTCGCCCGCAAAACTCGCCCCCTCGCCGGGGTCGGTCGCCCACATCGCCTTCATCAGCCGGATCGCCTCGTCCAGGCGCATCAGTCGTTCGAACCCGTCACGATACTCCCAGCCGTAGGCCTCGTACTCGGGTTCGTGCCAGCCCGCACCCAGGCCGAGCTGGAGCCTACCCTCCGAAACGACGTCGAGGGTCGCGGCCATCTTCGCGACCAGCGTGGGGTTCCGATAGTCGTTACAGAGCACGAGCGAGCCGACGTCGATCTCGTCGGTGAAGCCCGCGATCGCGCTCAAGAGCGTCCAGCACTCGTACTCGGCCTTCTCGCGCCCGAGCATCAGGTGGTCGGGCGCCCACGCGGCGTCGAAGCCCAACTCCTCGGCCAGCACGACCGATTCTTTGGTTTGTTCCCAGTCCAACTCCTCGAGACGAGGCGTGTCCCGATGGACCGGTTCCTCGTCGCCCTCCTCGGGGGCGCCCGCGAACACGGGGACGTTGAACTCGAAGTCGATCTCCCCGCTCATGGCTCAACCGCGAAGTGCTCGACGGCCTCGCGGTTCAACTCCGAACTCAGACCCGTTCCATCGGGAAGCGAGAGCGTCCCGTCCTCGGCCTGGGGCGGGTTCGCGTAGATCGCGTCGGCGTACGTCGACTCTTTCTCGCCCTGGCGCTCCTGGTACCACTCGGGGATCGGGAAGTACTCCGCCATCGGCGCGTTCGTCGAGGCCGCGATGAAGTGGAGGTGGGGGTTGGTTCCCGTATGCGGGACCACCGGCACGTCGTGGGTCGAGGCCAGCGCGTCGATCTTCAACAGTTCCGTGAGCCCGCCACAGCGGTGGACGTCGGGCTGGAGGATGTCCACAGCGCCGCGTTCGAGGAGTTCCTCGTGGCCCCAGCGGGTGAACTCGTGTTCGCCACCCGAGATCGGCATCGGAGCCGCTTCACGAACGGCGGCGTAGCCGTCGATGTCGTCGGGGATCACGGGTTCTTCGACCCATGCCATGTCGTACGGTTCCAGGCGCTGGGTCATCTCCTTTGCGTACTTCACGGACCAGCCCATGTAGGCGTCGCCCGCGATGGCGAGGTCGTCGCCGACCGCGTCCCGAACGGTCTCGACGATCTTCTCGTTTTCTTTCATCCCCGATCGGCCCGCCTCCGGCCCATGACGGAATCGAAGCTTCATCGTCTCGAAGCCGGCCTCGGCGTACTCGAGGGCCTCTCGCTCGAGGATCTCGTGATCGACGGGGTGGAGGTTGCTCGCATAGCAGTCGATCTCCTCTTTGGTCGGGCCGCCCAGCAGTTCGTACACCGGCTTCTCGGCCTCCTTGCCCGCGATGTCCCACAGTGCGAGATCGACGGCGCTGATCGCCTCGATCGCCGCGCCCTTCCGGCCGAACGGGATCGTCGCTCGGTACATCTGGTCCCAGAGCTTCTCGCGCTCGCGGGGGTCCTCGCCGACGACCAATTTGGAGAGGGTCTCATCTACGATCGTCGAGATCGCACCCGTCGCCCAGTTGCCCTGGCCGACGCCCGTGATCCCCGCGTCGGTCTCGACTTCGACGACGACGTCGCCGACCGGTCCCATCCACTTTCGGCGGGCCTGGGGGTTCTCGCCTTCCGCGTTGCGATACTCCTCGTAGCCGCTCATCACGGTGACGAGCGGGAACTCGACGAACTCGCCCCACGACTCGGTACCGACGTTCGTTGCACTGACGCTGGTGATCTCCATCGACGTATACGACCCCCAGCCCCGAAAAAAGTGTTTCGGCACCCGGCGAGCGAGGGCTACTCGTAGCTCACGCCCTCTTCTTCGAGAACGCCCCGGAACGCCTCCGCCGCACGGCCGTAGCCCTCCGGCCCCGAAAACCCGCTTCGCTCGCCCGCGATGTCGAGGTGGGGCTCCAGCGAGGCGTACCCCTCCCAGCCCCGGCGATCGAGCGCTGCGACGGTCTCGGAGAAGGAGCCGTCGCCCTCGCCGGCAACCCGGATCGCGCCCTCCTCGCCGTAGACGCAGTCCTTGACGTGGAGCTGTTCGACGTACTCGATCAGGTCGAGCAGGGCCTCGGGATAGGGCGAGACGCCGATCTCGAGGAAGTTCGCGGGGTCGAACGCCGCCCGCAGTGCGGGCGAATCCACGCTCTCGAAGACGTCCCGGCATCGCCCGGGCGTATCGCCGTAGATCCGCTTTTCGTTCTCGTGGACGAGGACGACGCCCGCCTCCTCGGCGCGCGCGGCCTTCCGTTCCATCCGCCGGAGGACCTCCTCGCGGTGGGTTTCGGGCTCGTCGCCCTCCGGGATGTAGTACGAGAAGAGCCGGACGTAGTCGGCGTCGAACGCTCCCGCGAGTTCGATCGCCCGCTCGAACTCCTCGAAGTGAGGTTCGAAGTCGTCGGTGATCGGGATCTTCCCGATCGGCGACCCGATCGAGGAGACCGCGACCCCCGCCCGGTCGAGGCGCTCTCGCACGTCCTCGACCTCCTCGTCGGACAGATCGAGGACGCCGGACCCGTCTACGGTCCGGAGATCCAGTGCTCCGATGCCCTCCCGCTCTAGAACTTCGAGTTGCTCGTCGAACGACTCGGCGATCTCGTCCGCGAACCCGCTCAACACGACGTGGCCGTCCCGTGGTGGCATACGCCGCGGTTCGATGCTCCCCTACTTAGTCGTTCCGTCGACGTACTGCCATTACGTACCAATCCAATATGATAGACGAGATATCGACAAGAAATTAGATGTCGACCGCGTCGTCGTGGTCGGCGGCCTCGTGGATCGCCCTGATCGCGCGCATGTCCGCGAGCCCCTCGTGGCCATCGGGGCCGATGTCGCCGCCCGACAGGACGCGGTCGGCGAAGTAGTCGAACTCCTCGCGCATCTCACCGGTCGCGTCGATTCCCGTATCCTCGATTTCGGCCCGGACGTCCCCTTTCGAGACGTGTAGCGTCGCCTCGCCGTGAAACGCCGGATCGAGTTCGATCGAACCCTCGGTCCCGATCAGCGTGAGGGAGGTGTCCTCCTGGGCGTTCTGGCTCGCCGTCGCTTCTAGGGGAACCCCTCCCTCGAAAGTGAGCGTGAACTCCGCGACCTCGTCGGGGACGTCCGCGAACGCCTCATCGTCCGACCGCATCGTCGCTCGCGCCGAAACCGGCTCCCGGTCGAGGAGGTATCGCGCGGTGTTGATCGAGTAGATCCCCAGGTCCATCACGCTCGCGCCGTATCCAGCCAGATCGGGATTCAGTCGCCACTGATCGGGATCTGGGATCATCTCGAGCAACGGCTGGGTGTTGGTACTCTTGACCGAAACCGGATCGCCGACGAACCCCGCCTCGATCAGCTCCCGCGACCGCCGGACCGCGGGCTCGGTCTGCATCCGGTAGGCCGTCATCAGCGGAACCTCCCCCTCCGCGGCCTCGACCAGTTTCTCGGCGCGCTCGACGGTCGCCTCGAGGGGTTTCTCACAGAGCACTGCCTTGCCGAGGTCGGCGGCGGTCTCGACGTACTCGAGATGGAGGGCGTTGGGCGTCCCGACGTAGACCGCGTCGTACTCCTCGGCCGCCTCGCCGTCGTGGAACTCCTCGTAGGAGATCCCGGTCTCGACGCCGTTTTCGGCCGCGATCCGCTCGGCCTTCTCGGTCGAGCTGCTCACGAGTACCGTCGTTGCACAGAGGTCTCCCTCCTCGATCGCCGGGATCGCGACGTCGACGGTCCACCAGCCCAGCCCGATCAGAGCGAGCCGGAGCTCCCCGTCCTCGATACGCTGCCAGTCCCGCCGCGAGAAATCGCCGACCCCGGTTGCCAGGTCCATACGCGCCCATACGGCGACCGGTGGTAAAGTGATTCGATCCGTGACGGATAATATCAGTACCTGTCGAGGTAATCGAAATAGACACATATAATATGGTTCCTGAAACGCGATGCTCCCGAACGGCCAGGCGAGAAAGAGAGAAACGAAAACGGTCCGTCGACGCCCTCAGAAGTTGTCGTAGACGGTCTTGTCGATCGTGTAGAAGTCCAGTCCGGCGTCGCCCTGCTCGCGCCAGGTCTCCGAAGAGGACTCCTTGAACCCGCCGAAGGGCACGTGGAGCTCCAGACCCGTAGTCTTCGCGTTGACCTTCGCGACCCCGGCTTCGATCTCTTCGACGAACCGCTCGGCTTCCGTGTGGTCGTCGGTGACGATCGATGCGGAGAGGCCGTAGCGCACGTCGTTCGCTACGTCGAGGCCCTCCTCGAAGTCCTCGACCTCGATCACGGCGAGGACCGGGCCGAACACTTCTTCTTGGGCGATGCGGTAATCGCTCTCGACGTCGGCGAACACCGTGGGTTCGACGAAGTAGCCCTCGCCGAAGCGGTCGCCCGACAGGGTGTCGCCGCCCGCGACGAGGCGGGCGCCCTCTTCTTTGGCGACGTCGATGTACTCAAGGGTGCCCTCGAGTTCGTCCTCGGAGACCTGCGGGCCCATGTCGTACTCGTCACCCGGGCCGACCTCGATGGATTCGGCCTCCTCGACGATGGCCTCGACGAACTCCTCGTAGACGTCCGTGTGGACGATCGCTCTGGAGCAGGCGGTACACGCCTGGCCGGTGACGCCGAAGCGGCCGTTGGCGACGATCTCCGCTGCTTCTTCGACGTCCGCGCTCGAGGAGACCACCGTGGGGTTTTTGCCGCCCATCTCGGTCTGGGCGCGCTTGCCCGCCTGGGTCGCCGCGTCGTACACCATCTGGCCGACCTCGCCAGATCCGGTGAACGACACGGCGTCGACCTCGTCGTGCGTGGAGATCGTATCCCCGACGCTGCTACCTGGACCCGTCACGAGGTTCGCGACGCCGTCCGGGAGCCCTGCCTCGTCGAGCGCTTCGAAGATCGCCACGGAGGGCCCCGCCGCGATCGACGCCGGCTTGTGCACCAAGGTGTTGCCCGCGGCGAGCGCGGGCGCGATCTTCCATGCGGGGATCGCGATGGGGTAGTTCCACGGCGTGATCAGCCCCGCGACGCCCACGGGCTCGGCGACCGTATACAGGTTCGTGTGCTGGCTGCTGGGGGACTTGACCTTCCCGCCGAGGTCGCGGGTCTTCTCGGCGTAGTAGTAGAAGATGTCGATCGTCCGCTGGACTTCACCACCTGCTTCCGCGTGGGTTTTCCCCTCCTCGCGGGTCAGCTCCTCAGTGAGTTTCTGTTTCCGGTCGGCGAGGATCCCCGCGGCCTCGCGCAGGATCGCCCCCCGCTGGGGCGCGGGCGTGTTCGCCCACTCGTCTTCGGCCGCCGCCGCGGCCTCCACTGCCTCCGCGGCGTCCTCTTCGTCCGATTGCTGGTACTCCGCCACTACTTCGCTCGGGTCCGCGGGGTTGACCGTCTCGAAGGTCTCGCCCGTCCCTGCCTCCGTCCACTCGCCGCCCACGTAGTTCCGGTTTGTTTCGCTCACGGGCGTCGGTTCGGCGTCCCGGTACACGTCCCTTACGGTTCGGGCGGGGTTCGCCGCGGCTCGGCGACGGTCCTCTAGCAGCGAACCCGGTTGGTGGAGAAAGAGGGGAGCGTTCCCTATGTGTTGGGGCCGCCACGGCGTCGGTTCGGCCCCGACCGATCCCCATCCGACAGCCCCGTCGACTGAAGCGCCGATCTCGGCCCTGTTACAGCCGTAGGAACGTGAGAGAACGGTGGACCGGACCGAACAGGAATGTTCGACACTCGAACTGTGTTCGTGTATAGAACACGGAGGTGTACTTTCGGAGAACAGGACCCGTCAGCACTCGACCCGTTCGCCGGTTTCGGCCGACTCGTAGATCGCTTCGAGCGCCCGCATGTCAACGAGGCCGTGTGCGGGCGTAGCTTCGGGCTCGCGGTCGGCAAGCAGGCAGTCGGCGAAGTACTCGAACTCCTCTTCCATCTGATCGACCTCCGGCGAGTCGATCTCGACGGTCGTCTCCCCCACCGAGAGTTCGAGAGTGCATTCGCCGTGGAAGGCCGGCTCGATCAGGAGGGTCCCCTCGGAGCCGACGATCCGGAGGTGGCTCCCCAGATCCGCGTTCTGGCTCGCAGTGAAACTCGCGAGGACGGCGTCCTCGTAGGCGACGGTGAAGGCGGCGACCTCGTCGGGAACCTCCGTGAAGTAGTCGTGGTTGCTTCGCATCGTCGCCGTCGCGGAGACGGGATCCCGGTCGAGGACGAAACGGGCGGTGTTGACCGAGTAGATGCCGAGATCCATCACGCTCGTTCCGTAGCCCGCCAGCTCGGGGTCGAGGCGCCACTGATCGGCACCCCAGCCGACGATGCTCTGGGACATGTCGCCGTGGACGTGGACCGGCTCGCCGATCGCCCCCTCCCGAACGAGTTCGCGCGCCCGGCGGACGACCGGCTCGGTGTGCATCCGGTAGGCGATCATCGCCGGGACGTCCTCGCAGGCGTCGACGAGGTCCTCGCTTCGCTCGACGGTCGCCTCCATCGGTTTCTCACAGAGGACGGCCTTGCCGAACTCCGCGGCGGCCTCGACGTGCTCGAGGTGGCGGGCGTTTGGCGTACAGACGTAGACCGCGTCGTAGGCGTCACGTGCCTCCCCGTCCCGGAACTCTTCGTAGGTGAGTCCCGCCTCGACGGTCTCTTCGTCGTCGGCCACCTCCTCGGCTTTCTCGGCGGAGCCGCTGACGACGACCGTCGTCTCACACCTGCCGGAGTCGGCGACGGCCGGCATCGCCTGATCGCGGGTCCACCAGCCCAGCCCGACCATCGCGAAGCGGATCGGGCCGGCGTCCTCCTCGGACTCCGCCCAATCCCGGTGGGAAAACGAGTCGAGAACCTCCCGGATGCCGTCTGATACCATACCCGGACGGTTTACACGGTCCGTAATAAATCACCGCCGTTCCGATCGAACGGTGTCGATGACCCCGCGGAGGTAGCCGACGGTAAAGCCCCGGCCACGGTGGCGCCAGTCGTCGTCGCCCTCCATCAGCGGGACGTGATCCGGGATCACGGCGCCGTCGTAGCCGATCTCGTGGAGTGTCCTGACGACCTCGCTGGTGTCGAAGTTGCCCTCGTCGACGAACGTCTCGTGGAATTTCGGGACCTCGCCCTCGACGTCCCGGAAGTGGATGAAGACGATCTCGTCGCGGGCGCCGAACGTTCGCAGAACCTCCTCGACGTCCTCGCCCATCTGGGAGAAACAGCCCAAACAGAGCTTGAGTCCGTGATTGTCGCTCGGAACGAGCTCCATCGCCTTCTCGAAGTTCTCGACGCTCCGACAGAGCCGCGGGATGCCACACATCGACTCGAGGACGGGGGGATCGACCGGATGCAGTGCCAGATCGACGCCCGCCTCCTCGGCGACGGGCAGGACCTGCTCGAGGAAATACTCGTAGTTCTCCCAGAACTCCTCCTCGGTGTACTCCCGGTCGATTCCGGGCGCGAGCTCGTCGGGCGCCTCGAGTTCGTCGTAGTCGAAGGCGGTTCCGATCGCACCCCCCCGGATCTCGACGGGATCAGTTCGCATCGGTACCACGCCGCGGGGATTCCACTGGTAGCCCAGAATGGGGATTCCCGCTTCGCCCAGATTGCGGATCAGTGTCGCGATCTGTTCGATGACGTCCTCCTTGCCCTCGCGGTCGAACATCACGTCGCCGTACAGCGAGTACGGCAGCGACTGGATCCCGGTGAGGGTGAGGCCGGCAGCCTCGACGTGCTCGCGGGCCTCTACCAACTCGGCCACGGAGGGGATCGCGTCTCGGCCGACCTCAAGGGTGACCGAGGCCTCGCGGTCGTTGAACTCGTCGGGCTCCTCGTCGACGTCCGCGTGATCGACGAAGACGTCGGTCGCGCCTAACTGGCGGATATATCGCAGGCGCGGGGGCGACAAGGACCGCGTCCGGACGCCCACCCGGACGTCCGCGCCGGCCTCTGCCTCTCGATCCCGGTCCCCGTCGGGGGTGTGTGTGTCGGCCATACCCGTCGTAGGCGGGGGACGGCCCAAAACCCTACTGGCTCCCCCCGCTGCCCGCCGCCTCCTCGACTGCGCTCTCCGCGAAGTAGGTCCGGCCGCTTCGCGGAACCCGCTTCGTCCCGGTAACCGAGAGGGAGTCGCTCGCTTCGATGTCGGCGGCCGATCGGCCGACTCGAAGCTCGTAGTCGCCCTCCTCGACCGCGAGGTCCATCGCCAGGTCGTGGAAGGCCATCTGGGTCGCCGACAACGAGAACGTGACCCGCGCGGACTCTCCGGCCTCGAGCTCGACGCGCTCGAAGGCGATCAGTTCCTGGACCGGCCGGGCCTGGCTCGGGTTCTCGGGGGTGGCATACAGCTGGACGACCTCGCTTCCCGCCCGGTCGCCGACGTTTTCGACCGTGACGCTCGCCTCGAACTCGCCGAGCGGGGCGACCGACTCCGTCGAAAGCGAGAACTCGTCGTAGGAGAAGTCGGTGTAGGAAAGGCCGTAGCCGAAGGGGTAGACCGGCTCGCTGTCGGTGTAGACGTACTCTTTCTCGGCGGTGTTTTCCTTCCGGTTGTAGTAGACCGGGAGCTGGCCGACGGACTTCGCCAGCGAGACGGGAAGGCGCCCGCCGGGGTTCGTCTCGCCGAAGAGGGTGTCGGCGATTGCGGGACCGCCCTCGTCGCCGGGCAGCCAGGCGTAGAGGACGGCGTCGACGCCCTCGCTCTCCGCGATGTCCTCGATCGAGTGGGGCTTGCCGCTGACGACGACGACCGCGAGCGGGGTGTCGGTCTCGGCGAGGCGGGAAACGAGTTCGTCCTGGACCCCCGGAAGCCCGAGGTCGGTGACGTCACAGCCCTCGCCGCTCGTGGGGACGCTCGGTTTCTCCTCCTGGTCGGCCTCCACGTCCGAGAAGTCCACGGCCGAGCGCGCGCCGACGAACGCGAGCGCGACGTCGGCGTCATCGGCCGCTGTGACCGCGTCGTCGAATCCCTCCGTGGAGGGCCCCGAGATCGTACAGCCCCCTTCGTGAGTGACGTCGATCCCCTCGCGCTCTTCGAGCGCGGCAAGCGGCGTGACGGCGTCGGCCTCGTACTCCTCCTCGGGGTAGTGGGCGGCGTAGGCGTAGTCGCCCATCAGCTCCTTGGGGTCGTCGACCTTTGGCCCGATGGCGGCGACCGACTCGATGCCCGAAAGGGGGAGGAAGTCGTCGTCGTTTTTCAGGAGCGTCATCGACTGGCGGGCCGCACGGGCGGTGACCTCCCGAGCCTTCTCGGTGTGGAACGCGTCGGCCGCGGCGTCGGGATCGACCGTCGGCTCGTCGAGAACGCCCTTTCGGACTTTCTCTCTCAACACTCGGCGGACGGAGGTATCGAGGGTCTCCTCTGCGAGGTCGCCGTTCTCGACGGCCTCGACCAGGAACTCGCCGTAGTAGTCGGTGTAGGGGAGTTCGACGTCGATCCCCGCCTCGACGGCCGCGGCGCCGGCCTCGGGTTTCGTCTCCGCGACGCGGTGTTCGGTCTCCAGGTGGCGGACGCTGTAGTAGTCCGAGACGACGGTGCCGTCGAACCCGAACTCGCCCCGCAGGACGTCGGTCAGGAGCCACTCCGAGCTCGCACACGGGACGCCGTCGATGTCGTGGTAGGCGTTCATCACCGACTCGGCACCGGCTTCGGCGATCACCGCCTCGTAGGGAAAGAGGTGGGTCTCGCGGAGTTCCCGGGGACCGACGTTGAGCGACGAGCGGTTCTTCCCGCCGTCGGTCGCGCCGTGGCCGACGAAGTGTTTGAGCGTGGCACTGATGCCGTCCTCGCGGCCCTCGCCCTGGAGACCCGTGACGTACTCGGCGGCCATCCGTGCGATCAGATAGGGGTCCTCGCCGAACGTCTCCTCGACACGGCCCCACCGGAGGTCACGCGCGACGTCCAATACAGGAGAAAGCGCGTGAACCGTTCCGAGTGCCTCGAGTTCGCCCCGGATCGTGTGGGTGACCTCACCCAGCAACTCGGGGTTCCAGGTGCTCGCCATCCCGATCATCTGGGGGAACGTCGTCGCCTCCGGACCCATATACCCGCTCAGACACTCCTCGTGGGGGATCGCGGGGACGCCCAGCCGGGTTTCGCCGAGGATCTCCTGGAGTTCGTTGGTCACCTGCGCGGCCTCTGCGGGCGAAAGTCCGCCCTCGCCGCCGATCCGGGTCAGGTGACCGATCCCCTCGCCGAGCCACTCCTCGGCAGCCTCGCGGTCGACCTCGCCGTCTTCGACCACGCGGTCGGCGTTGACCGATCCCAGTTGGGCGGCTTTCTCCTCGACCGTCATCCGGGAGAGCAGGTCCTCGACGCGCCGGTCGACCGGCGCCTCGGCGTCGCGGTACGTCGGATGGGCGTCGTCTCGTGTCACGTCTCCGCCCTCGCGGGCGGCGGACTTAGTGTTTCTGACAGCGGGTGGGTGACTCTACGACTCCTCGTATGGGCTGACGGTGACCGTCTCGTCGTCGAGGACGGTCGCCTCGACCGTCCGCTCGGTGCCGCCGTGACAGACGGTGATCTCGTAGTCGCCCTTGAATGCGCGGGTCTCGTAGCTCCCGCCCGCGGTCTCGCCGTCCTCGTCGGTCCACCACTCCCCGAAGACGAGGTCGGTGTAGTGATCGTGGGCCGGCTTCGGGTTCCACTCCTGGTCGAAGAGGACGCCGTCGGGCTCGGAGCCGTCGTAGTCGGGCGCCCAGTGGACGCCATCCCAGTGACCCCAGACGAGGAAGGAGTCGGTGCCGGGATGGCTGAAGAAGGCCTTCAGGAACGTCCGGAGGTACTCGCCCTGTTCCTCGGGGTCCGCCCAGTCGCCCTGAAAGGTGTCGAACTCGGTCGCCCGGAATCCGGCGCCGTACCCCTCGTAGCGGTCGAGTCCCGCCGTGATCTCCGCGGGGGAGAGTCGTTCGTCGTCGGCGAAGTGGCACTGGAAGCCGACGCCGTCGAGGTCGATTCCCCGCTCCTCGACCAGATATTCGATCTGGCGCTCGTAGGTGTCGCGGGTGTCCTCGTAGCCGCCCGCGAGCGTGTTGTAGTCGTTGATCGCGATGTCGACGCCCTCCTCGTCGGCGACCGTTTGGGCGTGTTCGAACCAGTCGCCCAGGATCTCGGCCTCGACGGGGTCGACGTCCTCGCCCTCGACGGCCTCGATCATCGCGGGCTGGTGGATGACCTCGTTGGTGATCTCCCACTCCGCGATGTCGTCGCCGTAGTGGCTGATGATCGTCTCGATGTGATCCATCGAGCGCTCGACGACGTACTCCGGATCGTGGTCGGGGTCGGTCGCCCCGCCGGCCTCCCACTCGACGCCCATCGCCTCGACGACGTCCGCCGGAATCGCGTAGGCGCCGACGTTGCCCCACAGACAGACGTGTCCGCGGACGTCCATCCCGCGCTCGATCGCCCAGTCGACGGCCTCGTCGGCGATTCCCGCGTTGTCCTCCCACAGGTTCCACTTGTGGAGGTTCTCGAGGACGACCGTGTTGAACAGGTCCTCGACAGTCTCCTGATACTTCGCCTGATCCTCGGGGGTATAGATCTCCTCGCCCCACTCGGTGCCGTTGGTGAGGAACTCGGCGGCGATCATCGTGCCGAACTCGTAGGCGTGGTCGGTCATCGAAACCTCGACCTGGGCGCCCTCTATGGGCTCGCCCTCGTCGTCGACGACCTCGACCGCGAGGTCGGCCATCCGGTGGTCGGCGATCCGCTCGTCGGCCGCCGCCTCCCAGTCGTCGGCCGCGGCCAGCGCGTTCGCGGCGGCCGTAGTGCGGTCGGTCGGCCGGGCTGCGCCGGCGGTGCCGGAACCGGCGGCGAGCAGGCCCGCCGCGCCGGCCAACTGGAGATAGCGTCGGCGGTCGATACCGTCGTCTGAATCGGAGGAGTTAGTCATGGTTATTGGTGGTACTCCGGGTACCGTGTCGGGGAACGGACGTATGGACTATAAAACTGATTGTTGCAGTGATCGACGAATCCGGCCCGTCGACCTTTCACCCCTCATCCACTTATATTGGATCCTTCCGGCGGAGCTGATCGGTCCACCTCCGCGGGAACCGTACGACGATAAAATTACAGCCATACGGGCGTAATCAAAAGCGAGGTGTCAGTAGTGACGGAGCCGCAGTTCGATCACGTTCGCACGGCCCTCGAGGGCGGCGACCAGCTCCGTTCCGATCCGGGCGTCGGAGAAACGAGAGACAGGACCCGAGACCGAGATCGAGCCGGCGACCGCGCCGTCGGTGAAGATCGGGACGGCGACCGCCCGGATGTTCTCCCGGCGCTCCTCGTCCTCGATCGCGTACCCGCTCTCCCGGATCGACTCGAGTTCGGCGAACAGCTCGTCGCGGTCGGTGATTGTCCGCTCGGTCGCCTCCGGCAGGCCGTGGTCGTCGACGATCGCGTGGACGCGCTCCTCGGGGAGGTGTGCGAGGATCGCCTTCCCCAGCGAGGTCCAGTGCATGCGGGTGAACTCCCCTGTCGGCGCCTTGTCGTAGACCGCGTTCTCCCCCTCGACCTTGTCGAGGAGGACCCGCTCGCCGCCCTCCTCGACGCCGAGGCTCGCGACCTCGCCGGTCGCCTCCGCGAGCGAAGCGAGTTCGGGGCCGGCGACCTCGTAGATCTCGAACTCGCGGCGCAGGTGGGCACCGTGACAGAGAAAGCGGAGACTCAGCCGGTACCGGCCGTCCGCCCTCGCTAGATACCCCGCCTCCGCCATCGTCTTGAGATAGACGTGGGCCGTGCTCGTGGGCATCTCCAGGGTGTCTGCGAGTTCGGTCGGCGTCGTCCACCCCACCTCCGCGAGTCGTCCAACGATCGTGAACGCCGTCTCGACCGACGTCAGCGATTGCCCCGTTGTGCCGCCCATGGAGCGAGTTCTCCCCGACGCTACTTAGAACTGACTGCGCAGCTCGGCTCGAGGGCAGCCGATTCGCCCGCGACAGAGGAGCGACCGGCGGTAGATCCGTCGAAAAATCTATCCAACTATAATGGATTCAGCGCTGTCAGAGCGGGAGCCAAGCTTTATGATCGACAGCAGGACAGTACCGGTATGGGATTTATCGACGACGACTACCTGCTCGAGACCGAGGCCGCACGGAGCCTCTACGGGGAGATCGCTGACCTCCCGATCGTGGATCCCCACACCCACGCCGACGTCCGCGAGATCGTCGACGACGACGGCTGGGACGACATCTGGGAAATCGAGGGCGCGACTGACCACTACGTCTGGGCGCTGATGCGCAACC